>JAUQWQ010000011.1 GCA_030835085.1 Ignavibacteria bacterium
AAAAAAAGCCCATTTTAGGGCTTTTTTAATATAAAAGGAACAATTATGTCAAACGAAGAGAATAACAACTTACAACAGCAGATAAATATAGAAATCGGCGAAAAGGAGGCAGAAGGGATATATTCAAATTTGGCGATAATATCACACTCCCCTGCTGAATTCATTATTGATTTTACACGTGTATTGCCCGGAATACCGAAATCCAAAATCAGCGCAAGAATTATAATGACACCGCAGCATGCAAAGATGCTGCTTGGCGCGCTGAAGGATAATATCGATAAGTTCGAAAATCAGTTTGGTGAGATACAGCTTGTTGGCGGACCGCCGCAGGGCGGCTTTGGATTTCAGCCAACAATTAATCCAAAAGATGAGAAGATAAACTGAACAATAGTTTTCATTTGATCCAAAACCCGCACAATGCGGGTTTTTTTATGCCATGAACTTTGTGACAACCATGTCATTACTTTACGGTATTAAGCAAGAACGATTCTGATAAAAACAATAATTTATCTTATGGCATAACAATTGTATATACTTTCTTTAACAAACTATGTTCAATAAATTAAAGAAAGAAAAGAATGAAAAAAGTTATTAATTGTCTAACAATTATGTTACTATTTCTGGTGAGCTCCGGTATTGTGCGCGCACAGTGGCAGGAACAGTCATCAGGAGTGACAACATCATTAAACTCCGTTTCGGGAGTAAATGATAATATTGCCTGGGTATGCGGAAATGCCGGACGTGTGTTAAGAACAAACAACGGCGGTATAAACTGGATTAACGCAACGGGAACCGGAATTCCGGGAACACTGGACCTGTATAATATTTTCGCGATTGATTCAACTACTGCCCTGGTAACAGGCTCAAATACCACAGCTTTTGTTTACCGTTCAACAAATGGCGGTTTAACATGGGTTCAGGTATTCACACAGTCAGGCGGATTCTTGAATGCAATATGGATGACAACACCCCTCGTGGGAGTAATGTACGGTGATCCTGTCGGCGCAAGGTGGTCACTTTGGCGCACAACAAACGGCGGCGTGAATTGGGATTCTACAGGTATGTTTGTTCCTCAGGCCGGAGCAGAAGCCGGCTGGAATAATGCAATGTATGTATCAGGTACAAACATCTGGTTTGGTACCAATAACAGCAGGGTGTATTATTCACCGCTTTCGGGACTTACCGGTACATGGCAGGTGCAATCAACCACTCAGGCAAGCTCATATGCTGTATGGTTCAATACAACAACAAACGGAATGCTGGGAGGGGCACAGTTGATGGCAACAAACAACAGCGGCGTGAACTGGACAGCGGTCACATCACCGGGTACAGGGAATGTAACAGGAATAACAGGGAACACTACAAATTACTGGTTCACAAGGCAGGCAACGGCTATTTACAGGACTACTGATAATGGTGTAACGTTCACTACCGACTATACAGCCCCTGTGGGCACGTATACTCACATACAAAAAGCTGCTATTGGCAGCAGGATGTGGGCAGTCAGGAACAATGGCGGGATTTCTTCATCTTTAAGCACTGTTGGTATAGATCCTGTTTCAACTGAAATACCAAATTCATTTGCACTCTCGCAGAATTATCCAAACCCGTTCAACCCGACGACTAAATTCAATTTCTCTTTGCCTGAAGGTGCAAATGTATCTATCAGGATATACGATATTGCAGGAAGGGAAGTTGATGTAATTGCTAATAACCAATTCTTATCAGCAGGTGTATACACAGTAAATTACAGCGCAGATAGGTTAAGCAGTGGTGTGTACTTTTACAGGATAACTGCTAATGAATATGTCGAAACCAAAAAAATGGTTCTGACAAAATAATTACACTGTAAAGATTAGATTAAATAAAAAGCCCGGTTTAACCCGGGCTTTTTATTTAAGAAGTGTACTTCCACTTTCAAGTGTTATTCTTCATTCGAAGTTTCATTATTATCCCTTCCGAGACTGTAATAATTATTTTCCTCATCTTCATCCCCTGCCGCTTCAAGTGTATCATCCAGTTCACTTCCCGGGGTATCAATGGGATCAGTAATAATGTGCGGATTTTTCTTTAATATCTCATCATCTGCCCCGCTTTCTGACTTCAGCGGTCTTTCGGCAAGCTTTTCGGGATCTATCTGCGTTTCTTTATCCCTTGAGTAAATATCCTCACCCTCAGGGTAATCTTCATAATCCGGAAATACTTTTTTGGCAGTTTCCTCCGGTAATTCTGTTAATTTACTGCTGTTTTTGGGTTCAAAGAAATTTTTCTTTTTCATATTGTTACCCTCGTTTCAAATTGAATAATTTTCTTCTTTTATATACTAAACATTTTATATTCCTTTGGTGTTTCTATAGTATTTTTCTTACTTATCAGGAGCATAAAGAAGTGCCTGTAATTAACCTTTTTACGTTAGGTTTCTGTGATTTTGGTATATTGCTAACTTCCTAAAAAATCACTAATTTTCTATAAGTTTTTTCAAAAATTAAACAAAACACAAATGAAATTCTTCGCAGTACTACTTATTGCCATTTTTGCTTTGGCTAATGTTCAGGCACAGGAAAAATGGTCAACAACCAGAAAACCCGTTATGGGAAGTTACACTAAACTCCCTTCTGAAACCAATTCATGGCAGAACACAAACAGGACAATCCAGGTTTACAATTTGAATAACATGGTTATTACAGTCGGCCCCAGCGTACGTGTTTTACCAACGGCAAACGCACAGCAGGATGAAATAATCCTTGTAAGGCATCCCCTGAATCAGAACATAATGTTTGGCGGAGCTAACACAACAGCCGGCGGCGTGTACGGCCAGGGCGGATATCTCACAACAGATGGCGGTGCAACATGGACAGGAAACAACCTGCTTTCACCGTTCACACAGTCATCAAGTGACCCGGGTCCAACAATTGATAAGAATGGTGTTATAATTTTCACAACATTAGATTCACCAGGAATGGTAGCGGCATATTCAACTAACAACGGCGTAAGCTGGTCAGGCAGAATAACTATACAATCCGGCAGTGTTGACAAGAATTTTGCAGCATCAGATGACGCTCCATCTAGTCCGTATTACGGCAGAAGCTATTGTGTATGGAGCAATTTTGCAGCAGGACAGCCGCCGATAATGTGCGGTTATACTACAAACAGCGGTGTATCGTGGACCGGTGTAATGCAGGTGAACACACCTCTTTCCGGTCATTATTCCCAGGGATGTGATGTTATGTGCGGACCAAACGGTGAAGTATACATCTGCTGGGCTGCTCCAACATCAGCATCACCTTACACAGAAGATTACTGCGGATTTGCAAAATCCACAAACGGCGGTACTTCATGGACAGTTTTAAATAACGCTTTTGATATGAACGGCATCCGTGCAACAACATTTAACGGCTGGAACTTCAGAGTTAACGGTTTCACAAGAATTGGTGTTGACAGATCAGGCGGACCCCGGAACGGATGGATATATGTAGTGGCTGCAGAAAAAAATCTGGCACCTGCAGGAACAGATGCAGACGTGATCTTACACAGTTCTTCTGATGGCGGTGCAACATGGTCAGCCGGTGTCAGGGTCAACCAGGATCCTTTGAACAACGGTAAAGTTCAGTTCTTCCCTGCTATCAGGGTTGATGAAAATGGCGGAGTTAATGTTTGTTATTATGATAACAGGAATTATCCATCAGTAGGCGACTCATGTGAAACATACATGTCACGCTCAGTTGATGGCGGCGCAACATGGTCTGATGTAAAAGTAAGTGACCATGCATGGAAAGTAAAGGGAGAAGCAGGTTTAGGTACATACGGCGGCGACTATATTGGTATTTCTTCAGGTAACGGCAAGATATTCCCGTTCTGGTTTGATGATAAAACAGGTACAATGCAGGCATGGGTTGCAACTGTTACTCCTGATCCTGTTGGAATAAGCGGAAATACCAACGAAATACCTCCATCATTTGAGCTGAACCAGAATTACCCCAATCCTTTTAACCCGAATACAACAATAGATTTTGCGCTGCCAAATGAGCAGAACGTAAAGCTTGAAGTATTTGATATGACGGGTAAAAGTGCGGGCATATTGGTAAACAGTGACTTAAAAGCAGGCACATATAAATTTGATTTTAATGCTTCAGATCTTGCAAGCGGAATATATTTCTATAAACTCACAGCCGGCAGTTTTGTAAGCACAAAGAAAATGATACTAGTGAAGTAAGATTTACTTAATTTGTTGGTGATAATACCGGCAAAGAGGAGTTGATAAATTTAAAAGCCCCGCTCATTGAGCGGGGCTTTTTGGTGTACTTTATTTTTTTTAAACTTGTAAATTTGAACACAGGCAGGAAAGCTTGTGTTACCAGTTATCAAATACCCATACTGGCAAGCATTGCAGAAATATTATTTACTTTTTCAAACAGCTTAGGATGTGAAACCTCAAATTCCGTTACAGAATCCCTCAGGTCATTCAATGCGCTTTCAATCAGGTCGGGGTCTTTTTCTTCCCTGGTAATTTCTTCCGTTGTACGCTTAACATTCGATGAAATATTTTTCATCTCCTCCGGTTTACCTGCAGCTCCCATTTCACTTTCAAGTTCATCAAGCAAACCCAGAAGTTCATTTTTCTTTTCTTCACTTATTGCGCTATCGGCTGCGAGCTTATTCTTTATTTCCTGCAAAGTTTCTTTCATTTTAGAATGTGTTTTAGTTTATTTTACAAATATACACTTTTATAGCACAGAATGACAATAAAAAAAAAGACGTCCGGAGGGACGTCTTTAAAAACAAAATTGATACAAATTTCTGTTATTCTAATACATGAATATTTTTTTCAGCGCATATTTCTTTCAGCGGTTTTGGCCATATAGTCACGCTAACTTCACCTAAATGAGCTTTCCTTAACAGAAGCATCTGCAGTCTTGATTGCCCGATGCCGCCGCCAACGCTTAACGGTACTTCATTCTGCAAAACTGCACTGTGGTACGGTGTTGAAACCAGGTCAAGCTGGTTTGAAAGCTTTAACTGCTCTCTGAGTGTTTCAGCGTTAACCCTTATACCCATTGATGAGAGTTCATGTCTGCGTTTAGTTAAATGGTTCCATACAAGTATATCACCATTTAAGCCGTGATATGTTTCACCGTTCTTTGTAACAGTTGGTGTTACCCAGTCATCATAATCAGCAGCGCGCATTTCATGTGGGTAACCGTCTTTTAATACCCAGCCGATACCTATTATGAATACAGCAGGGTATTTCTGAAGTATCTGTGTTTCCCTCTGTTTCCTCGGAAGGTCGGGGAACATTTCAAGAATTTCTTCTGCATGTAAAAATACAAGCTCTTCCGGTAAATTCGGGAATCTTGGATCTTTAAGCTGCGGGAACATTTCCTGAACATATTTTTCTGCGCCTACGAATACTTTCCAGATACCTTTTACGATCATTTTCAGAAAATCGAGATTGCGGTCTTTAGCAGTAATCACTCTTTCCCAATCCCACTGGTCAACATAGCTGGAGTGGTCATGATCAAGGAAGTAATCTTTCCTGACAGCTCTCATATCGGTATTCAGGCCTTCGCCGGGCTCCATACCGAATTGTTTTAAGGCAACTCTTTTCCATTTTGTAGCTGCCTGTACAACCTGTGCTTCCATTCTCTTCGGAAGTCCGAGTCCGCAGGGGAATTCAACCGGGGTTCTTGAGCCATCACGGTCAAGATTATCATTTACACCGCTTTCCTTATCAACTATCAGCGGAACCTGTACCATCATTAAATTAAGTTCTTTGCATAAGTTCTCTTCAATATAGCTCTTTACGGCATATATGGCTTTCTGTGTGTCCTTCTTGTTCAGTATAGATGAGTAGTTTTCGGGAAGTATTTTTGATACTTCGGGGTAAGTGCTGATACCTGGACCTGCTAGATCCGCTTTTTTATCTGACATTGTTAATTCTCCGTTATATTATGTTAAAAAGTAACAAAACAATTTACCTATTTACACAAAATTATCTGTTTTACAGAATTTTAACTATGATATGGGTCAACCGGAGAAATGATATAAGTCATAAAAATACCCGTCTTTTAACCGGTTTTATCCGGTTAATTAACGGGTAAAAAAAACGGGTATTTATTCGCTTATACAGCAGTTAATTCTTCACTGTAGTAGTTCATAGCCAGTTTCTCTTTCAGCAGTTCGATATGTTCGGCTATCAAAGAGGTTATTTCCTGAGATGAGAGCTTATCGGTATTTATCACCATATCATAATGGTGCGGATCGTTCAGGTCAACACCAAATAGCTTTTTAACATAATCATGCCGTTCCTGGTCCTCTTTTTTGATGTATTCCTCTGCCTGCTTAAGGTTCAATGAATACTCATCAACCATGTGTTTTACTCTCTTCTGCATTGAGCCTATCAGCCTTACATGCAGCCCGTTCGGGTGATGTCTAGTGATATAAAATGACCCCCTGCCAACAATAATAACATTGCCCATATCGGCAAGCTTGATAATTGATTTACTGATATTATGAGCCATTTCGCGTTTTGTGGGATGCATCCCGAAAAGCTCTTCAAACATCGTCTGAATATCTGAGAACTTCCTTTCAGGAAGCAAGCCCTGCATTCTGCCCAGGTTATAATCTTCCACAACACGTTTTACAAGATCTTTATCGTACAGTGTCCACGGACACTCGCCCGGTAACTGGCCAGAGGCAAGCTCATCGAGCAGGCTGTGCGTAATTGCTGTTTCGCCGGTTCCGGCTTCTCTTGAAATTGTGATAAAGGGCAGTAATCTCGGATGGAATCCCTCACTCCTGGTGAGCTCATTGCGTTTTAACTGGCAGAAAAGGTATGATTTGCTTAGATCAACAAACTTGTTGTATTCCATTACACTCTACCTCCTTTTCAGTAGGTTGGCGTTATTTTTATTCAGAAAGCAAGCTGAGACACTTTACCTTCTAAACAAATATAATACAGCAAACAAGCTTTACCAATGATTGTTATCAGGCGGGGTAGTGATATATATCCTTTAGCAGGATTTAAAGAATTCCCGGAGAGTCAAAAGAATATCTTCTTTGCTCTTGATATTTCTTCATGCAGCAAACGGTAGTTTTCGGGGAATTTATCTTCAGTGAAAATCTTAAGCGCATCATCAAATGAAGCGATCGCTTTGTGGTAATTTTCGGTTTTATCTTCGTAGCCTGAAAGGCTAAGGTAGGCTTTGCCAAGCCCGAATTTACACTCCGCAAACTGGATAGGATATTTATTTTCAGTGCGTATCTTTATTGATTCCTCAAAAGCATCAATAGCCCGGTATAGAGGTTCGGCATTGTTGTCAAGCTCGCTTTTCACAAGGTAAACGTCTCCAAGATTGAACATTGTATTTGCATACTGAACAGGGACCTGTTCAGGCTTCCTTACTTCAAGCGCTTCTTCAAAAGCGTTTATAGCTTTATCAAGATTTTGTTTTTTATCCTTTATCAACGCAAGCATTGAATATGCATTACCGATATTATTTTTCGTAAGCCCGTACTGCAGCGGCGCTTTTTCTTTAGATTGCAGCGCAAGCACATCGTTATATGCTTCTATGGAGCGCTTCAGGTTATTTTCAGCATCTTCAATTTCCGAAAGCCTTGCATAAGTATTCGCAATATTGTTCTTTGTAAGAGCGTAGAGTTTCGGGCTCTCCTTAATTATTTCTACCATAAGTGCTTCTTCAAATGAAGAAATTGCCTTCTTATAATTAGCGGTTCTGTCTTTTACTTCAGCCAGTATAAGATATGCGCCACCAAGATTATTATGTGCCCTTGCATATTCCTGAGGATAAGCCCTTTTGCTGAATACTTTTAACGCTTCGTTGTAAGCATTTATGGCAATCAGACAATTTTCTTCACGTGATTCTACTTCAGCAAACGCAGTATAAGTGTTGCCAATCCTGTTCTTAATTCTCGCGTATTCAACCGGGTGGGTTTCTATACTTATTGTTTTTAAAATTTCAGTAAAATATTCAATTGATTTCGCGCAGTTTGCAAGTGTATCCTGCACTTTTGAAAGCGACCAGTATGACTGTCCAAGGTAATTTTCTGCTTTGAAATATTCTGTATGCTGATTTTCTTTATCTATCAATACAAGTACTTTTTCAAATGCACCAATAGCAATTTTCATATAATCGCCAATTTGCGTATCAACTATACCTATATCATAAGCCCTTTCGCCCAGCATCTGCAATACTTCCGCGTTTTCAGTAAATACTTCGGCCATACTTTCAAAAATATCCGTCTGCTGTAGCTCAACCTCGGGTTTAACTACAGATTCAAGGTATGCATCTTCAGCCCAGATCTTATTCCTCCGGGCAATCTTAACAAACTCTTTATCTTCCAGGTTTTTTATCCAGCCGGTCCATTCAAAATCCCTGCCCTCAAGCTCAAACATGCCTGCCGCTTTTTTTATCCATTCAAGTCTGAATATGCTGTTCTCTTCATATATCCCGCTTTTGTACAGATTACGCAATGAGCGCAGAATTGTTTTTTCTATGTTGTCACAATTATCAAAGCGTCTTTCCATTTCGCTGAGCCGCATAAAAATTGAGCCTATTGTACCGTTGAATTTCACCGTGTCCCATTTCATACCCAGCTTTTCGGATACGAGCTTTCCTTCCTCGGCAGAGATCTTTTCCATCTCTATTATATCTTCGCCAAAGATGATATCAAGATCAAGGTTCTGCTCAACCATTTTGTTTTTTACTTTTTTAAACTCCCTGCCTGAGTGGCAGGTAGCCACTATCGGTATTCCTCTTTCTTTAGCTTCGCGGAAAAGAAGGTAGAAGCTATCCTGCCTTTCGATGTAATACTGCAGGTCATCAATAAATATCATTTGCGGTTTCCAGAAAATAAAATCTTTCGGGAACTGAAAGTTCTGAACAGGAACGCTTCTGGGAACAAGCAGGTGTACGGGTGTTTTCAGCTGTTTTAACGCATTAAAGAAAGAGCGCGTTTTGCCGCTTAGCGGCGGACCGACAATGATAATATTACGTCTGCGCTCAAGTGAACGCTGGATCTGGTTATCGATATTGCGGGTATAATAATAATCTTCATATGGGCGCTCACCAAGAAGCTCCCTGGCTTTCAGCTTGCTGCTGTTTTTCCAGATAACGGAATAATAATTTTTATACTCTTTCCTGAGCTTTAGTATGTAACCTGCGGCGGGAGCCGCAATGGTTGCAATTATCCCCAGAATAGTTAATAAAATTGTGAGATCCATTTAACCGGTCATTAAAGAAGCAGGAAATATTATTTTGTTTTTCTAACCTTTTTGTAATTCACGCCGCGTTTCTGGTTGAACGCGCTTATACCTTCTTTTACTTCACCGCTCAGGTTGTGTAAAGAGAGCCAGTCACGTGCATGACCGATAGTAGTATGCCATGAAAGATCTCGCCAGAAATTAAGCTGCTGCTTTGTGTACCTTAAACACTCAGGCAGCTTGTTGTATAGCTTCTTAGCCATCAGGTCAACGGCTTCATCAAGTTTTTCGTAAGGTACGACCTGGTTAACAAGTCCCCACTCAAGCGCTTTTGCTGCGGGAATTTCTTCGCAGAGGAATAATATTTCACGGGCTCTTCTATCACCAACCATAATGGGTAAAAATTGAGTTGCCCCTGCGGCAGCTACGCTGCCTCTTGCCGCACCAACCTGCCTTATGTAGATATGATCAGAAGCTATGGCAAGGTCGCAGCTGATATTAAGCTCATTGCCGCCGCCTACAACGATACCGTTGAGTCTTGCAATGGTTGGCTTGCCAACATTGCGCATCACTTCATGGAGCTGAATGAATTCATACATCCATTTATAATAATCGTTCGGATTGCCGAGGAAATATTCCTGCTGTTCGTTTAGGTCAGCTCCGGTTGAAAATGCCTGTTTGCCGGCGCCGGTTAAAATAATTACAGCAATATTATCATCCCACGATGCATCCTTAAATGCAGCGGTAAGCTCATGTATAGTTGTTAGGTCAAGGCAGTTTAATACTTTTACCCTGTTAATGGTAATTGTTGCCTTATAGCCCTCTTTTTTGTAGATTATGTGTTTAAACTTAAAACTTTTGGGCGATTTCCCGGAATAAATATTCTTCTTTTTCTGCATCTTTGGCATATTAATGTGTTAATTTTCTGCAAATTATTCAATAATGATTTCACATACAATGTAAATTAATTATAAAATTTCATTTTTTTAATTTTATTCTTATATTAATCACAGCCCCATTCTTTATTTATGGATTATTATATCAATACAATAATTTTTTCTTCGGGCGTTATACAAGGCATTCTTCTGGTTATCGTGCTTCTAAAGAAGCGTTCCAACCTGTTTCCTAACATTTTTCTGGGGATTTTTATCGGTGTGGTTACTCTCCAGGTTTTTATAAAACTCCAGGGTTCCAGTTTCCAATCGAACTTCATGAGCCCTGTTTACTTCATTCTGTATTATCTGCCGTACCTGTATGGTCCCCTTGTATATCTTTATATCAAAAAAAGCGTAAGCGAACAATTTGATCTGAATCTGAAAATGGTTCTGCACTTGATACCGTTTATTATCTCTATTCTTATTGTGTTAATCTCGGGATACAAAATCATTGATCTATTTGATTTCATAAACATTGACGCTTATAACATTCTGGATACTGCCTTTCAGATCATTATTTTAAGTGCGTATATAATAGCTGGTAAAAAATTGTTAAGCAGTAAAACCAGTAAGGCAAAAACAAATATAGGCTCATTTGATCCGGTAAAGTGGTTTAATAACTTCACCAATGTAGTTTGGATAACCGGTATTTCGTTGATAATTTTGTTTACTCTTGTATTTTACAATGTTGAGTTTATGAGCATAAAATTCGATAACTCAAGCATTGCATTTTTGCTTCTGCCACTGATGATCTACTGGATCAGCTATAACGCCTTAGTAAACCCCGAGTTGTTTATAAACAGAAATACTGCAGCAATAGCCCGGCCGAGGGAAACAAAGTTCATAAAATATCAGAAAAACCAATTAACTGATGATGAAATTGAGAATATCATTGTTAAGCTAAATGCATTTATAGTTGGCGAAAAGGGGTATATGAATCCTGAATTAACACTTGATGTATTATCAAAAACTGTGAACATTCCAAGGCACCACATTTCACAGGCGATCAACCTGCGGCTGAATATTAATTTTAATGACTATATTAATTTACAGCGATTGGAAAATGTGAAGAAAGAATTACTGAATCCCTCTAAACAGCACTATACTATTGCTGCTATAGCATTTGAGTCAGGCTTTAATTCTATCTCCACTTTCAACGAAGCATTCAGGAAAAATACTTCAATGACACCATCTGAGTATAAAAAAAGCAGGTTAAACAAATAAAATGATAATATTCTGTTACGGAATTATAAGATCGTAAGACAAAAGCGTATTATTCATATATATTTGTATAAATAACAATATACCGCCCTCCTAACTTAATTTTTCCGAAAATATGAAAATTCCGGTAAAATTCACTAAATTTCTACAATTCATTCTGCTGATTGGAAGTCTGGCTTCATGTTCTAATAATGATACACCGGTTACGACTGTTCCTCCTCCGGAACCGATTCCATATCCATATGTAAGCGACCATTTTACATTCTATTATACTTCTTATGACAGCCTATACATGCTTGAAATAGCCGATTCGGTAGAGAACAATTATAACAGAATACTGAGCGATCTGCTGACGGATTCTGTTTCTAAAACAATTGTACATTTTTACTCAACTCATGAAGAACTGGCAAACGCTGTAAGATATATTGTTCCAAACCTGCCGGTTTGGGCAATAGGACTATCTACAGCAAAAGATACAATTCATATGATGGCTCCCAAACATCCCGAGCAAAATTATGATTTCATGTTAATAGTTTTAATTCACGAATTTACACATTGTGTTACATTAAATATAAATCCTAATTTCGGTAATAATCCGCGCTGGCTGTGGGAATCAATTGCCCTATATGAAGCAGGGCAGTTCATTCATCCAAACCAGCTTCCTTACATGGTAAATCATAATCCTCCAACTTTGAGCCAGCTCAATAACTTTAACAATACGCAGATCTATGAAGTGGGCTACCTGCTTGCAGAATACATAGTTCTGAATTGGGACAGGCAGCACTTAAAAGACATGATATTAAGCAACGGCAATACTCTGCAGACTCTTGGAGTTACATTCCTGGAATTTCAAAATAACTGGTTTGAATTTGTAAAGAACAGATATAATATTTAATTGTTATTCAGAGTTATTGTGAAAACGCTCCACATTTCTGATTTCATTGCATATATAGAAACATACTGCTAAGTTTGTGCTTAATATGACAGATATTTCAGTAATAATTGTTACGTGGAACAGCTCTGATGAAATTGTTAATTGCGTTAACTCAGTAATTACCGCTCTTCGGGGGCTTGTTGCTGAACTGATAATAATTGATAATAACTCTGCTGATGATTCCTTTGCGCTTGTTAACAAGATAGAATTCCCACAGTTGAATGCTTTTCAGAATTCCGAAAATCTGGGTTATACAAAAGCTATAAACCAGGGGATAAAGTTATCCAAAGGAAAATATGTTTTACTGCTGAATCCTGATACTGTTTTGAATAATACGAGTATAAAGGTTGTGTATGACTTTATGGAATCGAATCCGGCTTACGGAGCATGCGCGCCGTTAATGAAGAATCCGGATGGGAGCGTGCAGTATTCAGTACGAAACTTCCCAACATATTGGCGTATGTTTTGTGAATTCAGCCTGCTTGCTTATATTTTTCCCAAAACAAAACTCTTTGGCTCATGGAAAGCAAAATATATGGATTAC
Organism: Ignavibacteria bacterium; assembly: GCA_030835085.1. Lineage (GTDB taxonomy): Bacteria > Bacteroidota > Ignavibacteria > Tepidaquicellales > OLB5 > OLB5. Next base: position 12,855 of record JAUQWQ010000011.1, read on the forward strand.
AGCCTTGAGCAGGATGTTGAGCAGCCTATGGCTGCGGCATTTATGGTACGCGCTGATCTGCTGAGTAAGATTGATAATATGGATGAGCGCTTCAGGATGTTCTTTAACGATGTTGACCTGTGCAAGAAGATCTATGATGCAGGTTTTAAGATAAGGCTTCTGCCCTCTTCCGTTGTAATACATGAGCACGGCGCAAGCATTAAAAAAGACCGCGCTAATATGATCAGAGTATGGAACGATGATTGCGGGAAATATTTTGAAAAACATTTCGGGAAAGGTCTCTTGATGATCTGGCTTAAGATAAACCTTAAAATTTCCGGAATTATTCGAGTTTTTTCGAATAAAAAATAAAGATTATTTTCGTATATTTTCCCTCATAATAATAATAAAAACAATAGCTTATACGTTATACCAAGTAGTATTATACCAATTAGTATAATACCATATGGTATAATCGTATTTTTATCCGTATTTTTGTATATGAAAAGTCCATTCACATTCGGTAAAATTGCAAAGGGAAGTAATTTTACAAACCGTGCATTTGAAACAAAAAGGTTAAAAGCAAATTTTGATGACAAGGTGAATACAATACTTATTTCCCCAAGAAGGTGGGGGAAATCTTCATTGGTGAACAAGGCAGCTTCCTTATTCCAAAAAGAAAAGAACAAACATTCTGTAACGATAGATCTCTTTAACATCAGGGATGAAGCTCAGTTCTATTCTTACTTCGCTAAAAAGATCATACAGGAAACATCCTCTAAGCCCAGGGAATGGATGGATACGGCAATGTCGTTCTTAAAAAGGCTTTCACCAAAAGTATCCTTCCCTATTGATATGGTTAACGATTTTGAAATAACATTTGAGCTTAGGGATAAAGCCGAAGATTTTGAAGACATTTTAAACCTTCCGGAAAAAATAGCCCATGCAAAGAAAATTGAAATTGCAGTGTGCATTGATGAATTCCAGAACATATCGAATTTTAACCAGCCTCTGTTATTTCAGAAACGGCTCAGAGCTTCATGGCAGAAACATCAGGATACGGTCTATTGTTTATACGGAAGCCAAACACATATGATGACAACTCTTTTCGAAAAAAAAAGTATGCCCTTCTATAAATTTGGTGACGTAATGTATCTCGGTAAAATTGACAGTTCTTATTTAACAGAGTATATTATCACACAGTTTAAAAATTCAGGTAAAAAAATTGATCCGGAATACGCGAAACAGGTCACAGAAGAAGTCCAATGCCAGCCTTACTATACTCAGCAGCTTGCTCATATTATCTGGATAAATACTAAAAGATCTGTCACATCAGAAATTCTTGAGAGGTCACTGACAGAACTGATCGAACAAAATGCGCCGTTATATATAAAGGATATAGAAACACTCAGCAACACACAGGTGAATTTTTTACATATGCTCATCAAAAGCAACAGAAAAGATATATTTTCCAAAGAATTGATCCGGCTATTTGATCTGGGTACACCGGGAAATGTTACCAAGATACGCTCTGTTTTAATTAATAAAGAGATAATCCACCTGGTCAATTCAAAATACGAGCTTGTTGACCCGGTTTTCAGGCTGTGGCTAAAGAACATTTATTTCAAATAATAGTACATATAGGTATATTTGTACATATAAAAATAACATATGAAATTCAAAGTATCATGCGCACAAATATCACCTGCACTGGGTGATATAGAAAAAAATATAAAACTTCATTTAAAATATATTGATAAGGCTATTGCCAGAAAGTCTGATATGGTGGTATTTCCTGAGCTATCGCTCACGGGGTACTCGGTTAAGGACCTGAACCTGGAGCTTGCGCTGAACCCGTTTACAAGCAAACTGCTGGAGCCGTTAAGACAAAGATCAAAGAAAATTTCAATTGTATGCGGCGGAATAGAAGAGGATGATAATTACGGTATTTTCAATTCAGCGTTCTATTTTGAAGCAGGCAAGCTGCAGTTCACACATAAAAAAGTTTACCCGCCTGATTACGGAATGTTCGAAGAAATACGATACTTTTCGCGGGGCAAACAAGCTGATGTACATGATACGAAATTCGGCAAGATTGGTGTACTTGTGTGCGAGGACTTGTGGCATATGTCATTGCCATTACTGCAGGCATTAAAAGGCGCGAAAGTAATTATTGGTATTGCGGTATCACCAACAAGACTTGCGCTAAATTCAAAAAGCAAGATACTCAAGAATTATGAAATAAACTCAGAGCAGCACAGGGCATATGCAAGGCTGCTTTCATTGTATCTCGTGTTCTGCAACAGGGTTGGATATGAAGACGGTGTGAATTTCTGGGGAGGCAGTGAAATAGTTGATCCGTTCGGCACGGTTGATAAAGTAGCTAAATTTTTCGATGAGGATATTATAACATCGGAAATAAACATGAATTCCATCAAACGGGCCCGCCAGCTGGCAAGACATTTCCTTGATGAAGATGTTAATTTCCTGAGGAATGAAGTGCAATTACTGCATGAAGAGCTTGCAAAGATTTAATTGGAATTTGTTTTACTCCCTGCAGTTGTTTTTTATTTCATCAATTGCAGCCTTTATATGATTGGGGAAATTGATTTCTATGATCCTGTATTTTTTCGCTGCAATATCCGTTAACTCGCTGTAACCTATCCATTTTGCTGTCAGACTGATGATCAGATATACATATAAAGGGTTTTCATCCTTTGAACCCAGACAAAAGTCTGATAATTCTTCAAACTTCCTGCAGTATTTATACAGAAATTCTCTCCGGGACATGAATCCATGATTTTCAAGCATTGAAAATGCGATCTCAAGCAATCTGAAACTATCAAATCTTACGAGCAATTTCTTATCTCTTAATCCCCATTTGATCCTGTTGATTAGCAATAATGCATATTCGAAATTTATTTTTTTGCCTTTCAAAAACTCAATAAAAAGCAGGTCAAGGTTAATTTTTATTTTCCCGGCAAGGAAAGATATCTTGTGATAGTGCGATGTAATATATTTCACCAGGTTTTCAAGTTCATATACAAAGCTGTAATTTACTTCTCCCGGGCTTAAGAATCCGCCTTTTTCATTTCTCAATAACTCCCATTTGACATAGTTCCTTTCTCCGGTTTTATCAGCATATAATATCTTTATAGCTCTGCCCGGAACTGAACGAAGAAAAAGATAATTAACCAGTTCTTTGTTCACTTCTTTTCTTTTTTCTTCATCAACCGAGATCAGACAATTTGAATATAAGATGGAAACAACCTGGAACCAGTAAGAATTATATCCATAGCGCTTTACCTGAGCCCAGCATTCAGCTAAATTGTTTACCAACTTCCCGGACCCATCTTTTTTTTTATTATTACTTTCTGAGATCATCAGCGCTTTGAAACCGTATTTTACAGCCGGCAATTTTCTTTTTGAGGCAATATCATAACCTTTCCTGTAATAATTCATTGCCACAGAGCTGCTGCCCAAAACTGAATAAACTTCTCCAATATGAAATAAAACATAGGTTAAGTATTCATAGTTTGCAGCTTTTGCTGCTTCTTTATAAGCTAGTTTGTAATTATTCAGTTTATTAGTATATGAGCTGTCATTTACAAGGTTTAGACCGAATTTTCTGCCCATTGCAGTGTAATACCTCGCTTTAATAAGTGCTGTTTGCTGTTTGCTAAGTACAATTTTTCGTTTATTAAGATAGTCCACCAGGCGTTTAGTTTCAGCTAAATACCTGTTGTACCTCAAAAGATCATGTTGATTATAATAATAAATAAGCAAGTGTTCGTAAATCTCAGATGCAATCAGGATATTTAAGCTGTTCAATTTCTCTTTTCTGAGCCGGGCTGCCAATTTAAGGAAGATAAGTTTAGCTTCTTTCCTCATTCCGGCTGAGAATTTCAGTTTAGCATCATAAAATTCCGATTCGGTATCCTGATTATTCAATGCAGTCTTATCCGGGTTTGAACTAGATTTATCAGGCAGAAAATAATACTTCCGTAATCCATCCAGGAAATTTGATTTGTGGAACCGGTAGGTATTATAAGATACTTTTAGCTTCCTGCATATCTCTGCTGAATCCCAATCATACAGATTTCCGTTTTCAATCCGTTCATAAATAAAGTTTATCAGCATCACATTCTTTTGGTGCTCAGCATTTTTCCTTTTCAGGATCTTCTGAAGATATTGTTCCCTTATATTCCCGGGGATTGCGGCAACTTCGTACAAATACAGAATTGAAGCTATATTGTTCTTTACTGGGCTGTATTTCGTGTAATTTTGTGTCATAAAAACATCTAACAAAATATAGACTAATTTATTTGCAATCTATTAAACATAATATTAAGTTACAATCATAATTTAAGAATGTTATATTAAAACCAAACATCCGGTATGATAAACGTAAAAAAAATGTTACTCTTCTGTATAATGATGTTATTCTTTGTCACAATATCTTACAGCCAGGTCTCGCAAACCTGGGTTAAGGAGTACAGTTCATCCAACTCACAGGGATACGGAAATGATATAGTAATTGACGGTGATGGCAATATATATGTAACAGGATATGATTTTAATACAATTAAATACAGTTCAACAGGTACCCAGCTATGGGTACGGCAGTATTATGGAGTGGCAAAATCCATGATCATTGACCCTCAGGGAAATCTGTATATCACTGGTAACGATGACAACAGCACGATGATCACAATAAAATACAGCCCGTCCGGTGAACAACTTTGGATGCAGATGTATTCCGATCCCCAAAACGGGTATTTGGAACTTACCAAAGCCGAGATCGCTTTAGACAATTCTGGCGGGTTGTTTATAACCGCCAATGTTTACCTTGATTCAACTGTCAGCACTATAGGTGTATTAACATTAAAATACAGTACCGGAGGGGTACTTCAATGGGCAAAATATTACAACCACCCAATAGGCTACCAATGGGCTGAATCAAATTCAATAGCAACCGATAACAATGGTAATGCATATGTAACAGGTTTTACATACACAGGCTCAGAAGATTACGATCTTCTGTTGATAAAATATTCTGCTTCAGGTAATGAAGAATGGGTAAGAACTGAAAACGGGCCGGCGGGACAAAATGACCTGGGGCAAAGGGTAAAGATAGCTCAAAACGGTGATATTTACGTTGGCGGTGCAATGACAGATGTTTTCGGTTCATTTGTTCATTTTGATATTGCTCTGCTTAGATATACCCCCGGCGGAACAAAACTGTGGACCAGTACATATGATAGAGGTGGTTTAAGCGACGTCCCCTTTGATATGACGCTTGATAATGAAGGTAATATTATTATGACGGGTTATGCCGGCAGTATTTCAACATTTTTGGATATTTTGACCGTGAAGTTCAGCCCTGACGGAGTATTCAGATGGGCAGAAATATACAGTGGTTCATGGAATAACTGGGATGAAGGAAAATCAGTAACTACCGACGCATCGGGTAATGTATATATTACTGGCACAGCCTGGGAGACTATGACAGATCTTGATTATACAACAATAAAGTATTCTCCGGCAGGTGAACAGGTCTGGATGATGCAGTATGACGGAGGATATATTGATGCAGCACGCTCCATAGCTGTAGATAACAACGGTTACGTTTATATAACAGGGTATCATTCTACAAGGAACGCTACATCATCTGCCACAACCATTAAGTATTCACAACCGGTCGGCATAGAACCGATTTCAAACGAAACACCTTCGGAATATTCACTGCTTCAAAACTATCCGAACCCCTTCAACCCGGTGACAAATATAGAATTCAGCCTGCCGGTTCGCTCTGTGGTTAAACTGGTTGTTTACGATATACTGGGGAAGGAAGTCAAACAGATACTGAATAAAGAACTAAATGCAGGTAAATACAAAACTGATTTTGATGCTGCAAATCTGCCGGGAGGCGTTTATTTTTATCAGATTACTGCAAACGGATTTTCTGAAACCAGAAAAATGATGCTGGTTAAATAAATTCTTTGTATATGCGGATACCAGAAAGTTATAGGTCATTTATTCTTCATCCACCCGGAAACTGCTGTTCTTGAAATATGATCTTTGTTATTGAAATAATATCCCGTGATAACTTTCATGTACCTGTTTCGAAGATATAAATGGTCCTGTTCATCTTTTGCCGCAATTAGCTCTTTAAGAAATCCTGAAAGTGCAGTCTGGAAATCACCGGGGAGTTTGACCGAACTAAGGGTCCTGTTTAATGAACTTACCAGATATATAACCAGCTCGATATTATTCATTTGATATTGTGTTAAGATATTCAATAACTTAACATTTATAAGGAATATCCCGTTATTGACCTTTTCGGAGGAAATTATCCTGTTAAGGAGTTTTGCGGCATCGTCATATTTGTTTAACAAAAAATAAGATACTGCAATAAGGTATAAACATTCAGATTCTTCTGCGCCGGATATTTTTCCCTTGTACTCACCAAGATAAGCAAGCAGTAACTTTGATACTTTTTCGGAAGCATCAATATCAGGTTTTATCAGGCTGTATTTAAGTTCCTGTTTGCTGCAGCCCAGGTCAGAAAGCAGTTTTGAGTTTTCAGGGATACTCACTCTTTCGGCAAACAACCTTAGCTTATAAATAAAATTTATCATTTCTTTGGGCAGTAACATCTCGTAGCAGCTTTCAATCAGATTGTAAAGTGAAACAATGTAGTTTGTAGGGTTTTCAAACTTAACATCTTTCCTTGTTTCAATATGCTCAACAAGTTTCTTTCTGAATCTGTATGTGTTCTTAATATCACCGCTGTACATACTGATAATAGAATTCGTATTATAAAATGATGCCAGAGCGGCAAAAGACATTGCTTTCTTCTCTGAACTAAGAACTGATCTTTTTCTGAAACCAAGCAGTTTTTGACTGAGTTTTTTTCCGGTTGATACTGCGTCTGAAATAGTTGCCCGTATCTGATATTCAATGCATCTGTATTCACTGATATTATTTATCTTTGCCAGTATAGTTTTCTCTTCTTCAAACAGGCTTAATATTACCCGGGTCTTCTTTGCAGGAGGAAGCAATTCTATTACAAGGTTTCTTTCAAGTCTGATGATTTCAACAAGCCTGAGAAAATTATCTGATATATATGCTTTTCTTTTTGTTTTCTTCAACTGCTCGTATGCTTTGCTGTACAGCGTCCGCTTATACATAAGGTCAATAAAAGAGATCTGAATTTTGATCTTTCCGTCGGAACTTGCGGGCGTGTTCAGGTTGATCAGAATATTTACGATATTTCCATACAGGTAATTCTTCGCGACCGAAAATGCATTCTTATTCCTGCATCCGGCCCGCTTAATTATATCTTCTTCAACATAATTGCCTGCCCTGCCAACTGATCTGATACTTCTGAATATCCTCCGATATTTCCCCGACGAATTGTGCTTTAATAATTCGCGGTTAACAGCTATCAATTCCCTGCGGTCCAGTGATGATACCAGCCTAAAAAGGTCATCATTCTTTCTCAACTTACCTAATTTAAATTCTGGTTAATTGCTAAATATAATACAATTTTAATGTTAATTTGAGTTTTAAATTATTCAATTTACCTAATTTTAAGCAGAATTTGATTTTTTTAATCATACATTTAGCGCTATAATTGATCAAGTTAAAAAAATAACATGAATGAAATTCGTCAGATTTTGAAAGTAATTGTTGTCACGTTTTTGATGTTAAATGGATCTTATTCAATGGAGCCTGAATGGATCACTTTCACAACATCAAACTCGATACTTCGGAGTAATTTTATTACAGTGCTGGCAAAAGAAACCAATAATACAATTTGGGTTGGAACGTTCAGCCACACTGTTACCGGGCTTGGCGGAACCGTAAGGATTTCCGGGAATTCATGGAGCCTGTTTGATACGACAAATTCAGGGATTAAAAATAATACAGCTGTTTCAATAGTTGTAGATAACAATAATAATAAATGGTTCGGTTGTGCTTTAAAGATAGATGGTTTTACAGCCTCGGTATTGGATAGCGGCGGTTACAGCAGATACAATGGCACAACATGGTCAAACTGGCAGTCCAATCTCTTTTGGTCAGATAATATCCAGGACCTATCCATTGACAGAAGTAATAACAACCTGTGGTCAGCTGTTGGCACTTTTTTTATACAGGGAAACCCGATACACGGAACAGTTGCTATGTTCAACGGTTCATCATGGACCTTTTATAACCGTGCATTTTTTGGATTACCGAATAATAATTCTTTCCGGAGTATTCAGGTTGATAATAACGGTATCAAATGGATAGGAACAATAAATAACGGGTTAATCAGATTTGACGGAACAAATTTCACGATCTTTAACAACAACAATTCACAGATACCTTCTAATAATGTATATGATCTGGAAATGGCTCCGGACGGGACCCTTTGGGTTGGAACAGATTTCGGGCTTGGCAAATTCAACGGAACTGATTGGACAGTATACAGAACGTCAAACTCAGGGTTAAGTTATAACCTTGTTACAGATGTTGCCATTGAGAATAATAACACGATCTGGGTGGGCACATTAAACAGCCTGATGAAGTTTGACGGGAACAGCAACTGGACAAAATTTGACACGGCGAATTCTGAAATTCCGGGTGGTGTTGTAGACCAGATCTTAGTGGATAACTTAGGCAACAAGTGGATAGATTCAAGAGATTTCCAGATCGGGAAAGGACTGACCGTTTTCAAAGAAGGCGGAGTTGTGGGTTTGAACAATTCAATAACAACTTTGCCTCAGAGTTTCCTTCTTAGACAAAACTATCCTAATCCGTTCAATCCTTCTACAATAATTGAGTTTGAAATTCCAAAAGAAAATTTCACTGAACTAAAAATTTATGATCTGCTTGGGAAGGAAGTGGAAGTAATAGTAAGCGCACATTTGAATCACGGCAGGTACACTTACAGCTGGGATGCAGGTTCTTTGCCGGCTGGTGTATATTTTTCGAAGCTAACAAGCGGAAATTTTACAGATACAAAGAAAATGGTGCTGGTGAAATAAGGAGTATGATTTTTAAACCCGCACGATGCAACTCAAGAATAAGGGGCTATAGCCACTTGTTCATAGTGAAGGATTACTTCAGCATCTTCTTCAAAAATCCCGCAGTAAATGAATTTTTACTCTTCGCCACTTCCTCGGGGGTTCCCTTTGCTATAACCTCGCCGCCTTTGTTGCCGCTATCGGGTCCGATATCAATTACGTAATCAGCGCACTTTATTACTTCCAGGTTATGCTCAACAACTACTACTGAATTCCCCTTGGCAATAAGCTCATTAAAACATTTCAGCAACTTTGATATATCATACAAATGCAGACCTGTTGTAGGTTCATCAAAAATAAACAGCGTCTTCTCCCCTGCTGTCTGGAATGACAGGTGGAATGCAAGCTTTATTCTCTGCGCCTCGCCGCCTGAAAGCGTTGTGGCTGATTGCCCAAGCCTTAAATAACCGAGACCCACTTCATCAAGTATCTTCAGCTTCGCAGTTATGCGGGGGTAATCCTTAAAGAATGCAATTGCTTCAGTTATGCTTAATTGAAGTACATCACTTATATTTTTTCCTTTGTATTCAGCTTCAAGAATCTCACTTTTATATCGCTTGCCTTTGCATACATCGCACTCAAGATAGATATCAGCCATGAACTGCATCGCAATTTTTATTACTCCTGAGCCCTCGCATGTTTCACACCTTCCGCCCGGCACATTGAAGGAGAAATTTCCGGCTGAAAATCCCCGGAGCTTGCTTGCAGGCAGGCTGCCGTACACATCGCGGATAAGATCGAATATTTTCATGTATGTAACCGGATTTGAGCGCGGTGACCTGCCAATGGGTGTCTGGTCAACAAGCTCAATTGCATTTACGTGCTGGTGTCCCGTGATTTCACGATACTGTCCTATCTTTTCGTTGTATATGCCTTCGAGGCGTTTTTTGATAGCCCCATAGAGTATATCGCTGATTAAAGTAGATTTTCCTGAGCCGCTGACGCCGGTTATACAGACAAAAATTCCCAACGGAATATCAACATTAAGGTCCTTTAAATTATTTTCAGATGCGCCGCGGATGGATATTACGTGACCGTTCACAGCCCGTCTTCTCGCTGGCAGATCAATTTTCATTTTGCCAGTCAGATATTTTGCGGTTAGCGAATCCTTTGATTTAGCAATATCTTTGATATCACCTGCAAATACAACTTCACCGCCAAACTCACCCGCCTTTGGACCGATATCAATCATATAATCACTGGCATTTATCATATCAGGGTCATGCTCAACTACTATTACTGAATTCCCTATATCACGAAGTGATTTGAGTATTTTTATCAGCCTGTCATTATCGCGAGGATGCAGTCCCACGCTTGGCTCATCAAGTACATAAATTGAGCCGACCAATGATGACCCAAGCGATGTTGCAAGATTTATCCTCTGGCTCTCGCCTCCGGAAAGCGTACTTGTAAGCCTGTCAATAGTAAGGTAACCAAGCCCGACTTCATATAGATATTTTAAACGGTTTCGTATTTCTTCAAGTATTCTTCCTGCAATTTCCTGCTGCATTTTATCAAGCTTCACTTCATTAAAGAAATAGTACAATTCTTCAATGCTGCTTTGTACAAGGTCTTTAATTGTCTTGCCGGCTACCTTAACATACAATGCTTCTTTTCGCAGCCTTGAGCCTTCACACTCCGTACACTTTGTGTACGCGCGGTAACGGCTGAGCAAAACGCGGTAGTGTATTTTATACGCAGCTTCGCGTTCAACCATCCTGAAGAATTTATTTACTCCAAGATACTCACCAATTCCTTTATAAACCTTTTCAACTTCTTCTTTGGAGAGGTCCTTAAACGGAACGTGAACTCTAACATTATTTTTTTTACCCTCAAAGATAAGATCGCTCAGATGTTTGCTGTGTTTTGGGGTCGAAAAGGGATGTATCGCATTCTGGAAAATAGATTTGTTCCTATCGGGTACAATTAAGTTCTCATCAATATCAATAGTTTCACCAAATCCCTGGCATTTAGGGCATGCACCTATTGGATTATTGAAAGAAAACATCAGCGGTTCCGGTTCTTCAAACCTTATGCCATCAGCTTCAAGGTGCAGATTAAATGGAGTTAACTCAAATTCCCCTTTAGTTTGGGGAATTTTCTCCCCCTCTCCTTTTAGGAGAGGGGGCTGGGGGGTGAGGTTGCTTTCTGTCATCACATACAAATAACCATCCCCTTCAACATAAGCCTGCTCAAGTGAGCCTGCGATGCGCTGGACCTGTTCCTCATCAGTTTTATTTAAAGCAAGCCTATCAACAACAACTTTTATATCGGCAAGTTTAATTTTCTTTTCATCATATCCCTGGTTCAGCTCAATAATTTTCTTACCGTCAAATATTCTTATGAACCCTTTTTGAATCAGGTTCTCTATTTCCTGCTTAACTGATTTTTTTTCGTGCGTATGCACAGGAAAGAGAATATAGAGCCTAGTCTTCTCTTCAAGGGTATTTATGTACTTCAGTATACCTTCAATTGTATCGCGCTGTACTTCTTTACCGCTAACTGGACTGTATGTTTTTCCCGCCCGCGAAAACAATAACCGCAGGTAATCATAAATTTCGGTGGAAGTGCCAACTGTACTTCTTGGATTGCGTGTTGTGGTTTTAACTTCTATAGCCATTGATGGCGCAAGCCCGGTAATAGAATCAACATCGGGCTTATTTATCCTTTCAAGGAACTGTCTTGCATAGGATGACATGCTTTCAATATACCTCCGCTGCCCTTCGGCATAAATGGTATCGAATACAAGGGAAGTTTTGCCTGAACCGCTGAGTCCGGTTACAACTACAAACTTATTATGCGGTATATCAACACTTATGTTTTTGAGATTATTTACACGCGCCCCTTTGACGGAGATAAATTCCCTGTTTAAATTATTTCCCGGCTCCGCTTTAAGGGATTTTGAGCGTGATGTTTTGCGGAGGGTCCCTTTGGTTTTGGGTGTTTTACTTTTGGTATCGGAACTTACTTTTATTACGGCTTTTTTTGGCATTCAGAAATGATTTAACTACAAAAATCGGCATAATATTGGATATATAAAATGAATAAAATGAGTTCAGAGGGTGAAGTAGATCAATTTTAACTGTTTAAAGGAATTGAAAGGAAATTTATTAATTTTGATAAATAACCAAAAATCTCTAAATTTCTCAAAAATTTCAATTTAGCCCCGTTTTTTCCTGCCTTGAAAATTAATTCCCAAAAAGCTATATTAATAGCTAAAATCTAACCATAATTTAATGAGCGCAAAAGCACACAAGTATTACGAAACGACTTTTATAGTTGACTCGATATTCGAAGATGAAAGAGTTGATTCAATAGTCAACAAATATGCAAACTTCTTCAAAAAAAATGAAGGTGAAGTATTAAAAACAGAAAAATGGGGCAGAAGGAAACTTGCTTATCCAATTAAGAATAAGCCGACTGGTTCATATGTTTCCATAGAATTCACAGCTGATCCATCCGTTATAGCAAAGCTTGAAAGAGCATACCACCTGGATGATGATATACTCAGATTTTTGACGGTTTCTTTTGACAAAAAAACTCTTGACGAGCGCAATGCGTATCTCGTTAAAAAAGAGCAGATAATGAAAGAAAGAGAAGCTGCAGCTCAGCAATTACAGCAGCAGCAGTCAGCCGAAGCAGATACGGTTGCAGAAGCTAAGACCACTGAATAAACAAGTTTAGTCAACAATTAACATTTAACCGAAACCATCGGAGGAACAATGGCTGATTTAAAGATGCCCGAACTAAATTCGGTAATTATTGCAGGGAACCTTACAAAAGACCCAATATACAGACAGACCACAAATGGTACACCCGTTGTAAACTTTTCAGTTGCTTCCAACAGAAGATACCGTGACAGCAAAGACGAATGGCAGGAGGATGTTTGCTACGTTGGAGTTGTTGCATGGAATAAGCTTGCAGAAAGCTGCAGAGATAAGCTTAAAAAAGGCAACGCCTGCCTGGTTGAAGGCGAACTTCAGTCGAGGACATTTAAGACTGAAAAAGGCGACAGCAAAACCATTGTTGAAATAAAGGCCAGAAGGATCCAGTTCCTGAATAAAAAAGGATCCGGCTCAGGTGAGCATCATGATGAACCAACTGCATTTGAAGATGATTCATTTGAAAAGCATTTATCACCTGAAGATACAGCGTTACTGGGCGATGCTACAGCGCCGACTATTTAAGAATTTATAAACAAAGCAGGCTGGAACTTTCAGCCTGCATTTTTTCCTGATATATACCAAATGAAAATAATACTAAAACAAGATCACGACAATTTAGGTAAAACCGGTGAAGTAGTTAATGTAAAAGACGGCTTTGCAATGAATTACCTTATCCCGAACGGTGTTGCTATGAAAGCAAATACCAGCAACATGAAAGTCCTGGACGAGATAAAAAAACAGCAGGCTAAAAAGCTTGAAAAAGTTATCGCTGAATCACAGAAACTTGCAGGCGAGCTCTCAGGTGTACAGCTTGAAATAAAGGCAAAAGCAGCCGATGATATTAAGCTTTTCGGTTCAGTAACCAATGGCACCATCGCTGAAGCACTTATTCATAAAGGATACACTATAGATAAAAGAAACATATTGCTGGAGGAGCCTATTAAAGAAATAGGTTCAAGAACCGTTGATATAAAGCTTGCAGGAAACGTTATGGCACAAATAAACGTTTCAGTTGTAAAAGACGAAGCTTAAATTGTATTACAAGCCCGGCTTTTTAAGATCCGGGCTGCGATTCACAGCTCAATCGTTTCTTTAGGAGCAAAAAACAAATAATGGAAAAAACCGTTGAGGTTTTAAAAAGCGCGACCGTAAGGTTCGCGGGAGACTCCGGCGACGGAATGCAGATCGTCGGATCGAGATTCACGGAAACATCTGCTTTTTTTGGCAACGACCTAAGTACTTTCCCTGACTATCCTGCGGAGATACGAGCACCTGCAGGTACTTTATTCGGTGTAAGCGGTTTTCAGATCCAGTTTTCAAGCCAGGATGTTTATTCACCCGGCGATGAACCTGATGTACTTGTTGCCATGAACCCGGCTGCGTTAAAGGTCAATTTAAAGGACCTTAAACAGCACGGAACTATTATTGCAAATGAAGACGCGTTCATTGAAAAAAATCTGAATCTCGCCGGCTATAAAACAAACCCCCTTGAAGACGGATCACTTGCCGGCTACAAATTAATTAAAGTTCCGGTTACCAGGGCAACCAATAATGCAGTTAAGGATCTTGGTTTAACAGCCAAAGACGCTAACCGCTGCAAAAATTTCTACGCACTTGGTATCACATACTGGTTATATGACAGGCCGCTGGATATTACTATGCACTGGCTTGAGAGCAAATTCAGTAAAAATCCGGTTATCGCTGAAGCAAATATCAAAGCTTTAAAAGCTGGTTATTACTTCGGTGAAACTGCTGAGATATTTACAACAAGATATAAAGTAGCCCCTGCAAAATTGCCTAAAGGCATTTACAGAAATATTACAGGCAATCATGCCGCGGCTTTGGGAATACTGGCTGCATCGCTTAAAAGCGGTTTGCCGCTCTTCCTCGGGTCATATCCAATCACTCCTGCCAGTGATATTCTTCATGATCTTTCAAGCTTTAAAAATTTCGGTGTGAAGACATTCCAGGCTGAAGATGAAATTGCCGCTGTTTGCGCGGCTATCGGAGCGGCTTTTGGCGGCTCGCTTGCATTCACAAGCACTAGCGGACCCGGAATGGCTTTAAAGCAGGAAGCTATTGGTCTGGCTGTAATGGTTGAGCTTCCTTTGGTTATCGCAAATATTCAAAGAGGCGGACCTTCAACTGGTTTACCTACCAAAACTGAACAGGCTGATCTTTTCCAGGCAATACTCGGAAGGAACGGCGAGTGTCCATTACCTGTAGTTGCTGCATCATCTCCGGCTGATTGCTTTATGATGATGTTTGAAGCTGCACGTATAGCATGTAAATTCATGACACCGGTTATATTCCTTTCAGACGGATACCTCGCAAACGGCGCTGAGCCGTGGAGAATTCCGCATGAAACTGAATTACCTGTAATTGAAGGTGATTTCAGGACAGAAAAAGAAGGTTATTTCCCGTATATGAGAGATGAATTCCTCGCACGTCCATGGGTAAAACCCGGAACACCGGGAATGGAGCACCGTATTGGCGGTCTTGAAAAACAACATATCACAGGTAATGTAAGTTATGATACAGCTAACCATGAATTTATGGTGAAGTTAAGAGCTGAAAAAGTTAAGAATATCGAAAATTATATTCCGCTGGCAGAAATTGACGGTGACCCCGAGGGTGAACTGCTGATTATCGGCTGGGGAAGCACTTACGGCTCAATTACATCAGCCCGTGAAAGGCTTCTTGCAAAAGGTTATAAAGTATCAAGAGTACACCTTAAATATCTTAACCCAATGCCGAAAAATCTTGGTGATATTCTGAAAAGATTTAAGAAAGTGCTTGTACCTGAATTGAACCTGGGGCAGTTAAGTATGCTGCTTAGAGCAAACTACCTTAAAGATGTAATAGGATTCAATAAAGTTCAGGGTCTGCCTTTTAAAGCAAGTGAAATTGAGAAAAAAGTTATAGAATTGTTAACTGAAAAATAATATGGAAACAGAAACAACTACAAACGGTACAATTGAAGGCGCGGCGAAGCCTAAGTTAACTGCTAAAGATTTCGCTTCAGACCAGGATGTAAGATGGTGCCCGGGCTGCGGAGATTACTCTATCCTCGCACAGGTGCAGCGTGTTATGCCTTCTTTCAATTTACCAAAGGAAAAAACGGTGTTTGTTGCAGGTATAGGATGCTCAAGCCGTTTCCCCTACTACATGGATACTTACGGTTTCCATGGAATACACGGAAGAGCTTCATCTATAGCTTCAGGGTTGAAAATGGCAAGACCTGACCTTGATGTATGGGTAACTTCAGGTGATGGTGACCTGTTAAGCATAGGCGGAAATCACTTTATCCATACTTTAAGAAGGAATCTTGATATTGTTATACTGATGTTCAATAATAAAATATACGGTTTAACAAAAGGTCAGTATTCCCCTACTTCTGAACACGGTAAGATAACCAAATCATCTCCGTTCGGAACACTGGAAGAACCGTTCAATCCTTTAACGCTTGCATTGGGTTCAGGAGGATCATTTGTCGCAAGATCAATGGACCGTGACCCGAAACATATGCAGGATACTATTTCAAAAGGCAAAGGACATAATGGAACTGCTTTCATTGAGATATTCCAGAACTGTAATATTTATAATGACGGCGCACATGAATTGTATACGGAAAAAGATACCAAGCCGGACCATACTTTGTTTGTTGAAAACGGAAAACCGCTGTTATTCGGAGCTAAGAAAGATAAGGGAATAAAGTTAAACGGATTCAGACCTGAAATTATTAATATTAATGAAGGCAATAATTCGGTAAATGATGTTATAGTATATGATGAAACATCGAAGGAGCTTGCGATGATAGTTGCTCAGCTTTCTGATTTTAATGATTATCCGGTACCATTTGGTGTTTTATATAAGGTTCAGAAACCAGTTTATGAAGCACAGATGGAAGAACAGATTGAAGACTCCATTGAACAACTTGGAAAAGGCAGCCTGGAAAAACTGCTTTTTGCAGGCAATACATGGGAAATTAAGTAGGTAAAAGTTGTAAGTTACAGGTTTCATGTCACAGGTTTAAAGGCATTCTTTTGGATGCCTTTTTTATATCCTTACACACTTTTTTTTCTCTAATTAGAACAAAGCAAAACAATTAAAACAAAAAAGCCATTCAGTTATCTGAATGGCTTTTGAAGTTAGTTTTAAATTATTATTTCACCTGCATGCTTTGCTTCATCTTTCCTCTTAAGAAGAGACGCTCCCCAACAAGGTAGATTACAGCTACGAGTATTACAACTAGGATTATATTAATTGAGCTTGAACTCAGGGAGAGACCAAAGAATGAGAGCACGTTGGTAAAGAATCCCTGTATATAATAAAACATAGTTTCAAGCCAGGTGTTTGAGCGCTGCATTGTATCAAAGGCTACGCCGGTTGTTTCATCGGTGTTAACTCCGGCAGATTTTGACATTAAACCAATTGCGAAAGTGAAAGCGAGCATCATGAAGCTGAAAGAACCGATGATATACTTCACCACACGGTCGCTTTTCTTTTCTTCCATTAACGCCTTATTTTCGGCGGTGATGCGCTTCATCAGGTGCGATGTAAAATCACCTGATGATGTGCTGAGCCTGCTCTTGCGCAGCTTCGCATCAATTATTTCATCTATGTATTTATTTTTTTCTCTCATTGTAAATCTCTTTTAAACTTTTTTTATATCAGCTCCAGAATTTCGGTTTCTGAATATTTTTTCATTAATACTTCCTTCAATTTGTCTTTTGCCCTGAATATGCGGTTCTTGACAGTTCCCAAAGGAAGTTTCAAAGTTTCGGCAATTTCTTCGTGTGAAAGATCATTGATATAGAACAGAGTTAAAATTGTCGAATACTTCTCGGGAATTTCTTCAAGATACCTGTTCACAACTTCCTGCATCTGGTTATCAAGCGTCATTCTGTCAGTATCATAAACGCCGCTCATCTGGTATTTATCCCTGTCAATTGACATTTCAAAGCTGTTTATATCGGTTACTTCGCCATCATCGTTCTTCTTTGTATCATCAATATTTATCAGGTTAAACGTTTTTGCTTTATGCTTCTTGTAGAAATCAATTGCCGTGTTGTAAACTATCCTGTAAAAATAAGTTGAAAACTTGGACCTTTCTTCGAACTGCTTATCGGCAATAGCCCTGAAGGTTTTTATGAAAGCTTCCTGAAGCGCGTCTTCAGCATCCTCGGAGTTCTTCAGAATTCTCATAGCAAGTGTCATAGCTCTATCCTTATACCTGTTGACGATCTCTTCGAACTCATCGATCTTCCCAGCCTGGATCTTCTTGATTATATTCAGTTCCAGATCATTCATGCATGATTCTACCTGCTGTTTTGACACCGGTTTCTTATTTTCACTAAATATAAACAAAAATGTTTTAACTTATTAATTATTAACTGTTAGATACCGTTATTTTTTGGTAGAATCAGCATTTTTAGGCGCTTTAGGCAGATCCTTTTCAGTATTCTTACCGGTATCAGTACGTTTATCACCGGTTGCATCCTTTTCTTCTTTTTCAGTATCGTTCTCTATATCTATTGAAGGACCTTCAATATCATCAAAATCGATCTTAAACTCAAACGAGTCATCCTTTTTAGGCAGTATCTTGGAGGCATCCAAAGAGATACTTCCGTTTGTGCTTTCAACCCTTATTGGATTTCCGCCCTTGCCAAGAATGCCGCTTAAAGTTCTCTTTTCAGAATTAACATCCGTAAAAGTAAGATTTTTGAACTTTACCCTGCCATGCACTGTTGAAGCATTTACATCTGCATCAACATCTTTAAGTCCGCCAATTTTTACATCACCGTTTACTATGCTTATGTTAATGCCTGCTGTCATTGAATCGACATTACAGAGAATTGAACCGTTTACACCTTCAACATCTACTTTACCCTGGCAGTTAAAGATATTAACTTTACCGTTCACTGTTTCTGCTTTTACATCACCGGATATCCTTGTAATGGTTGTAGTGCCATTCACGGTTTCAGTATATACCCTCATGTTTGCGGGAATCTTGATATCATAATTAACTTCAGCATTATTACTCTTTCTGAACATACCTGAGCTGGAGTTGTTTATTTCCGTTTCGATCTTAATAACATCCCCTGTTGAATCTATGTTTATCTTAACATTTTCGATCTGCTTATCCTGTTCATTGTGCTTAACATCTGCAACTATTTCGGCATCGATCTTTATTATACCTGTTGTATCATTACTGTTTGAAACATTTATCCTGCCGTTGATATTTTCGATGTGAATTGAAGTTTTTCCGTTACCACTTAAGGTATACTTTACGTTCTCCTTCTTTTCAACCCTTTTCTTCAGCAGGCTGCAGCCGTTAAACCCGATAAGCATCGCGCCCATGACTGCAGCTATTATTATATTTTTCAAGTTCATTTTGTGTTTGAATTAAGTGTGTTTATAATATGCTCAAATTCGGTTTATGAATTCTGATTTGAGCTCTGCTGGATCTGTGCATCTTTCTTGAGTTTGGAGTTTGCTATGAAGTAATATATTATGAATCCCAAACCGCCAAACAAAAGTACCATCACACCTGAGAGTGAATCTTTGAATCCGGCTTCATCAAGCAGGATACCGAAGAATAAACCAATACCTATCATTGATAGAAGGATACCCCATTTTAGTGAACTGAGCGGATTTTTTGGTCTTCTTTCCTTTTCGCGGAAGTAATCTCTGGCTTCCTGCGGGGTTAGGCCCATATCCATCAGTTTTGTGCGTTCTTTATGTTTGATATACAAATACCAGAAGATTAGCGCACCGGGGATACCAAAAGTGAATATTATTGCGATTATCGGGATAAATGCTTCTGCTACACTGTTCATTTTATTATGCTCCTTTGAAGTGCCAATCCCCTTTTTAGGAGAATTTTGGCGTTTTTATATTATTTTTTACGTTTTTCCTCATATAGATATCTGTTTATTAAGACTTGAGCTATGGGGTAAAGGTTGCAAATTTTTCACTGAAAAACGGGCTACAATTGGTAAAATTTGATTATTTTTGAATGTGAAACTTATAATTTTTGATATAGATGGTACCCTGTGTCACTCGCGTTATATTGATGATAAATGCTATATACAGGCTTTTAAAAAAGGACTTGATCTGGATATTAAAAACACAGACTGGAATTCATACAAACATGTGACAGACCACTTTGTTACGAAACAGATCATTTTGACTGAAACCGGAAATCCTCCCGGTAAAGATCTAATTGAAATGATAATTGATTATTATGCTGAAGAACTTAAAATACAGTTAGATAAGGATGATACGTCTTTTACTGCAATACCGGGTGTAAAAAGGATGTTTGAATATTTTTACAATAATAGTGATAAATACAAAACCGGAATTGCGACCGGTGGATTTCGCAAAACCGCCATGTATAAACTTGATAAGATAGGCATCAATTTTCCGGAAGAACACATTTACAGTTCAAATAATTATGATACAAAACAGGAAATGATAAGAGAGCTTATGTATAGGAATATCAGTAATAAAATTAATTTTGATAAAGTAATTTATGTTGGCGACAGAGAATATGATTTCCAGGTAGCAAAAGAGTTAAATATTGATTTTATCGGTATAGATTTTAAAGGTAATGGTAAGTTAAGATCGCTTGGTATTGAAAATGTAATTAACAATTACGACCCCATAGAGAAATTTTTGGCGCTTATTTAGTCCATATGATAATCGTGGCACGAGAGTTTACTGTATAGTTACTTACTCACCTACTCACCTACTCACCTACTCACCCGCTTCACTATTTCACTATTTAGCTATTTCATTATTTGCATCCGTTCCTCTTCCGAAGAGTGCAAAATACAGAGTGCCAAGTATTCCAAATCCGGTTGCTAAGAACAGGTTCAGCTCAGGAGAGACTTGCCACAGCACACCGCCCAGAAAGCCCGCAAAAGCAACAATACCATCACGAATGAAGTAATACATTCCAAAGCTTCGGGCTTCTGTACCTTTTTTTGAAAGCTCCAGTATGAGAGCTTTTCTGGTTGGCTCGCCGAATTCTTTAAGTCCCCGTATAAAAAACGCAACAGCAAGCAGCCCGAATGAATTGCTGAAATATAACATAAACGGAAAAATTGTAAAGAATACAAATGTAATTACTACGAATGGTTTCTTCTCAAGCTTATCTGAATAATTTGCTACAGGTATGAAAATCAGTGCAGAAGTGACCATTTCGATTGCTGTAAGGTAACCAAACTCACTGGCAGAAATTTTTACAACATTTAAACACCATATCACCACAAATACATATGGGATTTGCTCGCAAAATCTGACTAATATATCTGATACAAGCAGGTTCTTTAATTTCTTATCAAATGTCTTCCAGAGCTGAACTGGATGTATCTTTTCAGGTTTCTCTTCTCGGGTATCAGTAGTAAGTTTATTAATAAATATCATGCCTATCAGCGAAAGCGCTATTGATATCCCAAAAGCAATTTTTATCCCGGCAAGTAAACCGTAAGTGACAATCAAATATCCCCCAATTACAGGTCCCAATGCCATTGGTACCCGCCGTATCAATGAGTGCATTGAAATCCCCATTACGGTTTTGCCTTTTCCAAGAGTTTTGGTTATCAGGCTCATAGAACCCGGCAGCGCCACATTAGACCATCCAAAAAAGAACAACATACCAATGAATACAGCTATCCAGCTATTGAATACTATTGCAATTATATATCCAAATATTGCCAATATGCTAAAGACAAGGAAAGCCTTGCGGTTACCTAAATGATCAGCGATGTACCCCCCCGGCAGCGCCCAAATAGCGCCGAGGAAATTTTGCAGGAAACCGAAAGCACCGATTATTAGTATTGATGCGCCAAGCCCATCCAGGTATTTGGGAATGAAACGCTCCCACAGCTTTTCACCGGTGTACATAAGTACAGTTAAGCCCAGCATCAGGATGATGTTTCGCTTAAGTCCGAGGTACTGCCTGGTTTTAGCTAAAATAGTATTCACATTTCAAAAATAGCTATTGCAGTAATAAAAAAAGGACTGAAAATTCAGCCCTTTTAATGTAGTCATCTTTAAGACTTGATGATAATATCTGTTGATATTAATAGTAACCCTGAACTCGTTTCAGGGTCTGCTTTAATACACTTAAATTACAGTTCTGGAAAATTAAATCATTACAGGATTAGAAAATATATAAAAATATAAAGAACAAAGAGTATGGATGAAGATGCTGAAACAAGTTCAGCATGACAAAAAAAGCAAAAAGGGCTAAAATTCAGCCCTTTACTATAAACTATCAATTGTCAATTATCAACTAAGTTGTTGCTTCAGCGTAACTTTCAATCGGCTCACATGAGCACATGAAGTTCCTGTCGCCGTATGCATCATCAACCCTTGCGACTGCAGGCCAGAATTTGCTCTCTTTGATCCCCGCAACAGGGAATGCAGCTTTTTCTCTGGAATATTTATGATTCCAGCCATCTGATGCAATTTCAAATGCAGTATGCGGCGCATTTTTAAGTACATTATCAGCCTTATCTGCACTGCCGCTTTCAATTTCTTTGATCTCTGCTTTAATTGCCATCATAGCATCACAAAACCTGTCAAGCTCATACTTCGATTCTGATTCGGTCGGCTCAACCATCAGCGTTCCCGGTACAGGGAATGAAACTGTCGGTGCGTGGAAACCGTAATCCATCAATCGTTTCGCAATATCGCCAACTTCAATTCCAACCTTTTTGAATTCTCTCATGTCAAAAATCATTTCATGGGCAACTCTGTCATTCGCACCTGTATATAAAACCTTGTATTCATCTTTCAGTTTTGAAGCGATGTAATTCGCATTCAGTATTGCAGCCTTGGTTGCATCGGTCAGACCCTTGCCACCCATCATTTTTATATATGCATATGAAATCAATAGTATACTCGAGCTTCCCCAGGGTGCCGCAGATACTGCATGAATTGCCTTTTCTCCGCCGGTTTTAACTATAACATGTCCCGGCAAAAACGGAGCCAAATGTTTGGCAACAGCTATAGGTCCCATTCCGGGTCCGCCGCCGCCATGCGGTATGCAGAAAGTTTTATGCAGGTTAATGTGGCAAACATCAGCACCAATGTAACCAGGGCTTGTAAGACCAACTTGTGCATTCAGGTTCGCGCCATCCATATAGACCTGGCCGCCGTTGGAATGAATTATCTCGCAGACTTCCTTTATCTTGGTTTCAAATACACCGTGTGTTGAAGGATATGTTACCATCAGCGCGGAAAGATTATCTTTATGCTGCTCTGCCTTAGCCTTAAGGTCATCAACATCAATATCGCCATGCTCCATTGTTTTAACCACTACAACCTTCAAGCCTGCCATAACAGCGCTTGCGGGGTTTGTGCCGTGGGCTGAAGCGGGTATGATAACAACATCACGGTGTCCCTGTCCAATTGACTTTTGGTAAGCGCGAATTACCATTAAACCTGAATACTCACCCTGTGCGCCTGAATTAGGCTGTAGTGAAACAGCAGGCAAATTGGTAATTTCCGAAAGCGCGCTTTCGAGTCCTTTGAATAGCTCAGAGTAACCCTCAGCCTGTTCCACCGGAATGAACGGATGAAGTGTGCCGAACTCCGGCCAAGTTACGGGAATCATCTCTGTGGTAGCATTAAGCTTCATTGTGCATGAGCCTAATGGTATCATCGACATATTCAGCGATAGGTCTTTATTCTCGAGTTTTTTCATATAACGCAGCATCTCAGTTTCGCTGTGATGTACGTTAAACACCGGATTCTGTAAATACTTTGAAGTACGTTTCAAATTCTCAGGAAGTGAAGTTCCGTTTGATGATGATGAAGTTACTTTGCCCCCGAAAATATTAAGAATTTCATTTACATCTTTTTCGGTAGTAGTTTCATCAAGTGATATTCCGATAAATTGCCCATCAAAATACCTCAGATTAATTTTTGCTGCTTCAAATTTCTTTTTCAGGTCATTTAATTTTTCCTTTGAGCCTGCATCTATCTTCAGCGTATCAAAGAAATGATCATTGCTTTGTTTATAACCTGCCTGTTTTAATCCATTGTTGAGTATTGCTGTTAAGCCGTGAATACGTTCAGCAATCACTTTTATACCAACCGGACCGTGATAAACTGCATACATTCCTGCCATAATTGCAAGCAGTACCTGTGCTGTACAGATGTTACTTGTTGCTTTTTCCCTGCGGATATGCTGCTCGCGTGTCTGCAATGCCATTCTGTATGCGCGGTTACCAAGTCTATCAATAGATACGCCGATTATCCTTCCCGGCATGATCCTGCGGAATTCATCCTTGCATGCGAAGTATGCGGCATGTGGTCCGCCATAACCCATTGGCACTCCGAATCTTTGGGTTGAGCCTACTGCTATATCTGCCCCAAATTCACCCGGCGGTGTCAGCAAAACAAGGCTCATTATATCCGCAGCGGCAACGCAGTATATTCCTTTTGCGTGAGCTTTTTCAAACAATGCTTTATAATCATTCACTTCGCCATCGGCAGTGGGGTACTGTACAAGCAGCCCGAATATATCATCAGTAAGCTCTGTTTTATTTATATCACCCACAACCAGCTCAACTCCAATTGGTTCTGTGCGTGTTCTTAAAACGTCAATTGTCTGTGCAAGGCAATCATTTGAAACTAAAAACTTATTCGCATTTTTCTTTTCGGGTTTTCTGGCAGCAAATAGAACGTGCATTGCCTCTGCGGCTGCAGTTCCTTCATCAAGAAGCGAAGCATTTGCGACCGGAAGTCCGGTCAGATCGATCACCATTGTCTGGTAATTCAGTAAAGCTTCAAGCCTGCCCTGTGAAATTTCAGCCTGGTACGGAGTGTATTGCGTATACCAGCCCGGATTTTCCATGATATTGCGCAATATCACAGTTGGTGTGAAAGTGCCATAGTATCCGTACCCTATAAAAGTGCGGTACATTTTATTTTTCAAAGCCATTTCATGCAGATGCTGTAGTAATTCCTGTTCACTCAGGGCATCGTTTAATTTCAGTTCATTCTTTAATCTAATAGCCGTTGGTACGATCTGGTTCATCAGGTCATCTACCGAAGCTGCGCCAATAACATCAAGCATTTGTTTTACTTCATGCTCTGTTGGTCCAATGTGTCTGTTAACGAAAGTATGCATTTTTTTATATAGAAGAGGTGAGTTTTAGTAGTATATTTTGATTAGTGTAAAAATTGTAAAAATAAAACTTATTTTTTATGTTCCTTTTTTCTTTTTCTTCAGCCCCATTTTTTCTATCACATCAAGGTTCTTCAAAGCATTACTGGCAGCTTCCTGCTCAGCGGTCTTTTTGGTTCTGCCCTTGCCGATACCAAGCGCACGCTGGTTTATCTGCACTTCTACAGTAAACAGTTTATTATGCTCGGGGCCTTCCTGGTTTATAACTTTATATTCCGGGATGTAATCAGTATTCGCCTGTGTATATTCAAGAAGCTTGCTTTTATAATTTTCATCAAACTGGTTAAGCCATTTTACATCAAGTTTTTTAAAGATCTGGTTATTCAGGAAGTCTTTTGCTGCATCGTAGCCTCTATCCAGAAAGATCGCGCCGACCAATGCTTCATATGCATCGGATAGTATCGTATCGTAGCCGTCTTCAATTGATTTAAGAGCCGTAGGTGCAGCAAGCAAAAAGCTTTGCAGGTGTATTACTTTTGCGCGCTCCGCAAGGAAGCGCTGGTTCACCAGTACAGAGCGGTATTTGGTTAAGTCGCCTTCTTCTGAATCAGGAAAATTCTTGTAAAGGTATTCCGCTACAACAGAATCAAGCACGGCATCACCAAGATACTCCAGCCTTTCGTTGCTTGCCAGCTTAACGCCGTTAGATCCCTTTGATTTAAGGAATGACCTGTGCGTTAAGGCATTTATAAAAAAATTCTTATGGATTATCTGGTAGTCAATACTTGCCTGGAAGGTCTTAAAATCGAAGGAGGCGATAGCGGAGTATATATCATCTTCCTCTTTGCGCCTTTTTAATACAGGTACAAATTTCCTGAGGGTTTTTAATATGCCGAACATATTATCCTATTCGTAAAATATTCTCTTTTCTCTTGCTTAAGTACGTTTATTCTGTGTACTTTTTAAACACCAATGCAGTGTTATGTCCGCCAAATCCAGAATTATCACACATTACTGTACTGATATCTTTTTTAATAGCCTTGTTAGGTACATAATTCAAATCCAGCCCTTCATCAGGTGTTTCGTAATTAATAGTCGGCGGAACTATACCCTTATTAATTGTAAGTACTGAAGCAATTGATTCAACTGCTCCGGCTGCGCCGAGCAGGTGACCTAACATACTTTTAATAGAATGAACCGGAATATCATATGCATGTTTACCGAATACATTCTTAATTGCTGCTGTTTCGTTCTTATCGTTGTAATATGTTGAAGTACCGTGTGCATTTACGCAATCAATATCGTTCGGTGTCATATCCGCATCTTTTATTGCTATTCTCATAGCCTCGGCAACGCCTTCACCTTCAGGTGCAGGCTCTGTGATATGATGCGCGTCAGCTGTCATGCCTATTCCGGCAATTTCAGCGTAGATCTTTGCGCCTCGTGCTTTTGCGAATTCCAGTTCTTCAAGAATCAGTGTTGCGCCGCCTTCGCCCATTACAAATCCATCCCTGTTCTTTTCAAAAGGACGGGATGCTTTTTCGGGGGCATCGTTGCGGGTTGAAAGCGCTTTCATTGCGTTGAATCCGCCTACACCCATCGGACAGATAACTGCCTCTGAGCCGCCGGTAACCATAACATCTGCGTTACCGCGCTGAATCAACATTACGGAGTCTGCAATTGAATGCGCTGAAGTTGTGCATGCTGAAATTGTAGCGTAGTTGGGTCCTTTAAGACCGAACATCATCGATATCCTGCCTGCTGCAATATCTGCAATAAGCATCGGGATAAAGAACGGGCTTATCCTGTCGGGGTTGCCGTTCTTATCATAAAGTTTTCTCTGCTCCTTGTCATAAGTCCACATACCGCCAATACCTGAGCCGTAAACAACACCAACCCTGTAGGGGTCGATCTTTGTCATATCCAGCCCTGAATCGTTGAAAGCCATCTGTGAAGCAGCAAGTGCAAATTGCGTAAATGGGTCTACCCGGGAAGAGAGTTTTCTATCCATGTAATTCAAA
The DNA here is from genome assembly GCA_030835085.1 of Ignavibacteria bacterium. Lineage (GTDB taxonomy): Bacteria > Bacteroidota > Ignavibacteria > Tepidaquicellales > OLB5 > OLB5. Next base: position 39,742 of record JAUQWQ010000011.1, read on the forward strand.
GGATCGAAATTCTTTACCTGGCAGGCAAACTTTGTATCAAAGTGTTCAGTATCAAAGTAAGTAATAGGTCCTGCACCGCTTTTTCCCGCAACTATATTATCCCAGAAATCAGCAACAGTGTTACCAACAGGTGATACTACACCAAGTCCGGTTATAACAACACGCTTTTTTTCCATTATAGAAATTGAATGATCTTTATATAAATTACTTAACTGTAATTAAGCAACTTTTGATTTTACGTAGCTGATAGCATCTCCAACAGTCTGGATCTTTTCCTGGTCTTCATCGGGGATCTGAATATTAAAACGGTTTTCAAGCTCCATAATGAGCTCAACTGTATCAAGTGAATCTGCGCCAAGATCATTAATAAATGAAGCATTTGGTGTTACTTTTGATTCTTCAACGCCTAATTTTTCTACTATTGCGTCTTTTATCTGAGCTTCTACGTCTACTGACATTTATGTCCTCCTGTTTGAGAAATTGAAATTTTTTAGAATAATCACAAAAATAGTAATAAAATTACTAATTTTAAAGGGGTGAGAATTTCATATATTTTGAAACTTTTATACCGGAAAATGATTACAAAATATAATAACTATGTTTAAAATCTGATAAAATATCGATATTTTGCGCCAATGAATATAAAACCAACTTCATCCAAAATAATTACAATCACTATTATAGTACTAATGACAACTTTGAGCGCCAAATCCCAGGATTTTTATTATGCAGTAGCCAAAGAACCAACACCCGTGCTGAACTCACCTGATTTTGAAGCAGTGTTTGGCGGAAGTGACGGGATGACCGTTAAGACGGATAACTCCGGGCTCATTCGTGAAATGGAATTCATTGCCCTGCCCGGAACAGTGTTTGAATTGCTGGGTGAATTTGATCATGGTACCTACAAGATTTTTAAAGTTGAATGTAAGGAGTATGAGTACGGCAGTGAATTATTTATTGACAGCCGTTTTGTTGAACTGAAAAAATCAAGGCCTGGCGAAAGATTTGTTACGCTGCCGAAAAAAAATGATATTTACAAAGTGCTCGATAAGGTGGTAGGCAACCGTTACTGCTGGGGCGGAAATTATAATGATGGAATAAAAAAATTAATTGAGCTGTACCAGCCTAAGGGTGAAATTACCGATGGAGTTAAAAATGAATGGATGTTAACTGGGTGCGACTGCTCGGGGCTGATGTATGAAGCAACCGGCGGATTCACCCCGCGCAACACAAGCAAGCTTGTTGATTACGGCACCGCCGTTGAAATAGAAGGTCTGAGCGCAGAGGATATTGCAGCCAAATGCAAGCCTTTGGATATGATTGTGTGGAACGGTCACGTGATATATGTTTACGATGAGAAGACTTCCATACAAAGCAGCCTTTCTAAAGGCGGCGTTTTAAAACTTGATCTGATTGAAACGCTCACAGACTTAATGAGCTCCCGAACTCCGGTAAACGATTATAATTCTTCGCAGGGTTCAAGGTTTGTTATAAGACGCTGGTTCACAGAGTAATGCCAAATTCCAAAATCCAAATGTCAATTTGACATTATTTTTTTCCTCTTGCTTTACTAAGTCTGTTCATTATCGCAGCCCCTATACCCTTTTCGGTTACTTTTTCGCAGTAGATGGTTTTTATTCCTATTTCATCGCATTCCCTGAAGAATGAAAATAAATTCTTCGCATAATCTTCAATTGATTTGCACACTTTCACAACCTCAAAACCCTTCGCATATTTTTTATTCAGTCCAATATATGCTTTTCCCCGTTTTACATTAGACGTTTCTCGTTTTACGTTTGACGTTTCACGTTTGACGAACTTTACTATTGCCTTCGGTGCATAATGTTTATACTTCTGCCCCGGACTCTTAACCTTTCCTACCCTTTTTTGATACACTGCATTCTTATCCAGCTTTTTGATCTGCTCAAGTGTAACGCTTCCGGGTCTGAGTATCACCGGGTATTTACCTGTGCAGTCAATTACTGTGGATTCAAGTCCGTACCTTGCACTAGGACCCACAAGCACACAGGGTATTTTATTTCTCATATCCCTTAACACATGAATAAAATTCGTTGGTGAAGGTGACCCTGAAAGATTCGCGCTGGGCGCGGCTATTGCCACCCCGCTTAACATAATAAGCTCGCGTGCGATCTTTGATGCCGGCATTCTGATAGCAATTGTATCAAGTCCTGCTGTAACAACATCGGGCACTATCTCATTTTTTTTCAGAATAACAGTAACCGGTCCCGGGAAGAATTCACTAATTATTTTTTTTGCCGATGGCGTAATTTCTTTTGCGAGGACTGAGATATCTTTCTTACGGGCAATGTGTACAATTAGCGGATTATCAGCGGGTCTGCCTTTAGCTTTGAATATCTTCCGCACGGCTTTTTCATCATAGGCATTGGCACCAATGCCGTAAACGGTCTCCGTTGGGAAAGCCGCTACTTCACCCTTTTTGATGAAATCCGCTGCAATTTTTACTGAATTTGTGATTGTGGTCTGCATAGAATTCCAAAAATAACCCTAATTAGGATAAATTATTACTGTAAATTCTATCCTAACAAAAAGCATTCACAAATATGACTGAAATCATATTTAATAATGACCGATAGTGTTAATTTTGAATAGTAAATATATGATTTAAACGTAAAAAATCAATGGAACGCAGAAAAGTAACTATAGACGGAAATGAAGCAACTGCATATGTTGCTTACAATTTAAACGAAGTTTGCGCAATCTACCCTATCACACCATCATCAAACATGGGAGAGCTTTGTGACGAGTGGGCATCGCAGAATAAACCTAACATGTGGGGAATTGTTCCCACAGTACAGGAAATGCAGTCAGAAGGCGGAGCGGCAGGAGCTGTTCACGGTGCACTGCAAAATGGCGCGCTTACCACAACATTCACTGCATCACAGGGTCTCTTGCTAATGATACCTAACATGTATAAAATTGCAGGTGAGCTTACTTCAACAGTATTCCACGTTTCCGCGCGTTCAATTGCAGCGCAGGGACTTTCGATCTTTGGTGACCACAGCGATGTGATGGCTATCCGCCAAACCGGATTTGCAATGCTTGCCTCGGCATCAGTACAGGAAGCAATGGATATGGCGCTTATTGCACAGGCATCTACGCTTGAAAGCAGAATTCCATTCCTGCATTTCTTCGATGGCTTCAGAACTTCTCATGAAGTAATGAAAATAGAAGAGCTGACTTATGAAGATATGAAAACAATGGTAAGCGAAGAGCTTATCCTTGAACACAGAAAAAGAGCATTAACCCCTGATAACCCGTTCATACGCGGTACAGCACAGAACCCGGATGTATATTTCCAGGCAAGGGAAACCGTGAATAAATATTACAACAACTGCCCTGCAATTGTTCAGAAGTACATGGATAAATTCGGTGAGATTACCGGCAGAAAGTACAGGCTGTTTGATTACTACGGTCACCCTGAAGCTGAAAGAATTATTGTGCTAATGGGTTCAGGCAATGAGCCGGCAAAGGAAATTACTGACTGGCTAATTGCAAAAGGCGAAAAAGTTGGAATGGTTACAGTAAGGCTTTACAGGCCGTTCTCACTGGAGCATTTGCTCGATGTAATTCCCGTGACCGCGGAAAAAATCTCAGTGCTTGACAGAACCAAAGAACCGGGTGCAGGCGGCGAGCCATTATACCTGGATATTGTGAACGCAATTACTGAATCATACAGTAACGGTACTTTAAAGCTTAAGAAATTCCCAAAAATTACAGGCGGCAGGTATGGTTTATCCTCTAAGGAATTCACACCTGCAATGATAAAAGCTGTTTATGATGAACTGAAGAAAGATAATTCCAAAAATCATTTTACTGTTGGCATAATTGATGATGTAACCAACACCAGCCTGGATTTTGACGCTTCGCTATCAGTTGAGGACCCGCAGACATTCCGCGGAATGTTCTACGGTCTTGGTGCAGATGGTACAGTAGGTGCAAATAAGAATTCAATTAAAATAATCGGAGAAGAAACAGATAATTTTGCTCAGGGTTATTTTGTATACGATTCTAAAAAATCAGGCTCTATGACAACTTCGCATTTGAGGTTTGGCCCAAAACCGATACGCTCAACATACCTCATAACAAGAGCCAATTTTATAGCCTGCCACCAGCCTTCATTCCTGGATAGAATTGATATGCTGGCAAATGCTGAGGAAGGCGCTACATTTCTTTTGAATACGCTCATACCTAAAGAGCAGATTTTCGGTGAGCTGCCTAAAAAGGTTCAGCAGACAATAATAGATAAAAAATTAAAGTTTTATATTATTGATGCGTATAAAGTTGCAAAAGAAACCGGCATGGGATTGAGGATAAATTCCATTATGCAGACATGTTTCTTCGCAATTTCAAATATACTGCCCCGCGAAGAAGCAATTGCCAAGATCAAAAAGAGCATTGAAAAAACCTATGGCAAAAAAGGCGAAGCAGTAGTGAAGATGAATTTTGAATCAGTCGATAAAACACTTGCAAACCTGTTTGAAGTTGATATTCCAAAAGTCACCTCAGGCGAGTTAATGATGAGGGAAGCTGTTTCTGCTCGGGCACCGGAGTTCGTAAGAAATGTTACTTCAATGATGATCGAAGGCAAAGGTGACCTTATCCCTGTAAGTATGCTGCCTGATGACGGAACGTATCCTTCAGCGACTGCAATGTGGGAAAAAAGGAATATAGCTCTAGAAGTCCCGGTATGGGATATGGCCGTTTGCATTCAGTGCAACAAGTGCGCAATAGTCTGCCCGCATGCTGCTATCAGACCTAAAGTTTATGACCAAAGCGAGCTGATTAACGTTCCTGAAACATTCAAGTATACAAAATACAGGGGTAAAGAGTACGGCGAAAGCGCGCAGTACAGCCTGCAGGTTGCAGTTGAAGACTGCACCGGCTGCGGGATCTGTGTTGAAGTATGCCCTGCAAAGAATAAACAGGAAACCCGCTTCAAAGCTATTAATATGGTATCCAATGAAACCGACGGTTTAAGGGAAAAAGAAGCGGTCAATTTTGATTACTTCCTCAACCTGCCTGAAGTGGACAGAACAAAAGTAAACACATCTGCGGTTAAAGATTCGCAATTCTTACAGCCCTTGTTTGAGTTTTCAGGTGCATGTTTAGGCTGTGGTGAAACTCCGTACGTGAAACTTGTAAGCCAGTTATTTGGTGACCGTGCAATCATTGCAAATGCTACAGGTTGCTCAAGCATTTACGGCGGCAACCTGCCAACAACTCCGTGGACAAAGAACAAGGATGGCCGCGGACCGGCATGGAGCAATTCATTATTTGAAGATAACGCTGAATTCGGATTAGGCTACCGCCTTGCCGTTGATAAACATAAAGAGCAGGCAGAATTCCTGCTGAAAAAATTCGCACCTGAAATTGGCGAAAAACTGACCGATGCAATACTGAATGCAAATCAGGATGATGAGCTTGGAATATTCAATCAAAGGGCAAGAGTTCAGGACCTGAAAAAGAAACTGAAGAATATTAAAGGTGATGGAGCAAGATCACTTGAATGGCTAAGCGATTACCTTGTGAAAAAATCTGTATGGATTATGGGCGGAGACGGATGGGCTTATGATATAGGATTCGGCGGACTTGACCATGTGCTGCTTTCAGGAAAAAATGTTAACCTGCTGGTACTTGATACAGAAGTATACTCAAACACCGGCGGTCAGACATCTAAATCTACTCCAAGAGCAGCTGTAGCAAAATTTTCGGCAGCAGGTAAAACTACAGCTAAGAAAGACCTCGGACTTCTTGCGGTTAGCTACGGAAATGTATATGTTGCAAGGGTTGCTTTGGGGGCAAGTGATTCACAAACTCTCAAAGCATTCACAGAAGCCGAAAAATACGACGGACCTTCGCTTATTATTGCTTACAGTCATTGCATTGCTCACGGAATAAACATGAGAACAGCCAACCAGAACCAAAAAGCTGCTGTTGAATCAGGTTACTGGCCGCTCTTCAGGTTCAACCCTGAACTTATCGAACAGGGTGAAACCCCGTTCAAGTTGGATAGCAAACCGCCAAAGATCAAATTGGCAGATTACGCATATCTGGAAACAAGATATAAGATGTTAACTAAGAGCCACCCTGAACAGGCTAAGTTGCTTATGATTGAAGCTCAGGAAGACGTTAACAAACGCTGGAAAATGTATGAAGATCTGACAGCAGATTACCAGAAAGCATTTGTAAAGATATAGTATCCTGATGAAGCACCTGATAATAATAAATGAACAGCCTTACGGAAGTGAAAAGCCATACAATGGCTTAAGATTGGCAATGCAGATCCAGAAGGATTTCCCGGCAGATACAGTCAGGATATTTCTGATGGCTGATGCTGCAGCCTGTGCCAAAGCAGGGCAGGTTACTCCGAATGGTTTTTATAATATTGAAAGAATGCTGAATTCAGTGCTGATGAACAAAGGTGAAGTGAAAATATGCGGCTCCTGTGCTTCTGCAAGAGGCATCAAAGAAGAAGAAGTGATTGCCGGAACCCGGATGAGCACAATGGCTGAACTGACAGCCTGGTATATGGATTCTGATAAAGTAATAAGTTTTTAAAAGTAATTATAAATCAATAAATGGATTCCTGCTTTCGCGGGAATGGACGATCATGATAGACCTCTCAACACATTACCTGGGAATGAATCTGAAGAACCCGATAGTTCCTTCGGCTTCTCCGCTGACCAAGGATATAAGTAATGTAAAAAAAATGGAAGATGCCGGAGCATCTGCAATTGTAATGTACTCTCTTTTTGAAGAGCAGATAACTCACGAAGCCATGGAGCTTTATCACCATACTTCTTACCATGAAGATACTCATGCTGAGGCATTGAAATATTTCCCTGAGCAGAGTTATAATCTTGGACCCGAAGAGTATCTTGAACATTTGCACAACATTAAAAAAAGTGTTAATATCCCCGTAATAGGAAGCCTTAACGGCTGCACTGACGGCGGATGGACAAAGTATGCCAAACTTATTGAGGAAGCCGGCGCTGACGCACTGGAGCTTAACATGTACATGCTTGCTACGGATTTCGATACGACTTCTGAAGATATAGAAAATATTTATGTTGAAACCCTCCGCTCTGTTAAAGCAAATATCGGGATCCCGGTTGCAATGAAGATAAGTCCATACATAAGCGCACTTGGTCATTTTGCCAAACGCCTGGATAATGAAGGAGTTGACGGCCTGGTTTTGTTTAACAGGTTCTATCAGCCGGATATTGACCTTGAAAATCTTGAAGTGGTACCAAACGTACTGCTTAGCAACAGCCAGTCAATGCGTTTGCCGCTCAGGTGGATAGCTATCCTTTATGGCAGGATAAATGCTTCGCTTGCGGCTACAAGCGGCGTAAACACAGCCGAAGATGTATTAAAGCTGACAATGACAGGCGCTGCCGTAACGCAGATTTTTGCAGCTTTGCATAAATACGGCATTGACCATATTAAGACAATACTCGCAGATATGGAAAAATGGATGACAGAACATGAATATGAATCGCTGAAAATGATGAGGGGCTCTATGAGCCACAAATCAGTAGCAAACCCCGGCGCATTTGAAAGAGCTAACTACATGAAAGCGCTTAACAGCTTTAAATGATGTAATGACGCTGCTTAGCAGGAACGCGGGACCTTACTCCTCTATGCGGGTAATAAGGCACGCTTCCAAAAGCACAAATAAGGCAGAAAGCAAATTCTTAAACCTGGTCCAAAATTGGTAAAGTGATTTCATAATTTCTCTTAAAAGAGGTGTAATATGAGAATTCATCATATAATTGCAGCACTAGCTGTATTATTACTTATATCGTGCGGTGAGGATAATACCGTTATTCAAACAAATAATCCACAGCCGGTCTATTCACATGCATTAATTGAACTTTCCGGTCCGGGATTAAGAGAATATCATGATACGATCCCCTTAACCATTGAAAATACTGATTCAATATATGTTGAGTTCTGGTCAGAAACGAATATTGATACAACTGATTATGTTGTTGTGAGTGTTGCGGTATATGACACTTTAACTGGTGGTTCTACGTATTTCAGCAATTATTTCACTGAAAATACAAGAGATCTGAACCGGGTACACGGGTTCGGTTTTAAGATGGTAAACTCAACTATAAAACTGGAGTGCACATTGCTTAAGGGAAGTATTGATGATAAATTTCTGAGGATAAGGAATCTGAATATCTACAAAAAATAGTTTATAAAACTAAATTACTGCTTAATATGGATGAAAAGATATATTCAATGCCAAGAATTGGCGACCCTGCGCCTGAATTTAAAGCTGTAACAACACAGGGCGAAATTAATTTCCCTGCAGATTATACAGGAAACTGGGTAATTCTGTTCAGCCACCCTGCTGATTTCACACCAGTATGCACTTCAGAGTTCATGACATTTGCAAAGTTGGAAGGTGAATTCGCAAAAGCAAACTGCAAACTTGTGGGACTTTCAGTTGACGGGTTATACAGTCACATTGCATGGCTTAGGACTATAAAAGAAAAGATAGAATACAGAGGTATGAAGGAAATTGAAGTTAAATTTCCGCTCATAGAAGATATCACAATGGAAGTTGCGAAGAAGTACGGAATGATACAGCCGGGCGAAAGCGCTACAAAAGCAGTCCGTGCAGTCTTCTTTATTGATCCCAAAGGAACAATAAGAACAATAGTATACTATCCATTGAATGTAGGCAGAAATTTTGATGAGCTTTACAGAGTTTTAATTGCCCTTCAGACTTCCGATAAATTCGGTATAGCTACTCCCGCTGACTGGAGGCCCGGTGATGACGTTATAGTTCCCCCGGCAGGTTCCTGCGGTGTTGCTAAAGAAAGAATGGACGGCAAGGAAGAAGATGTGAAATGTTATGACTGGTTCTTCTGTACGAAGAAACTTGGTAAAGATAAGATATTTGATGAGATTCTCCAGAAAAACTAAATCCAATGAATTTGGGAGCTATTTTGATTAATTTTTGGTTATATTAGTACGTGGGGAAATAAAAGCAGACCCACTGAGAAAGGAGCGTGTATGATAAGTATAAGTTTTAGGAGGGCAAGGGCATAACCTGCCCAATCCTATTTGAAGCCTCTCATATTAGATATGAGAGGCTTTTTAATTTACAGCCCTTCATAATCGATGAATAACTCTTCCCCGGGCTGGATATCACGGGAAGCATAATACTCATATTCTTCGTCTGAATGAAGATTTGGTTTATCTGAATGATTCAGGTACCAGCCTACGCTGATGCGGTTAAAATCACCCGGCATAGAGTAGCCGTCCTCGAATTTGATAGAGAAATTTTCTTTTAGCTCGTGAGAAATATCAAGCTTTTCATAATCTTCATTTGATACCCATATGACATCGTTTTCATGGAAAAGTGTATGAAGCTTATCGCCCTGCTTAATAAATGAGGTTGCAAAAACACCAATTCCGGCATCTTCGATTGTAGATTTTTTGAGTCTGAATTGCATTAATATTAAAAAAATAGTTAGAATAAATTCAGTAAGGGCAAATCCCTTATTATTACACGAAAATAAAAATAAATGATTGAAGTTAAAATGCAAAGAACCGGAATTTCACAGAGTAAATGAGCATAAAAAAAGAGAGCAATTGAGCTCTCTTAAAAATATTAAACATTACATATTATCTACGGATAACTTACCGCAAAACCGGAAATTGAAAACGTGACTTTATTTCCGCTAATATCAATATATTTAATTGTGTAGCTTTCCTTACCGCCCACTTTAAAACTGGCTGTTGGATTTGCGCCGGATATTCTGAATTCAATTGGCGCATTAACAGCCGGTGAGACAATTTTCACAAAATAATCATTCGGTCCGAATTCAGTTACCGTCATATTTCCTATTGAATTAATTCCTACTTCACTTGCAAAATATTCCGGAATTATTATGTTTTGCTCAGCTACTCTGTTGATTGTCATTGGTACTTTTTCAAATGCAAATACAAGGCTTACTATTTCTATTCTCAGTTTATTTTCATTTGAAGATTCAGTTTTATTACCGAATCTTAATCCTTCAGATAGCGCGCTCATAACGGCGGGGTCAAACTCTTTTGTACCTGCTTCAGAAATTTCAATGACAACTCCTTTGGTACGGTACAATTTTGTGATCAAAAACAAATTTTCAGCGGGATACTTTAATGCAAAATCTTCACTGAATTTGACCGAATCCTTATCAATTTCCCTCTCTTCAATTCCTGAACTCGAAAAATTAACAGATAATTTATTTATTTTTTCTTCAGGAATGTTTGCACCAACAAGAATATTGTTAATCATCTTTTTTATACCAACATCGTTCGATGAAGAAAATGACTGAAGCAGTGCTTCTGCATTTTCAGATGAAGTTTGCATCCACTTTGTTTCAATTATCCCCAAACCGCTTGATTTTGGAGTACCTGATTCTTCCGCTAATACTGAGGGAAGTGTAATATTGCCCGGTGGTGTTTTGAATAATACACCCTGCTGTGAAAACAATTGAATGTTTAAGAATAAGACCGCAATTATTATTTTATATATCATTTTATTGATGTCAAACTTAACCCTATAGTTACTGCAAATTTAATAATTCCTCAGGCTATTTAAAAAACCATAATTAGTGCGCAGTTTGAATAACGTGGAAAATACACTATAAATAACCAAGAATCTATCCCACCTGTATAAAAAAAGAGAGCATTTCAGGCTCTCTTTTTATCAATTAACCATAGCTAACACGGAGGAAACAATTTCAGCTATTTAAACAAACCAAACTTTAACATCTATCGGAAACTCTGTTCTTTAATCATCATCATTATCATCGTGATTATCGTTGTGTTTATTCTTTTTGTTTTTATACCACCCTTTATGTTTGCCGTTGTCATGGTGTTTATGTTTCTTTTCTTTTTCATAATACTGTGTATTGTATTTGTAGTTACCATTCCTGTCATATCCGTTAACATTATAACCCTGTCTGTCATATCCGTATTGGTCATACCCGCTCCTGTCATAGCCTTCCCTGTTATATCCTTTTTGGTTATAACCTTCTCTGTTGTAACCCTGCCTGTCATACCCATATTTATCGTATCCTTCATAATCATATCCATCGGCATTACCGATCGATATATCCGGAATAACGATCTTTATTGAACCGGGGTTATCCTCCTGGCTGTAAATATTTGCCGTTTGACCGGAAATTGCTGCAAAGATTATGAATGCAGCTAAGATGGTTTTTTTAATCATTTGTAATTACTCCTTTTAGAGGATTTATAAAATGTCCGGAGATGAACTTCTCCGATATACCTCTTGAAACAAACCTCAGGCTCTTGTGTTCCTGTTTTAATGTAACCGTTTGTAAATGTATTGTTATAAGCTGAAAAAGCGGGTTATTGTATTAATTCGGGGAATTTTCTTTTAACCTTTACAACAAAAATCAAAATTGTTATATTTGCAGGTATTAAAAATTGCCCGATGGTGTAACTGGCAATCCCGCAGAGCGGGATTTCATCCGGCTAGCGCCGGATTCAACACGCCATTTTAGTATGATTTCAAAGTTTCAAATGTTCTTAATTATGTTCCAATTCTGCCCGATGGTGTAACTGGCAACACGCCTGATTCTGGATCAGGAAAGTCTAGGTTCGACCCCTAGTCGGGCAACAGCTAAAAGACAGCAAAATGCTGTCTTTTTTTATATAGTACTTTTACAATTTAACAGGTAAATTAAGATATTGAACTTAAATAACTAAAACTATGCCTGATCCAAATCTGAATCTGGTTCCGGTTATTATTGCCGGCGTAATTAATATGGTACTTGGTGCCCTGTGGTACTCTCCCCTTGTAACTGGCAAATTATGGATGCGCTCAATGGGTAAAACGGAAGAAGATCTTAAGCAGGGCTTTTCATCTTCCGCAATGGGATTAACCTACGTTGTAAACACCATCGCCTCACTTGTATTCGCTTATGTTTTGGCGCACCTTATCAAATTCAGTATGGTGAATACTTTTTCGGAGGGAGTAATGATTGGGTTCTGGGTATGGCTTGGATTTGTTGTTACGACGGTCATTCCCGGTTATATGTATGAAAGCCGCCCTAAGATGCTTTATTTTCTTTTCATTATTTACCAGTTGATATCTATAACATTAATAGGCGGTTTTTTGGCTATCTGGTAATATTTTTTCAATTGTTAACAGAACTAAATCATAAAAACTCAGAAGCTTATTATTAAAAATGACCCGGTATTTTTAAGAACTTTATAATTCTGTTTTATGTTTTATAATGTAAGAATAATAACAAATTAGAGGAGGTTATTATGCGCACATTATTTTTGTCGATCGTATTCCCTTCTTTCTTTATTATATTAGGAATAATTCTCATTCTTCTGAATGCTGATTACGGTATTTTTATATCCGCAATTGGAGTACTATGGTTATTGTTATCATTCCTGATAGAATATAAAGAGGAGGAAGAGCAGCCGCTTGGAATAGGCAGAGGCAGAAAAAGGTAAATACATTTCCGGTGATCAGATACGTTCTCATGAAAACGGATAAAAATCATAATTCAAAATGATACAGGTTATTTTTTTCAGCTATTAAATTTATCATCTTTGTAACGCAGGAAAGAACGTGGAAATTCTGAAAGAAATGCTCTCTTAAACGAGCGAAAAAGGCTTCAACGGGTATATTTAATAATTAAATTAAAATAACTCTAAGAAAATCTACTATAAGTCATACAATGGGTTGAGATGACTTTTCCGGAAAAAAAGCCTGGTTCAAATGCGAACTGATCTATAATACGGAATCCCGGTCTTTCTTTTCATAAGGTACAACCTTTCAATTAATGGGACTCATATCCGGGTCCCATTATTTTTTCCCGCCCGGTATAAATCACGCTAAATTTCAAGAATTAAACACAAATTTTGTGATAAATATCATATTTTCATATGATACAGGTAATAGGATTTTGGGGCTTTCTGTGGCATTTTTGTATAATTTCTAACCATTTAAAATCACAAAAATGGAAACAACTGCTAAATCACCTGAAAAAATTTCCCCGGTAAAAGAAAGAAAAGTTAAAGGCATGGTGGAAATAGAAATTTCAAAATGTAAAGGCTGTGAACTTTGCAGAACTGCATGCAAAGAAAATGCATTAACTCTTTCTGATACTATAAACATAAAAGGATACAGGTATATAATTGCTAATAACGACCTTTGCACAGGATGTGTAAACTGCGCATTGGTATGTCCTGATGCTATTATCACAGTATACAGAACGAATCCAAAAAAGAACGCAAAACGTGAAGATATTACACCAAAGAATATTAAAGAAGAGATCAAAGCAATTATTACATCACCCGCTTATGATGACTTAAGTCACATGGACTATATTTAGAAAAATATAATTTTAAATTTTATGAAGATGGAAACTAAATTAATGAAAGGTAACGAAGCATTGGCAGAAGCCGCTATTCAGGCAGGCTGTGATGCATATTTTGGTTACCCCATAACACCACAGTCAGAAGTACTGGAATATCTAGCCAAAGAAATGCCTAAACGCGGAGGAGTTGTTCTGCAGGCAGAAAGTGAAGTCGCTTCTATCAATATGATATACGGCGCAGCCGGTGCAGGATTCCGTTCAATGACAAGCTCATCATCACCCGGCATTAGCTTGATGCAGGAAGGTATATCTTATATTGCAGGTGCAGAACTGCCTTGCCTCATAGTTAATGTAAACCGTGCGGGTCCGGGACTTGGTACAATTCAGCCTGGCCAGGGCGATTATTTCCAGTCAACTAAAGGCGGCGGACACGGTGATTACAGGCTTATTGTTCTTGCTCCCTCATCAGTTCAGGAAATGGCTGATTTCGTTTTCCTGGGATTTGATCTGGCAGATAAGTACAGAAACCCGGTTTTGATACTAAGTGATGGTGCAATTGGACAGATGATGGAAAAAGTCACTTTTGGTAAATTCAAACCCGGCAAAGTTGATAAACCCTGGGCAACTGTTGGCAAACCGGCAACACGAGAGAGGAACTACATTACATCTTTACATATTAAACCGGAAATGCTTGAAAAACATAATGAAAAACTTATAGCTAAATATGAAGAAGTTAAGAAAAATGAAGTGCGATTTGAAGAAATTAATACAGGTGATGCTGAATACCTTATGGTGGCTTACGGACTATGTGCAAGAATTTGTCATAAAGCAGTTAACATTGCCCGCGAAAAAGGCATTAAAGTCGGTTTACTCAGACCGATAACTCTATTCCCGTTCCCAACAGAAAAGCTGAATAAGTTAGCTGAGAGCATGAAACTTATGCTTACTGTTGAATTAAATGCAGGCCAGATGGTTGAAGATGTAAGGCTTTCTGTTAACGGCAAAGTACCTGTAGAATTCTACGGAAGACTTGGCGGTATGTTACCAAACCCGGATGAAATAGTAAATAAATTGGAAAATTTAATTAAGAAAAATCATGCGCTCTGAAGAACATTTGCTGGTTGATGAACAACTGATCTCTGCAAAAGAAGAATCAGATGATAAAACAACCGCTGAAAAAGAAATTACCGAAACAGTAATACCGGATAAACCAAGATGTTTGGACGAAGAATATGAAATGGTTTATCATAAACCCAAAACACTGGTGGATGTAAGCATGCACTATTGCCCCGGATGCGCACACAGTCTGGTTCATAAACTTGTGATGGAAGTTGTTGATGAACTGGGCATACAGGAACAGACAATCGGTGTAGCCCCTGTTGGATGCGCGGTTTTTGCATATGATTATATGGATATAGATATGTCTGAAGCAGCTCACGGCAGAGCCTGTGCTACAGCTACAGGCATAAAAAGGCTTATGCCTGACAGGTATGTTTTTACATATCAGGGTGATGGCGATTTAGCTGCAATTGGAATTGCTGAAACTCTGCATACAATAAACCGCGGTGAAAATATTACAATTGTATTTATGAACAATGCAGTATATGGTATGACAAGCGGACAAATGGCCCCTACAAGTCTGGTAGGTATGAAAACTACAACAAGTCCGTTTGGCAGGGATGTAATGGAATATGGTGAACCGATAAGGGTATCAGAGCTTATCAGTCATTTACCCGGAGCTTTTTATGTTACCAGGCAGGCTGTTAATTCAGCTACTGCAGTCAGAAAAGCTAAAAAGGCTTTGATGAATGCATTCAGGTATCAGAAACTGAAAAAAGGAACCAGTTTTGTAGAAATAATCGGTAATTGTCCATCCAACTGGAAAATGACACCAATTGAAGCCAGCAAATATATAGACGATGAAATGATAAAAACTTTCCCGCTTGGTGATATTAAATTGCCCAAGGGTGAAGACCTGAAATTACTGGAGGAGGTAAAATAATCATGATAGAAGAACTCATAGTAGCCGGATTTGGAGGACAGGGAGTCCTTTCAATGGGTATGACACTTGCATATGCAGGTATGGTAGAAGATAAAGAGATTTCCTGGATGCCCTCTTATGGTCCTGAAATGCGCGGAGGAACTGCAAACTGTATCGCGATCCTTTCTGATACAAAGATAAGCTCACCAATAATTTCTGAATTTGATTCAGGAATTATTCTGAACCAGCCTTCAATGGATAAATTTGAATCACAAATTAAACCCGGCGGTTTAATAATTTATGAATCATCTAATATTTTTAAACCCTGCACACGTACCGATATAGAGATCTTCGGGATACCTGCTGCAACAGAAGCTGTGAAAATGAAGAACAGCAAGATATTGAATATGATAATGCTTGGAGCATATCTTGAAAGAAAACCGGTTGTTAAAATAAAATCCATTATGGAAGCTTTAAAAAAAGTTTTGCCGGATAGATATCACAATCTCCTCCCAATTAACGAAGCAGCATTAAACAGGGGCGCGGAACTTGTCGAAAAAGAAATGATAAGTTTAGGGGAAGCTTTCTAGAAATTAATGATATATACCAATAAAAAACCCGGTTTTTACCGGGTTTTTTATTTTAATTTACTTATAAACAATATATTATATATCATATTATTTATTGATTTAATTGACTTATGTCATTTGACAAAATGAATTTTATCCTCATTATTGTATCAGAGGAAACACAAAAATGAATAAAAATTACTTCATCCTGTTCATTGTTTTATCAATTTTTTATCATTGCGGTAATGATAATCCTGTAGTTAATAATCCTTCTGCACCGTCAGATTATGTCAGGATCTTCACAACAGAAAACGGTTCAACTAAGTTTGAAGTGTACAGTACTTCAGGTACAAATTTCTTATATGGTTATAATAATCTTGGCTTTAAAGTATACGTTAACAGCGCTGAGCAAAACCAGGGCTACGTGAAATTTAAACCAACTATGTATCATGGTATAGGCGGACCAAGCCACTCAATTCCTGTCCCTGAAAAATATATCTACGATAATGATAAAGGTATGTACACCGGTTATGCAGTTTTTATCATGTATGATACAGCTGCATTCTGGGCTGCGGATTTTAACTGCAATGATACTTATTATTCGGATTCTTCTATAATTGATCTGGTCTATTCATCAACAACAAAAATTGCCGGTTGGGGTAATTCCATAACCGAAAGAACATATTTTCTTACTTTAATTTCACCATCTGCCCCGGTAGTTGGTTTGAACGATTTGGATGTTATGCTGCATGAAACATCTGATTTAACTAACTATACCGAGATCAATAATGCTGAAATGTTTATTAGACCATGGATGGAGACAATGGGGCATGGAACCAGTAATAATATTGACCCAACCTGGATCTCGAACGGCAGATATAAAGGTACCGTTAATTTTAATATGCCAGGGGAATGGTTTTTATATGATTCAATAAAAGTAAACGGTAATTTTATAACCCCTACCCCGGCTCCAAAATTCATTTTACAGGTAAATTAAGATGAAAGTAATACTGATAATTTTAACCGGCATTATATTGTTTGAATCACCCGTTTATACATGCAATAGCTGCGGAGGCGGTACGGGTGATCTTGCTGTGCTTTCACTTGATGGTCTGGCATTGTTTAATATTGGTTTCTCCCGCGACCAGTTCAATGGTGTTTGGGATAAAGACGGCAAGTGGCTTTCTAACAATTATTCACAAAGCCAGTTCAAAATTGCCATGAACTCAGCTTACCGGCTGAACCGTCATATACAATTCGCAATATCATTACCTTTTGTTTTTAACAACAGCAATATTCCGGGATTGAAGCAAAACGGCTCAGGTATTGGCGATCTGGTAATCGGCGGCAGGTTTGAACTGTTCCATGAATTCCAGCCTAAGAAAGAAGGCAAGAAACTGAAACTTGATAAAACACTTCCCTATTTGGCTATTACCTTCGGACTCAATTTGCCAACCGGAAAATCTGAAGAGAATGCTGAAAATGATGTTGATATCACTGGAAAAGGATTTTATTCAACTACACTTGGAATTTCAGTCACTAAAACAATTATCCGTTCAAAACTTCAGATACTTGGTGATTTCAGCTGGCAGCATAGTTTTGAGAAGAAATACTCCAGCTATTTTGGAGAGCCTATTACTTATGATTACCGAAAGCAAGCAGGCGAAAAATTCAATTATTCTTTGACAGCAAATTACATAATTAACAGCTTTCATTCAGTTTCACTCACTGCATCGGGATTCTTACAGAATAATTACAAACTCAATGGGGCAGCAATTGATAACTCAAATGAAAGAAGCTCAGCTTTAGTGCTGGCTTATACATATTATCCCTGGGTACCGTTCAGGATAACCACATCTGTAAAAACGGGGTTACCCGGAGATGATATGGGAATGAATGCACAGGGTTCCACAACATTTAACATTAATTTCACATATTATATACCAACTATAAAATGAAATTTTTAATTATCGTTTTTGTATCAATAATTTTTACAGGTTCAGCTTATCCAGAAATTATTAACATTAATTTACCAAAACATATGACACTGACAGAAACCGAAGTAACACAAAGATCCGTAAAGATCAAATGCACAGAAATGAGCTGTGACGCATGCAAAAGAAGTATCACAAAATCCATCGACCAGCT
Source organism: Ignavibacteria bacterium (assembly GCA_030835085.1). Classification (GTDB taxonomy): domain Bacteria; phylum Bacteroidota; class Ignavibacteria; order Tepidaquicellales; family OLB5; genus OLB5. The sequence goes on from JAUQWQ010000011.1 coordinate 57,849, forward strand.
CAAAGGAATAAAAAAACTTGAAATAGATCTTGAAACCAAGATCATTACAGTAATATATGATGACGAAAAAACCGACGAACAATCAATATTAAATGCAGTTATTGGCGCCGGTTACGAAGCAGAAATTATAAAATAAAATAATTACAAATTCCAGGAATCTATGCGTAATCCACTTGATAAAACCTTTTACCCGGGTTCAATTGCAGTTATTGGCGCTTCATCCAAAGAGAGCACTCTCAGTTATGAGCTTGTAAATAATCTTGTAAAATACGGATATAAAGGATGTATTTATCCCGTTAATCCAAAGGCAGCATCAGTTCACTCTATTAAAGCTTATCCGAATGTAAAAAACATTCAGGATGAAGTCGATCTTGCAGTAATAATGGTACCAAAGGAGCTTGTGCTTGATACCATTGATGATTGCTACAGGAAAAAAATAAGTTCAGTTGTTGTAATCACCGCCGGTTTTAAAGAAACCGGCAAAGATGGGGTTTCACTTGAAAAAGAATTGACAGCAAAGATCAAAAAGTATAAAATGCGTTTGATAGGCCCGAATTGTATGGGTTTGATAAATACAAATCCTGCAGTGAAACTGAATTGTACATTCGTACAGGGCACTCCAATTGCCGGCGGTATTGGATTTATTTCTCAAAGCGGAGCCTTAGGCGCAGCAGTATTGAAAACAGTTCAGCAAAATGACATAGGGCTTGCCCAATTTATAAGTATCGGTAATAAAGCTGATGTTTCCGGCAATACAATACTGGATTACTGGTGGCATAATGATGATATAAAAGTTATTACGCTTTACCTGGAGTCATTTGGCAACCCGAGACATTTTATGGAGCTGACCCGGGAAATTACCAAAACCAAACCGGTTATTGTAATAAAATCAGCCAGAACAAAGGCCGGAATGAAAGCAGCATCATCGCATACTGGTGCACTTGCTTCCAGTGATGCAGTTGTCGATGCCTTTTTAGAGCAAAGCGGTGTAATAAGAGTTAATACTACAGATGAAATGTTTGATATAGCCCGCGCTTTAGATATGGCAAATCTGCCTAAAGGAAACCGTGTTGGCATATTGACAAATGCAGGCGGTCCCGCTATACTGGCTGTAGATGAATGTGCAAATTGGGGTTTAACTATCCCGGAATTGAGTAAAAAAACACAGGCTGCAATTAAAAAAATCGCTCCTTCGGAGGCATCTGTATTTAATCCTGTGGATGTACTTCCTCCTGCTGATGCAAATATATACGCAAAAGTTTCGAAGCTTATTCTGGATGATGACAACATTGATTCACTTATTGTGGTTGTGGGTCCCCCGTTAATGCTTGATACACTTGGTATTGCTTCTGCTATTTGTGAAGCAACAAAAAATACGCAAAAAACCGTAATGCTTGTAATGATGTCTCAGGATGATGTAATTCCCAGGCTCAAGGAAGTGAATCCAGTTCATCCTCCCATATACCGTTTCCCCGAAAATGCTGCAAGAGCGATCTCGCGGATGTTATCATATAAAAAATGGAAAGAGCACCCCGAGGGTCAATACATTGAATTTGACACAGATAAACAGGCTGTAAAAAAAATTATCAGTAAATACAGAGGGAAAAAAGGAGTATACTTAAATTCTGAAGATGTCTCAGGTGTCCTGAAAGCTTACGGTCTACCTATAGTTAAGTCTGTGTTTGCTAAAAACACATTTGAGCTTATCCAGATCTCTGATAAGATTAAATACCCGGTAGTTTTAAAAGCTGTGGGGAAAAAGCTAATTCACAAGTCTGATATGGGAGGCGTTGAAGTGGACATTCATAATTCAGATGAATTACTGCGATCAGCGGACAGGATCATTGAAAATTTGAAAAATCACAGGGCAGAACATCTTCTTGAAAAATTCATGATCCAGCCTTATGTTTCAGGCGGTGTTGAAACAATACTTGGTATTACAAAAGATGAAAAAGCAGGAAGTATGATTATGTTTGGTCTGGGCGGAATTTTTGTAGAAGTTTTCAAGGATGTTAACTTTAAGCTTGTACCTATTAACGGTGCAGAAGCAGGCACTATGATCCGCTCTATAAAGAGCTTTGAAATGCTTAGCGGCGTAAGAGGTAAAAAAGCTGTTGACCTTAAGTATATACAGGAAAGCCTGTTAAGGCTTTCACAATTGAGTTGTGATTTTCCGGAATTCATTGAAATAGACCTGAATCCGTTTGTATTCTTTAACGAAAAGGAAAAGTGCACAATACTTGATGCACGCATAAGATTTAACTGAGAAATTTCTTCGGCTCGAACTTCATTCCATCCTTAATAATATCTCAAAATTTATAAATCATTTCACAAAATGACTGATATCATATTTTATATATGACAGAAGTTATTATGTTGTTACTGTAATATTTAAAAACAAATTATTTCAGGAATAATTACATTTAGAAAATAATGAAAAAATCTATTCTTCTGAGTTTAATTTTATTTTTATATGCTGATATTTTATACACACAAAGTATTTTCAATACCTATAAATCCCCGGTATTATCCGAAGGAAAACGGCTTATAATTTCCGGAAATCCATTATTCAGATATAACGCAGCTGATAGTAAAAACAGTTCATTTACTTTTAACATAGATGGGTATTTCAATTACTGGAAATTTACTCCGCAACAACTAATTGGAGGTTACAGTGACCTATTTATCAATACCTCAGAAATAAAAGTTAATGATACTTCAGTAACAAATTCATCTTATGGAGGGAGTATTTATGGAGGAATGTCTTATTACTTTATGCCTGGTAAATTTTACGGTTCAGGTTCTGTAGGAGCGGATTATTACAAAGAAAAATCAGGTAATGTAAATAATGATGCTGAATTTCCTGCTTACGCCTGGGTTGCCGCCGGTTATGGAAGTATTTTTAATCTTCACAGAGTCATTATAGCAGAAGACATGCAAAAATACCTGCTTAGATCAGGGATAACGGATAAAAAACTATCACCTGAAGGAATGCTGAAATTAGCCAACCTGCTGGATCTTAGAATTAACGGAGAATTTAACGCTAAGTATAAAGATAACGATGAAATTGAATTTTTCTCCAGACTTGAAACCCTGCTTAAAAATGAAGGTGTTATTAAAAGTACTCTTAATGCAGCTTCAACACTGAAATTGTATCAAATGCTGACAAACTCATCATATATATATTACCCCAAGTACACCGGTTACCAGCTTCAGGCAGAGCTTCAATACCAGCTTTCATCAGGGAAAAAAAATGTTAAATCAAGTGAGCATTACCTGACATTCAGCGGGGTTTACGGTAAATCATTAAGCTTTTCCACACAGCTAATTGGTTCAGCATTTCTGGCATTTTCATTAAACGATTCTGCAACAGGTTACGGCCCTGGATTTTATCATTACCTGAATTTTATTCCCGGCAGAACAAGACTTGATTTCTATACACAAAGGTTCGGAACAGGTTTATATGGAGGTCATTATACTCCTGCAAATAATATTTCATTTGGATTAAGAGGAGATGTTTTCCATTCATTTAGCAGTCTTGCCGGTTTAAGGGCATATGCTGAATATATCTCATTAAAACCCAGTGAAGATGATGCAAGTAATAAATTTGAACTTGGTGCAAGGGCAGATTATAATATTATTGCAAAACTAATACTTTATGGGCAAACAAGATTTTCAAAAATAACTAAATATGATGCAGGTTATAATATAGAATTCGGTTTTACATATTATGTATTTTAAAAATTTATTTTAAACAAAAAAGGGGCTTAAATAGCCCCTTTTTGTTTACACTGCAATAAAATTAAACTTATTTTATCAGAAGCAGTTTCCGGGTTTCAGCATAGCGTTTGGAACCGGCAGTTGTAATGCTGATAGTTTCCAGCTTGTAAAAATACACTCCGCTTGGAAGGCTTGTTGCATCCCATTGTACAGTATATCTTCCTGCATTTTTGAATCCATCAGTAATTGAATATACTTCAATTCCAAGGTTACTGAATACCTTAAGGGTAACATAACTATCATATGCCAGATCAAAACTGATATTAGTAACAGGATTAAACGGATTCGGGAAATTCTGATATAAAAAAGATTCCGAAGGTACCCGAACTTCACCCGGGGGCAGAGTTACAAGTTCGTTAGCAGTGTATTTTATAGATAGGTAATCTTCGGAACCCAATAATGAACCATTTCTGCTGGAACCTGTTATATAAATATTGTCTGAATTATCAACTACTATCGCATAAACACGATCTTCGTTGCTGCCAGTACCGTCATATCTTGTAACCCATGACTGGCTGCCAGAAACTGTATATTTCAATGTGGTATAATCTTCAGAACCGGCTGAACCTGTTGAGCGGCTGGAGCCTGTTACATAAATATTATCAGAATTATCAACTATTATTGCATACGCACGGTCCTGGTTACTGCCTGTGCCGTTATACCGCGATACCCATTGCTGTGTACCGGTATTATTATACTTAACTGTCGCATAATCTTCTGAAGCAGCTGTTACTCCCGAGCGGCTGTAGCCGGTGACAATAATATTGTCTGAATTATCCACCACTATTGCATAAGCACGGTCTTCATTGTTTCCTGGTCCGTTGTATCTCTGAACCCATTGCTGGCTTCCTGAAGAATTATACTTTATTGTACTGTAATCATAGTTTGATCCTGAGCCAATACTTTCACCGGTAACAATTATATTATCCGAATTATCAACTACAATTGCGTATGCCCTGTCTTCATTATTTCCCGGTCCGTTGTATCTTTGAACCCATTGCTGCGTTCCGGATGAATTATACTTTACAGTAGCAAAATCAACATTTGAACCGCTGCCAATACTGCCCCCGGTAACAATTATATTATTCAGAGCATCTGCTGTTATACCTGTAGGTTTATCTTCATTATTACCTGTCCCGTTATACCTGCCAGCCCAAAGCTGGTTTCCGTTTTGATCATATTTTACTGTAGCGTAATCGTATGGCGTCAATATTAGCAAAAAATTCTGGCTTGCTCCCGTAATCACCGGGTTATTCTGGCCATCAATTACAATTCCCGATGCCTTATCATCACCCAATAAATTTCCATATGTTCTTGCCCAAACCTGCTGGCCATCAGATACCCTGTATTTTATCAACAAATAATCAGCGGGGGTTAAATTCAGCAATCCGTTTGTATACCCTGTTACATATACATACTGCTGAGTGTTATCAAGTGCGATGGCAGTACCTTCATCATCGAGCAGCTGGTTATACTCTGATTTCCATCGCTGGTTTCCGTTTGGGTCATAGCTTATTGTTACAACTCCCCTCAAAAGACCCAATAATGTATAGCTATATCCCGTTACATATGAATTTCCTGCATTATCAACAGTAATATCAACAGCAACATCAGAGCTATCAAGTAAACTATTGTACCTGGCTATCCAGTCTATTACCGGCTGAGAAAATAATTCTGACCGGACGAATATAAATGAGACAGCAATAAATATTATGTATATAAACTTTTTCAATTTTTTCCCTTATACCGTATGAATACTAAAATATACAAATTTAATTTTTTAAACATTTCAGTTATTCCTTTTAATATGGTTTATTTTTATTTAAATTCAAATAATGAATTACATTAGTTTTTAAGAAGCAGTATCTTTTTTGAATCAACAAATTCATCAGCATAAATCTTGTAATAATATATACCTGCATCAAGATTTGAAGCATTCCACTTAATTTCGTAGCTTCCTGCTTTCAGTTCGTTGTTCAATAAAGTTCTCACATCTCTGCCGAAAACATCGTAAATGACTATTCTTACATTTGTTTCGCGCGGGATCTCAAAGGCTATTCTTGTCACTTTATAAAAAGATTGCGGAAAATTCTGATACAATCTGTAATTTTCAGGTAATTCAAGGTTTTTCAGGTAGTTTTTATGAACGATATCTTTGGCTGCTGTTGCTGTATTATACATGGTTATTTAAAAATTTGATTTTTTAATTAATACAAATATATTTTTAATCCTTACCATAAACCTTATCGGTTCTTATACCGTAATTTAAGGATATCAGGTATTCCTAAAGGCAATAATATTAACTAAATTAATCAAATTCAGAGAAAAACACCAAAAATTGAATAATTTTCAACAAAACAAAATTCAACCATACAAATTTTCGGGTAAAATTGTTAACAGGACATTACTGGTTGAAAAGCTTAGTAAAAATAAAGAAAAAAGCCTGTTGCTGATATGTGCTCCCGCCGGATATGGAAAGAGCTCATTAGCGCTTGAATTTCTCAATTTTAACAGTGTAAAATTTTCCTGGCTGAATATCCACCCCGAAATGAGTAATTTTTATATATTTATAAATTACCTTGTTCTTTCATTAAAAAAAGTTGAAAAATCATTCGGGAAATCTACCCAGCTTATGATTGATGATTACCGTGAAAAGTTCAAATTTGACACTCATCAGGAAATTATCATCAATGATATTACTGCAGTTTTTCAAAACGACCTGATTCAAAGCTTTGAGGATGAAATATTTATTGTACTGGATGACCTTGGAAAGATTTCAGATACTGTTTGGATGAAACCGGCATTTGAAAAACTATTTGAAAATCTTCCGGCAAATATTCATTTTGTTATAACTTCACGCAGTATCCCTGATATAAATACAGGATTACTGAAGGCTAAAAGAAATATGCTGAAGATCGGTATGCAGGAACTGGCATTCACTGCTGAAGAAACCGGTATTCTTGTTAACGATCTTTATGGTATGAACATTTCCGGAAATGAAATTATGTCCTTATCATCAAACCTGAACGGGTGGATAACAGGCATACACCTTATTTTACAAAGTTACGGAAGTTCATTCCCCGGAATTAAGTTTGATAAGATAAAAGTACTTGATGATGTTTTTAATTATTTTACTGAAGATATTTTCAGTACACTTAAATCAGAAACCCAGGATTTCCTGCTGTTTACATCCCTTTTGGATACGTTTACTCCCCAGTTATGTAATAAGCTTCTAAATATTACAAGAAGTTCAGAATTAATAGGTGAACTTCTCCAGCAGAATATATTCATTCAGACTAATCTGCCTGTAATGAATGATCTTTCTCTTTCATACAGTTACCAGGAGTTATTCAATAAATTCCTTAAAGAAAAATTAAAACAATTACGCAGCAGAAAAGAAATTAACGATTTCCTAAAAAAAGTGTCAGATCATTTTGCTGAAAACGGACAATATATTGAAGCAGTAAATTATTCTATTCTTGCTGGTGAAATTGCAAAAGCTTCAGAGATGATCAAGGATAATTTCCACCAAATCTTCGAAAAAGGTCATTTTGATGTTCTGTGGAAGTGGCTTGATGACCTGGGCAGCGAATTTGTAGATAAAGAATATAAACTGCTTTATTTAAGGGCATTATTGCTTAAATTCTTCATTGGGAATATTGAAGAATCGCTTCCTGAGCTTGATAAAGCCATCAAATTACTTAAAGTTTCTGATGATAATGAGTTCCTGGTAAAATGCTGCATTTCCAAATCAAGGAACCTGATCAGTTTAGGCAGAGTCAATGAAGCCATTAAGTTATTAAAAGATGCAGAAGATATAAATGTTGAACCTTTAAGCAAAGCAAAATTACTTTTTCTCAGCGCTTATGCATACTACCAGAATTCAGATTATGACAGGTCACTTGAACTGCTAAATTCAGCCGCTGAGATAATTAATTCAGAAGAATATCCTGCACAGAGTACTGCTGATGTAAAACAGGAGCTTTTTAACCTTTTTGGCCATATATTCCTTATCAGGGGCGATTATTCTAAATCAATATCATACTATGAAAGAGCAATAAAAAATACCGAAAAGATCTTTGGCAGGTATGAAACTATCTGCAACTTAGTACTATTATATTCCCAATCCGGTAAGTTTGAAAAGGCATCTGAATATCTTGAAGAGTCAAAGTCAATATCAGAAAATATTTCAATACCAATATTCAGAATAACGTATTTACTTGCCGGTCAGGCATTTAAATATGAATTTGGTGATTATGAAGAAAGCATAAGGCTTCTTGAAGAAATGAACAGGATCGCATCAGAAGTGAATCATAAGTATTACATATTCCTCAGTTATTCACTAATTGGCGATAGCTATTATTCTCTGAATAAAATGAGTAAGGCTGAAGAATATTATGATCTTGCATTCAGATATTTAAACGAAAATAATGAACTCGAGAGAATTCAATTTTCAGTTTGTAAAGCACTTTTACTGATAAAAACCGGGGAGAACCCGGAAATTGAAGCCGTCCTTCTGAATGCATATCAGTTCTATGATGTAAGAAAAATAACTTACAGTAAAATTCAGATATCATTTCATCTGGCTGATTTCTACTTAAAATCAGGGAATTATGTGAAGACGATGCAGTACCTTAAAGAAGTACTGATGACCTCTGAGGAAAAGGAATATAATTCATTTATACAGAGAGAAATGTGTAATTTCAGAGAGTTGTTCGACTTTGCCATCGCAAATAAGCTTTATATTTCCTACATAAAACTCCAGAATACAGCATTCCTGGAAAAGAAGGATTCTGAATGGATATCATCTGAATGCAGAAAAAGACTGGCTAAACAAAATGAATCAATGGTAGATATTCAGCTCAATCTGCTTGGCAAAAGTGAAGTCAGGATTAGAGGCAGGGTAGTTGAAGATTCATCATGGTCTAAAAAGAAATGGAAATATATATTTATTTACCTGATGCTTGAACCGGGCAGATCTGTTACCAAAGATAAACTGATCGATATGTTTTATCCTGATACACCGGTAGATAGCGCTGATAATATCTTTCACCAGGTTATTTCTAAATTCAGAAACCTGATAAAAATAACACATAACGTGTTAAATTCAAATAATAAAGATTTAACTGAAAATCTGAAAAAAAGCAAAGCACCGGGTAAAACAAAAAAGAGTGACTCGTTTTCGGTAATACCGGCTTTGATAAATTATGAAGACAAACTGCTGGCAATAAGTGATGATTTTACATATTATGCCGATTCAATTGAATTTGAAAAATTATACAGGCATTTGAATTCATTAAAAGAACCTAATTTAAAATTAAAATTTTTAAAAAAAGCTGTTGATATGTATAAAGGAGATTTCCTCGAAGGTAACTATGATACCTGGTGCGAAGAATTAAGATCAAAATACAGGTCATACTTCGTTTCCATGAGCGAAGAACTTATACGCATACTTTTCAATAATAAAGATCATGAAGAAGTACTTCTATATTCTGAAAATCTGCTTAAATTTGATAAGTTAAATCTTTCTGGGTATGAATATATAATAAGATCAATGATAGAAATTAACCGCCCCCAAATAGCAAAAGTAAGGTATTCGCAGCTCTTAAAAAGTTACAAACGGGAATACGATGAGGTGTTACCCGCAAAGTTTTCAACCAGATTTGAAGAGCTGATATCTAATTAAAATATGATCTGTAATAGTTTTTTCCTATCTGTTTGAAAAGTTAATTATTGCTGAAATATATTCAGTTTCCGGCAGATCCGCCATATAAGCAGCCATTGGGTATAAAAAAGGGATACTATTTTTAGTATCCCTTTATGTAATTAAATAAGAAAAAGTGGTTTTATTTTACAGTTATTTCCGTTGAAGGGCTTGAGTATCCAAATAATTTTCCGTTTGAAATTATCTGCCACTGGAAATTGTATACACCCGGCTTTTGGGGAGCGGTAATTGTAAACTGGAAAACACCTGTTCCGTTAAATTCAACTGTACTCTGCTGCATTATGATTTTATCAACTCCCCAAACATTATTGTTTTCGGGATTCATTCTTGTATCAACATACACTAATTCAACAGGATTGTTGCCCCATGTCGCTGTATTCGAAAGTTTGAATGACACAGTAACATTTTGGGATGTTCCCGGTTCCATTTGTTGATTTACCGATTGTGATGCAAATTTTGCACATAATACGTCTTCAGGGCAATCCTGTGAATATGCCGTGTGCGAAAAAAAGAAAACCATAATTAGTGCTGAAAATGCGATAATAGACTTTTGTACTTTATTCAAATCTGCTCCGTTTAGATTAATAAATAAATTATTTATTTATTAATACTAATCTACACAGAGTTAACTCATCAATCAATTATGCTAAGGGATGATAAGAGGACTACTTCTGACGGATGAGAGATATTCTTCTTTAAAAAGGAATTTAATTACTCATTCATTTAATTAAAATTGATTAAAAATTTTACTCTATTAGATTTCAACTATATATCCTATATTTGCAATATATTATGGTAATGGGTTACTGATTTCAACAGATTCATTGTTTATAAATCTTTGTAATACATATAACTTAGAGCGTCAAGGCGCGTTGGTGTAATTGGTTAACACGCCGCCCTCTCAAGGCGGAGAGTACGGGTTCGATCCCCGTACGCGCTACAAAAAAGCGGTACTCTGTACCGCTTTTTTAATTGGTTAATCCCGCTTTCAGCGGGACTTCCCTGCTAAAGCAGGGTCGCACGCTCACCCTCAAAGTCAAAAATTCAAC
>JAUQWQ010000122.1 GCA_030835085.1 Ignavibacteria bacterium
AAAGCTGCCTTTTAAAACCCGCTCTTTTGAAAATGTATCCCACAGGAAATCAAATTCAGTAATGTATTCTTTGTAATTCAGGTATTTTATTCTTGCAGCAGATGCTTTATCGGTGGCTTTGGGTTTTTTGGTGCAGTCATAAATTGCGAACTCCTCAAAATCGGTTACTATGGATATTGGCAGTTTGGCTGACCAACCGTAACGCCTTATCTGGTAAGCGGGCGGTATTTCTTCTTTCACAAATACACTTGGTTTCTTTGCCTCAACAAAAAAGAGCCTTTTGCCACCGGCAAGCCGGAAGGAATAATCAGGCGCTTTTGTAGCGCTGCCAATTTTGATTTTATCCTCGTGTATTACTTCCCGGTAAGCTTCAGCATTGCCGTGTTCATTATCCATATCCCACCCAAGGGCTTTAAAGAACGGATCAATGAAATCTCTGCGTGTGAGCGTTTCGTTATAATCTGAATGTTTGTAAGAGCCAATTTGCTCTGAAAATCTTTCGACTAACTGCGAAATTTTCTGAAATGCTGCTTCTTTAGAAACCATAAGATAAAGTTTTGAGTGTAATTAGTATTCCAAATTTACATATTATCACTAACTTAATAAAGGCTTTTTGATGATATTGTTATAGCCTGTGTTATACCGTACTCACATGATTAAGGACGGATGGTTTTTTATAATCTGCGCTAATCTTATGATAAATAATAACTAACATTAATATTAATTTTTCAAAAATAATGATTATAGTCATAGTATTCGCAAAATCACTTGCTTATTTTTGTATCAAGTAAATTTATGCCCGTTGGCAATAAAATTCCAGAATTTTCACCCTTTCAATGGAATATAAAAATATAATTATTTATAGCAGTCATTTGTGATATCATTTAATACAAGTATGCTGAAGAACACTGCCGGATTTGTCTTAATGTTGATCTCGTTCGGGAATATTTGTTCCCAGGGGCTTGATATTAAAGAGCAAAACCCTGCTTTCTGGCTGTACACCGAAAGTGAGTTATGCAGCAAGTACATTTTCCGGGGAATTGTACTTGAAGATGATTATGTTTTTCAGCCCGCCGTTTATGCCGGTTATGATGGCTTTGAAAAAGCAGGTACCATAAGTACGGGTGTATGGTTCAATTTTACCATGCCGCAAAAACGATCTTTGTTCAATGAAGAAAGCGGCGAATATGAATTTTTCCGTAAGCCATTCACTTACAATGAAACCGATATTTACCTTATGCACGAGCTGACTTATAAAAAGCTTACAGTTAAAAACACGTTTGCGGTTTATCTTTTTACATCAGAAACAGGTTACCCGAATACTACGGAATATATTGTGAATTTATCATATCCTGCCGGACCCCTAAGCCTGCAAAATGAATTTGCCTGTGATATTTCTGCTTACCCGGGGGCATTTGTTTTCACTCACGGTGTTGGCTGGGAAGGCCAAGTAACACCCGCACTCAGTTTCAGTACAGCGGTTAACCTTGTTTGGGCAGGTAAAAGATATAACGGTGTAAATGCAGGAGAGGAAACTACGGCTATAAATTCACTTGGATTTGATGCTTCTGTTACATACAGCCACAATGCCGGATTTTACAGCAGGCTGCGATACCAATATAATATTATCCCGGACAGCAGATTAAGACAGACCTATGGTTATGATACCTGGTTTATATCGCTCCTTGGGGGATTTGCTTTTTAACCGGTTTATAAAGATCAGATGAAATCAGAAAATAGTAAAATACAGGGTCAGAGAATATTTAATACCACTCAGCGGCAGCTTGTGAACCTTATTGTACTAGTGATGATATTGGGTGCAGTTGCGGAGTATTTTTATTATGAGTCAGAATACTCAAGAATGATCAAGCTTGTAAATTCCGAGAAGACTGAACATGATACCATTCTGCAGAGAATAATGAATTTTAAATCATCAAGCCTTATTGCCTATACAAACGATTATACATACTGGGATGAAATGGTACTGTTTGCCCAAAACGGGGATACGGCATGGGGACATGCGAACATTGATGCATCACTTTCAACTTACGGGGCCGATTATGTTTGGGTTTTTGACAGTACTTCTAATCTGAAATATTTTACGCATTCAACCGAAGCCGGGATTATAGATAGCACTCTGCTTAATGTCAATATGTTAATGGAAAGCTCCGCTGATAAGAGGTTTAATCACTTTTATGTTGAAGACAGCGGTGAGATCATTGAAATTAGCGTGTATTCTATTCATCCTACGGCGGATCCTGAAAGGATCAGTGAACCAAGAGGTTATTATGCCGCGGGCAGGTGGCTGAGCCCTCAGTACCTTATGGGGATTTCTGAATTAACCGGAACCGAGCTGAGATTCTTAAGTGAGGCCGGGGAGTATATTGAGGAAGACAGGAGAAATGATTTCCAGGTAACGAATTTTTATGACCTGAACGGAAGCAACGGAAATATATTAACGCAGGTTGTATCTATTAAGGAATTCACAAACCTGAAATCTGCATACTCGCAGTTCCGCATGCAGCTATTGGCAATGAATTTTGTTATTGCATTTGTTCTCCTTAGCGGTGCGTTTGTGCTTTTTCACCTGGTAAACAAACCACTGAGGCAAATAAACAAGGCACTGGCGTCAGGCGAAACCAAATATATTCAGCCGCTGGTAAATAAAGAAAATGAATTCGGGCATCTTGCAGGGATGATAAATGATTTTTTTGAACAGAAACAGCTTCTGTTAAATGAGATAAGAGACCGCATTGATACTGAACGAAAAATGAAAATTACTGAAAGCAGACTTAAAGGCTCGTTGCAGGAAAAAGAAGTTCTGATAAAGGAAGTTCATCACAGGGTCAAAAATAACCTGCAGATTATTATCAGCCTGATAAGGCTGCAGGCTAACAAAGTATCTGATGAGGAACTCAACAGTCACCTTAACGAAACACTTAACAGGGTTAAATCGATTGCACTAGTACATGAAATGCTATACAGGTCAAAGGACCTGAGTCATATTGAATTCAGGGAATATATCAATAAGATCACGGATTCATTAAAAACCATTTATGCAGACAGAACCAAAGGCGTAAATATAAATGTAAATTCCGAGGATATTTATTTTTCTGTAGATAAAGCTGTTCCATGTGCAATAATCATCAATGAACTGGTTACAAATTCAATTAAACATGCTTTTAATAAAACTCAATCAGGTGATATAAATATTTCTCTCAACAGGCAGAACGGGTATTATGATATGAAGATTGCCGATAACGGTTCAGGACTTATTCATGGATTTAAATTTGATCATAATGATTCACTTGGCATGAACCTTGTGAGCTCTTTGGCAGATCAGCTTGATGCAGAAGTAAGTATCGAAAATTCAATTGGTACCGCTTTCAACTTCCGCTTTCCCGCAAACTAGCTGTTTCCAATACAGCTTCCGGCATACCGCGGTACTAAATATTCCTATAGTTTTTCTCATATCCAAATCAGGTGACTTTATGTAGACTTTCAATAATGATAATATTTCCTCAAATTTGGAAATATTATGTTAAAAAATCAGCAAAAAAACAGTTTAAACGAAGAAATTTCAGTCAACCAGAATCCGGTTCTCAGGTGGATCTTCCTTATAGGCGGATTTATACTTGTCGGCATCGGTATTTTGGGTATGTTCCTGCCTTTACTGCCAACCACTATATTTTTTATTCTTGCTGCCTGGTGTTTCGCAAGGAGCTCCGAGAGGTTTCACTTCTGGCTTCACAACAACCGGATTTTCGGGAAGTATCTTTCCAATTACCGTTCCAAAGGAGGTATGACCCGCGGTTCAAAAATATTCTCGATAGCTTTTTTACTTACAGGAATTGCAGTTTCAGTTTTTTTCCTTACAGATAATCTGTATATAAGGATACTGCTTGCCGCAATTGCCATAGGAGTTACATGGCACCTGCTTGTTATTAAAACTATAGAAGAAAAGAAGTGATAAATGGCTAAAAGAGAGTCAGGGAAAATTTCGCCTGAAGTAACGAATGAAGACAGGGAAATGCTCAATGAGCTTCGTCCGCATACTTTTGAAGATTTTGTGGGACAGGAAAAGATAAAAAATAATGTTGGTGTATCAATAGCCAGCTCAAGGAAGCGTTCTGATTCACTTGACCATGTATTGTTTACGGGTCCCCCGGGACTCGGTAAAACAACACTCGCATATATTATTGCTGCTGAAATGGGTTCACGCATTATTACAACATCGGGTCCTGTTTTAGAAAAGCCCGGCGATATTGCGGGTATGCTTACCAAGCTTGAAGCCAGAGATATCCTTTTCATAGATGAAATTCACCGCATACCAAAAGTGATTGAAGAGTATTTGTATTCCGCAATGGAAGACTATAAGCTGGATATCATTATTGACCAGGGGCCGGGTGCAAGGAGTGTAAGCCTTCAGCTTGAAAAATTTACATTGATAGGCTCAACAACACGCGCGGGATTGCTGAGCGCGCCGCTTTTGGACAGGTTCGGCATCCGCTGCCGCCTGAAATATTACAATGTTGATGAGCTTGCTGATATTGTTAACCGCTCTGCGGGAATATTGAAGATAAGAATTGAAGATGAAGGCGCGATGATAATCGCGAAGCGCTCCAGGGGTACCCCCAGGATTGCGAACAGATTATTAAAACTAACACGCGATCTTGCTATAGTAAAGAATAAAGGTGTTATAACCGCTGATATTGCCGGCGAGAGCCTTGATAACTGGGAAATTGATCACCTTGGACTTGATGAGCTGGATAAAAAGATACTGATGACTATAATTGATACATATAACGGGGGACCCGTCGGGCTTAATTCCATAGCAGTTTCTGTTGGCGAAGAACCCGGTACTATTGAAGAGGTGTATGAGCCGTTCCTTGTGCTTGAAGGATTTATCAGGCGTACTTCACGCGGCAGGGAAGCAACTGATCTTGCATATGAACACCTGGGGATAACGAAAAAGAAGGCTAAGGGAAAAATTGAGAACGGACTCTTTGACAGTTGATAATTGATAGTTGATAGTTGATAGTTACTAAGTTAAATGAAGAATTTTATCTGCAGTCATGTTTGAATGCTGCGAAGGAATTGATAGGCAAGGTACTTGTAAGAAAAAAGGGCAGGAAGATATATTCAGGAATTATAGTCGAAACCGAGGCGTACCTTGGTGATAAAGATGCGGCGTCACATTCATTTAAAGGCATGACAAAACGCAATGAACACATGTTTGGAGCCGGGGGTACTGCTTATGTTTACTTCACTTACGGCAACCATTATTGCGTGAATGCAGTAATTGGTAAACCCGGTGTGGCTCATGCAGTACTTATACGCGCGGCAGAGCCTGTTACAGGGATTGAACCTATGAAGAAGAATCGCAGAACTGAAAACATTTATGAGCTTTGCTCGGGTCCGGGTAAACTTACACAGGCAATGGAAATTGACGGTGCTTTAAACGGCGCATCACTGCTTGGAAATGAAATATATATTGCAGAGCCGGACTCAGCCAAAAAACGTAAATTAGTTCAGACAAAAAGAATCGGTATTACAAAAAATGCTGACGTGTTGTACAGGTTTATAGATAGTGAGAGTCCCTTTGTATCAAGGGTGAATTACAGAAAAATTTTAAGATCGCAGCAGGAAAATAAATCAAAATCCGGGTAACGTAAATGATAGTAGCTGAAAATCTAGTAAAAATATATTCAGGTGATGTAAAGGCTATTGACGGCATTTCATTTACTATTGAGTCCGGCGAGGTATGCGGTTACCTGGGCTCAAACGGTGCGGGAAAAAGTACAACTATCCGCATAATGTGCGGAATGCTTGAGGCAACATCCGGGAATGTGAACATCAACGGTTATAGTGTTAAGGATGACCCTGTCACAGTTAAGAAAATGATAGGTTATGTGCCTGAAACAGGCGCGCTGTTTCTTTCGCTTTCGCCATTCGATTTCCTCGAGTTTGTCTGCAGGATGTATGACCTGCCTAAAGATGTATACGTACAGCGCATTTATGGCTTCATGGAAATGTTTGACCTGAAAGATGAAGTGAACACACCTATGCACGCCTTTTCAAAAGGAATGCGCCAAAAAGTGCTGATAATTTCCTCTCTGATCCACGACCCTGAAGTTATTGTTTGGGATGAACCGCTGAGCGGGATCGATTACAACACAACACTTGTGATAAGGAACCTTGTCAAAGATCTTACTTCACGAGGCAAAACATTTTTTTATTCAACCCACCTTGTAGATAGCGCCGAAAAGCTCTGCAGCAGGGTAATAATAATAAATAAAGGTAAGATAGCATTTGACGGCAAAGTGAACCCGGATAACCCGCGTGAGCTTGAAGAGCTGATGAGCCGTCACAGCGTACCTGTTGATATTAACGAAAAGCTTTCAGGGCTGTACAAGAATTTATCATCAACATAATTGCATTAACCGGCTAATTGATAGTAAAATATTATAAATGGGCTGCCCTCCTGATACTTATCCCGTACAGTGTACTGGCGCAGAGTGATTTTACCGACGTGCAGACATTTATTGATTCCAATATTACACGCAACTTCCTCCTTACTTATTTTGATAACAACAAAAATACTGCAGCGCTTATATCAAGGTTCAATTTTTACAAAAAACAAAAGCGCTTTAATGTATTTGTAAAGAATTATTATTCATCTTCTGTAACAAAGCTGAATGAGAACCTTTACCGTGATTTTGATAATGTGAAAATTACCGGCGGGTACGCCGTGAGCAATTCACTGAACATTTCCGCCAATTACTTCGGGCAGTTCTTCAGTGATGACAGGACATTTCAGCTTAAGGGCTCATCTTCAAACATGGCATATATGAGCGCCCTGTATGATAATGTTGTGAACGGCTCACAGATATACTCCACCCTGAATGCAGGCTACAAAGTTGAAAGCCAGTATGATGAGCTTAACAAGGGTCCGAGTTTTTCGGGTGACTTCAGTATCTATAATCTTAATCTCTCTGATTTTCTTGTAGATGGCCAGCTAAGGCTTGGATATGAAACACTTGACCCAAGGAAAAAAAGCCTTGTTTACAGCAGGGTATATTTTGAAAAACCGTTTGAAAATAATCTTGCGCGCAATGAATTTGACGGAACATTTTCCCGGGTAAGAAAGGATTTTTATTTTCCCGCGGATAATTTATCCGTTCAGCAATTCGGAATAAGGAATAATATAGAAAAGCGGATTGAGAATATCTTTAAATTCTACAACAGGTTTGATTATACAATTTCAGATCACGCAGCGGTTGTTTTCAATCTGAACCCCGATTACCGCAGGATCACAAAAGAAAATACATACATTCCCGTAACAACAAACACCCAGCCAAGTATTTATGATACCGATATACAGGAGCTGAGCTTTGCCGGCGATATTGCCATAAACTTTCAGTACAGGAAACTTGATTACCAGATTAAGGCATATTACAGGGAGCGTGATGAAAAACATTTCCTCATGAACCCGGGCAGGATAAGCGGTAATTTTGTTAATATCATAGAAAACAATGAAGCAACAAAAAATAATCATTCATCAATTTTTAAACTTAACGGTAATGTTTATTATAATATCAATTTAATGAACAGGGTTGAGTTCAGCGGCAGCGCATCGATACTGAAATACGATACACAAAGTGACCTGAACTATGATGACAGGGATGAACTTGGTTACCTGGTATATGTGGCTCACCGTTTCAATAATTTAAGGAACCTGGTACTGGTTACATCTTTTGATGTGAATCTTTATCACACTGTTTATATATTAGCACAAAAAAGCTCAAACAATAACTGGAACCGCGTAATACGCTTTACAAGCAAGAGTTTTTTTGAACCTTCGGATAATTTTCGCAATGTGGGTACTTTCAGTGTTCTTGCCAACTATACGGTTTACGATTTCCAGGATATTATCTCCAGTGTCAAGAGTTACTCATTCAGGCAGCTGAATCTCAAGGATTCGCTGATTGTAAGGTTCAGCAGGCACTTTGGTACCGATATTTACGGCGAGGTAAAGCTGTATGAACGGGGAGAGCTGAACTGGAACGACTTTACCCAGCGCCCGGTGAACTATTTTGAGGATAAAATAATAAATTCCGAATTGAATTATTTTTTTAATAATTTTATTACATTTTCGGGAGGTTACAGGTGGTTCGAACAGAGAAAATTCAACTACCTGAACGGTGAGCGGGTTTTTGATAATTATGTGCGTACTACGGGTCCTTTTGTGAAAATACGTGCTGAGTGGAAGCGTAATTCGGTGATTGAGCTGCTTGGCACATATGATTATTACAGGTATGGTGATGGCAGCCCCGGCAGCGATAACGGTAATGTGTACCTGAATGCAAGCTGGAATTTTTGAGTTTAAAGAACAAACAAACCTTTCGGGTCTTTGAGACCCGATAGGTTTAAGAAAATAATAGATTTTTTGATAAAACACTTTCTTGAAATAAGCTCCGATAAGAAGAACATCAAGCTTGTTGAAGACCTGATGATGAAGGTTAACAGCAAGTTCGGGCTGCCGTATGAGGAGTACTGCAGGATGATGATAGCAGTGACTGAGGTCGCAATGAACGCTATTGTGCACGGTAATAAGGAAAATACATACAAGAAAGTGAAAATTTATGTTGAGCATGATGAAAATAAGATGAAGATAGTTATAATGGATGAAGGAGACGGGTTTGACATAAATAACCTGCCTGATCCTACTGATAAGGAAAATATACTTGACCTGCATGGCAGGGGAGTGTTTATTGCCCGCGCAATGGTGGATGAGTTCTTCTACCAGCAGATGCCGGGCGGAGCCGGCTCTGAGTTTGTGATGATAGTGAATAAGAAATGACTGATCCCTTATGTTCAATAAAATAGGTAACATAAAGCTTCTTCCGCCTGTAAGCTGGTTTAACTTAAAGCAGCTTGCCGGTACAGCGTATAAATCGATAGTATCAAAAATTATCGGTGAGCAGTCTGACCGCAGGCTTATGCTTGCGCTCGCTTCAAGCGAGAATATATTCTACAACTATACCCGCCATCACAAAATTGTTAACGGTAAGATAGAACCCGTTGAAGATTCCAAACGGAAAGAAATGTGGCTGGATTTCATCGCCGATACAGGCGACGGGTGGAATCCTACCTACAGCGTGGCATACTATGCCGCCAAGAATAAGCTGACAATTTCTGACGGGAAGAATTCATATGATACCAGGCGGGGCGAAGTGCTGGTTTTCGGCGGCGATGAAGTTTATCCCGCGCCATCAAAACAGGGATATAAAGAGCGCCTGATCACTCCGTTTGAGCAGGCATTTGGTGATGAAAAGCCCGAGCATCCCCCGCATGTGTTTGCAATTCCCGGTAACCATGACTGGTATGACGGGCTGGAAGCGTTTACAAGGCTATTCTGCTCAGATCTCGGCTCACGCAGATTCGGCGGGTGGTTCTCACGGCAGAAGCGGAGTTACTTCGCGCTTAAGCTGCCCTGCAACTGGTGGCTCCTTGCATCTGACGGACAGCTGCACTCCAACATTGATACAGCACAGCTTGATTACTTCCGCGCAATTGCCGATGGGCACATGAGTGAAGGCGATAAGGTAATTTTATGTATATCAGAACCCGTGTGGATCTACGCGCACAAGTATAAAAAATTCGGGGGAGAGTATGATGAAAGCGATCTGATCTACCTGCAGGAAGAAATACTTAAACCCAAAGGTGTTGAGGTAAAAGTATTTTTAACGGGTGACCTGCATCATTACCGCAGGCATGAAGAGCTTGATGCGAAGTATACGGATGCGAAAGTGCAGAAAATAACTGCCGGAGGCGGCGGAGCGTTTATGCATCCAACACATGGTGCGGATTTTTCTTTGCTCACCGAAGAAAAACAATTGCCGGGACAGAAGCCGCGTGAGTTTGAGCTGAAAAAAAGCTATCCTGATGAGAAAACTTCAAAACGGTTAGGCTGGCTGAATATTCTATTCCCCTTCACCAACCCCGGATTTGGCATACTGACCGGCACACTATACCTGATAACGATATGGATAGTGAGTTCAACTTTCCATTTTGATTTTGCGCACAATGTGCGCGGCTTTTTTGACCAGACGCTGAGGGCATTTCTTGTGAATCCCGTTGCGGCGCTTTGGCTTGGCGCAGTTGCAGCCGGATTTGTTTTTTTCACTGATACGCACTCAAAAGTATATAAATGGCTGGGCGGGTTAACGCATTTTTTCATGAACCTCTTTAGTATTGCTTACATTGGGTTATTTGCTACATATATCAACAACAGTGTATTTAATGAGAATGTATATACAGGATTCATTTTTATTCCTATAATTGTATTCTCACTTGGCTGGTTTTTTGGCTGCCTGAATATGGGTATATACCTAACAGTATCAATGAATATTTTCGGCAGGCATGATAATGAAGCATTTTCGGCGCTGCGGGTACAGGATTACAGGAACTTCCTTAGGCTGCATATAGATGAAGAAGGCACGCTCACTATTTTTCCCATTAAGATACAAAAAGCTGCGCGCAAGTGGCGTGTGCGGAAAACAGGAGAGAATGTTAACTCATATATAGTACCCGAAGACGGCTCAAAGCCTGAGCTGATTGAGGAACCGATTGTTATAAAAAGGCAAAAATAAAAAGTAAAAAGGCAAAAATCTTAAATAGTCATCCGATGACTGTAAAATTAATTGAACTTAGGCAGAAAAATATTAGTAGTTGGCGCCAACGGAAGCGGTAAGACAACCTTTGCAAATAGATTATCAAAAATTCTTAATATCAGGCATTATGAGCTTGATAATATTTTCTGGAAACCTGACTGGAAGGAAACTGAAAATACGGAATTCCGTGCGAAAGTTGATGCTGTAACACAAACTGAAAGCTGGATAATTGACGGGAATTATTCACGTAACCAGGATCTGACAATAGGCAGAGCAGATACTATCATATGGCTTGATGTACCTTATATAAAAATGCTGTACAGGGTAACAAAGCGCTCAATATACAGAATAATAACCCAAAAGCCATTATGGCATAATAACAGGGAAAGCATTGGATCATTAATTTCCAAAAAATCAATTGTTCTGTTCGCTTCGCGAACATACAGCTCCAAGAACGCAAAGTATAACAGGCTAATTAACGGAAGTGAATTCGCTGAGAAAAAATGGATCAGATTAAAAAGCGGTGGGGATGTGAGAAGATTCTGGAGGGAAATTAATTCATCCGATGACTGTTAAAGCCAGTCATGCTTTAAGTCATCGGATGAATAGTAATTAATACTTAGTCTTTCAAATTATCGAGTACATCCATAACTTCTTTTACTGCCTTTGCTGATTCATTTACCAGCTTCATTTCATCATCATTAAGCTTAAGCTCAATAATTCTTTCTATTCCGCCCTTGCCTAATATTACAGGAACACCCATGTAAATATTTTTAAGTCCGTACTCGCCATTGAGCAGTGCACATACCGGGAAAACACGCTTCTGGTCGCGGATGATGGCTTCTACCATCTGCGCAGCTGCTGAGCCCGGTGCATACCATGCTGAGGTACCGAGTAAATTTACGATCTCGCCGCCGCCTTTTTTGGCTCTGTCGATTATTGCGTCAAGTTTGGATTTTTCGATCAATTCAGTTACGGGAATACCGCCGATAGTTGTGTACCTTGGCAGCGGAACCATTGTATCACCGTGACCGCCCATGAGTACAGCGGAAATATCTTTTGGTGAAACATTCAGTTCATCAGCAAGGAACGCCTTGTACCTTCCGGTATCAAGAATACCCGCCATACCGAATACCCTGTTTGCGGGGAATTTGGAATTGATAAATGCGCAGTATGTCATAACATCAAGCGGGTTTGATACAACTATGAGCTTCGCATCAGGTGAGTATTTTACAACCTGCTCGGTCACTGATTTAACGATCTTAGCGTTGGTTGAAATAAGGTCGTCACGGCTCATGCCGGGTTTCCTTGGCAGACCCGAAGTTATCACAACAACTTCTGAACCTGCGGTTTTTGAATAATCGTTGGTTGTTCCTGTAACGCGTGTATCGTACATATTAATTGCTGATGTTTCCCAGATATCAAGCGCTTTGCCTTCAGCAAAGTTCTCTTTGATATCAAGCAATACCACTTCATTTGCAATTTCGTGATGTGCCAATACTTCCGCGCAGGTCGCGCCTACATTTCCTGCTCCAATTACTGATACTTTCAATTTATCTTACCTCTTTGAATTATATTATTAAATTTGTTTGTTTTCACTCTAATATTCATTGGATGACTAAGTGTCATGGGTGAATAAGGGCTAATATAAAAAAATAAGCGAGTGAACCAGGGTCCACTCGCTGCTCAAGAAAATCTTTTGATCATTAAAAGACCATAACAAAAAAATTATTTGGATTCTGCGGGCAGAACGCTGATCTTTTTCTTTAACCTTGTCTGGTTTGTAAATTTAACGTGACCGGTAATTGTTGCAAAAATTGTATCATCTTTGCCAAGTCCGGTATTAAGGCCGGGGAGGAACTTTGTTCCGCGCTGCCTTACGATAATGCTTCCGGCTGATACCAGTTCACCGCCAAAGCGTTTTACGCCAAGCCTTTGGGAGTTACTGTCGCGGCCGTTTTTTGTGCTTCCTAAACCTTTTTTATGAGCCATTATATATAAAATTAAAAATTTATGATTACTTATCTGTGAGTTTAAACTGAAATTACTTAATTGTATTGATCTGAATTTCAGTATACTGCTGGCGGTGACCTTTGGTCCTCTTATAGCCTTTTCTTCTTTTCTTCTTGAAGACAATTACTTTATCATCTTTTATGTGACCAAGAACAGTTGCTTCAACATTCATAGAAAGTTTTGGTGCGCCAACCTGGAATGATTTATCATCTTTGCTGAACATTAAAACATCACCAAAGGATACTTTTGCGCCAACATCATCTTTTATCCTGTTGATAAAAACCCTGTCGTTTTCGGAAACCTTGTACTGTTTACCTTTAATATCTACTATTGCGAACATTTTACTTATGTTTAAATTATTATTATTCTGACTCTTATAACTGATGGCAAGTGGAGCTAAGGAGGATCGAACTCCTGACCTCTTGAATGCCATTCAAGCGCTCTCCCAGCTGAGCTATAGCCCCGAAAAAAAATTATTTTAGGGAATTACAAATGTAGCAAAAAATCATTAAATATTCAATTCTATTTGCAGGGATTGAGGGTAAATTATAATAGTAAGTGGTTATACAGTATTTGTAAAGAAGTGTCAAAAACAGTAAATATTATCGATAGAAATCATACATAAAATTGCCCTATATCATAGTTTTTACGGAATTTACCCGTTTAATTTGTATTATCTGTAACTGTTTTTTTCCTAAATATGTGCTTTTTGGGGTAATATAAACTATTAAAATAAAGCCGGTTTCAGATAAATTTTTCTTAGATTTAATGATATATCTAAATATAAACTTATTAATATTTTCAGCAACAACCTGTAACGGATTGACTGATATGAAAGCAAGAAGAAAAAATGGATACTGCAAAAACCAGATTCAATACAAAACTTATTCACGGCGGCGGTTACAAAGATAAGTACGGCAGCGTAAACGTTCCCATATTCCAATCATCAACATTTGAATTCGAAAGCGCAGAAGAAGGAGCAAGATGTTTCCTTGGTGAAAGCGATGGTTATATATATACCAGGCTTGGGAACCCGACAATTAACGTGCTGGAAAAGATGGTCGCAGAGCTTGAAGGCGGGTTTGGCGGTATAGGCACCAGCTCAGGAATGGGAGCTATTAATACTGTTTACATGGCGCTCTTATCCAAAGGCGATCACATGATAAGCTCTGATGCTGTTTACGGACCATCAAGGGTAATAATGGAAGATCATTATTCCCGTTACGGGGTTGAATCAACCTATGTAAACACCTCGGATATAAACAATGTTAAAGAAGCTATAAAGCCGAATACGAAGGTTCTTTATATAGAGACTCCTGCAAATCCAACAGTAGAAATTACTGATATAAAAGCATGCGCTGAAATTGCAAAAAAGCACGGACTGGTGTTAGTGGTTGATAATACATTTTCAAGTCCTTACCTGCAAAGACCCCTTGAGCTTGGCGCAGATGTTGTGCTGCACTCAATGACAAAATTCATAAACGGGCATGCTGATATTGTTGGCGGAATGGTTGTTGCAAAAACAAAAGAGATGTATAAAAAGCTGCGCTCAATGATGACAGCATTGGGCTGCAATTTGGATCCACACCAGTCATACCTGGTTATCAGGGGATTAAAAACACTTGCAATAAGAATAGACCGTGCGCAGGAGAATGCTCAGAAGTTAGCGGAGTATCTTGAAAAGCATCCTAAAGTTGAGTGGGTCAGATACCCCGGGCTGCCATCGCATCCGCAGTTTGAACTTGCGAAAAAGCAGATGGACGGACCCGGCGCA
>JAUQWQ010000012.1 GCA_030835085.1 Ignavibacteria bacterium
TCTTTTACAAAGCTCACAAGCAATGAGCCTTTATTGGTTTTGGTAATTATCACATCAAGACCTGAAAATAATTTTTCAAGATGATCGGTTACTTCAATGGTATAACCTGTCGGTGAATTTATTGCAAGAATTTCTTTTAAAGTTGTAACAATGTTATTCATATTTATTCTGTATAAAAGTATTTTTTTAAATCCTCTAAAGGAATAAATTTTGATGCTTGCTTTAATATCCCTCTTAGAGTTCCTGTATCAAGCTGCTTATGATTTGGTATAATCAGGGTTTGCTTTGCTTCATTATGAAGTCTTCTGATCTTTATATGGCTGCCCTTTTGTGAAATACTTTCGAAACCAAATTTCATAAAAATATTCAGTACTTCAAAACCGGAAAGTACTTTAAGCTTAGGCATAAACAGGCTCAAGTTCAAAAGTGACTATCAAACCCGGATTTTTATCAAACCCATACTCAGATGGGTCTTCACCTTCAAGGAACAATTCGACAGCTTCCTTAAGATTTTCCGCAACTTCATCAAGAGTAGCTCCCTGAGTAATTACAGGAATATCCAAAGCTTCAGCTATATATCCGCTTTGTTCACCGTTCTTGATTACTGCTTTAATTGTCTTTTGCAGTTTCATAATTGTTTTAGTTATTTTGTACTATCCGTTACAACTTTATATATCTCTTCGCCATCTTTCACCATGTTATACTTTTCCCGTGCAACTTTTTCTATCTTCTTATCCGATGTGCGGAGCTCTTCAATTTCTTTCTGCAGCATCAGTGATTTATCCTGCTCAGTCTTCAGCTTTTCCTTTAACTGCCTGTTTTCCATTTCAAGCTCAACACGCTGTAATATTCCTTTTTTACCAAAGACAGCGTATGATAATATTGCAAGCAGTATCAGCAGGTATACAAAAAACTTACGCCTGTGATATATATACTTAACAATATTTTTGCCGAAGCTGTCTTCTTTCATAAAGGTAAAAATAGCAATTTATTTATTCAAACTTAACTCAATAATTCTGTTTAACAGCGCGGTAAAATTCATACCAACAGCGCCTGCTGCCTTGGGTACAAGGCTCAGCTCTGTCATACCGGGGAGTGTGTTCACCTCAAGACAGTAGGCATCGCCCTTGCTGTTCAGCCTGAAATCAACCCGTGAATATACCGAGCATCCCAGCGCTTTATGCGCCACAACTGCTTTTTCCTGGATATGTTCTGCAAGCTTATCCGGCAGATCGGCGGGACAGAAATATTCAGTAAATCCCTTCGTATACTTATGCACATAATCATAAAACCCGTCCTTTGGTTTTATTTCAACCACAGGTAACGCTTCGCCGCCTATTACGGCAACGGTAAGCTCACGGCCCTCAATATATTCTTCAGCCATTACGTTATCTGAATAAGCGAACGCATCATCAAGCGCTTTGCCAAGCTGTACATCTTCAACATCTGGCTGAACAATTGATAGTCCCACTGTTGAACCTTCATCATTCGGCTTTATCACCGCAGGATATCCTACCTGCAGCTTAATATTTTCATCAACCTGTAATTCAGTTTGATTCCCTTTTTTTAACATGAACCATTTGGGTGTTGATATATCATGCTGCTTGAACATAATTTTGGAAATGTTCTTATCCATTGCCATTGCGCTGGAAGTAACTCCGGTGCCCGTATATTTCACGCCGCGAAGCTCAAGCAATGATTGTATCCTGCCGTCTTCGCCAAACTTTCCGTGCAGCGCAAGGAAAACTATATC
>JAUQWQ010000123.1 GCA_030835085.1 Ignavibacteria bacterium
TTTTATTCTGCAAACCTGCCGTTTTAATTTTTTGACCGGGAGAGATTCACCCGCAAATGCGGCAATTTCTGCAGCCCATGCACCGGCAGCATTAACAACTACATCACCTTTTATTGTACCAATTGATGTTTCAATACTCATAATATTGCTTGGACTTCGGTTTATTCCGGTGACTTTTGTGTTATACAAGAATTCAACACCATTATTTTTTGCAGAATTAACATAACCCTGTAATATGTTCATTGGCTTGATAAAGCCATCACTTTTGCAGAATGAACCTCCAATAATGTTATCAGGGTTTACATGAGGATTCAGCTTAGCTATATCATCAACCGTTACCAATAAAGCTTCTTTGAGACCGCAGCTTTGCTGCATTGAATTGGCTAATGTGATCGCAGTCATTTCTGCACTGCTGCCGGCAAGGAAAAGATAACCAACCTGCCGGTAACCCGGATCAATTCCGTGTTCGTATTTAAAATCAATTAGCTTTTGACGGGAAATAAGAGAAAGCTGAACGTTTATTCTGGAACCAAACTGCGCGCGGTAACCGCCAGTTGCCCTGCATGTACTGCCTTTGCCGGCTTCCGGATTGCTGTCAATAACCAGAATATTTTTAATCCCATTCAGACTTAAATGATATGCAATGCTTGCGCCAATGACTCCAGCGCCAATTATTATAATATCAGCATACCGGATGTTTTTTGCGGGCATTACAGGTTACTGCTGTATTTTTCCTGCTTAACGTTAAGGGTGAATATGTGCTCGGGATTTTTGTAACACTTTATTTCCAGTGAATTACCGCTGGGGTCTTTAAAGAACATTGTAGCCTGTTCGCCCGGCTGACCCGCGAACCGGATAGAAGGTTCAATAATAAAATCTACTTTTTCGCTATGAAGTTTATCGGCGAGGTTGTGGAATTCATCCCACGGCATAATACACCCAAAATGAGGGATAGGAACTATGACATGATCAACAACTCCGCATGGTATTGATTCAGGTACCTTTTCTGATACATGCATTGAAAGCTGGTTGCCGCCAAAGTTGAAATCAACCCATGAGTCAGAGCTTCTGCCTTCGGTAAGTCCTAGAATTTCACCGTAGAACCTGCGGGTAGAAGGCAAATCTTTTACAAGAAATGAATAGTGGAATGGATAATCAGGCATTGATAGTTTTACGAATTATTTAATCATTAAAATATGAAATAAAGGGCAGAATATAAATACAAATGGAAGGTTCATTTAATGAAAAAAGGGATTTTCTTTGCATCTGAAAATCCCTTCTTTTTAAAACCGCAGCTGTTTAGTTGCCTAAAACAGTTACAAGAACGTTAATAATTATACCTACCGCAACTCCAACAAGAGCGAATGTACAGGCTGATTTTGCCGCTTTCGGATTCTTATCTTTGTTGATAAACCATAAAATAGCTCCCACAAGCGGGATACAGAAAGAAACGATCTTCAAAATCAAACTCAGATCTTCTGTCTGCTGGTTATCTGTTGGTGCAGGTGGTGGTGTTGTTGGTTCCATGATTTGATTCCTCCTTTAGATTACTTAAATATACTGCTTAAAATATTGTATAAAAAAACAGAATCTATGTTATTGCTAAAATCAAATGACCGATCCATTGACCCAATAACGCAGCAAGCGCCATGCATGCTGCACCGGCGGGAATGCCTGTTGCCAGGCGAAGCCAGTTATTGCTTTCCCTGTTCATGTATGCCTGGGTCAGACCATCAACCAAAGCAGGTGCCATAAGGAGGAATATCCACAGAAAACTTGGCATCCAAATAGAAAATGTAAAGATAGGGAGCGCAAAATATCCCAAATAAAAGCCGGTGCACCTAGCGCAAACAGGGAATTGCTTTCCTTTATAGAAAAATGAACGCTCCGGTTTTCTGTGACAGAAAACGAATTCCATCTTAACCTTCTGTTTCGGGGTATGAATTACTGCTTCGGGCAAATATTATGTATTTTATTGATTTAAAGATATAAACTAATAATGCTAAAAAGTAAAATCAATGTAATTTTACACTTCCATGCAATTTATTCCGGATTTGCATCTTCAAGCTTTTTAAGCTCAATTTCCACCCACTGACATAAAATATCCTTATCTGCCTGTGAAAGTTTGGCATCCCCGTGAATTATCAGGTATGGAGGAAGCGGCATTTCATCAGCTTTAATTTCCTCACAAATCTCATTTAGCCTTGCTTCCTGTTTTGCAGCTGGTATCTTAGACCACTGGCTGAAGTTCATTTTTTTTCTGCCTTTAACAACATCATCGCCAACAAGCCAGCTTACCGGCGCTATTGAAGAATACCATGGCCATACAGTATGATCACTGTGGCAATCATAACAGGAACGTTTTAGTATGCTTTCAACATTTGCGGGAACTGTCATCACTTTTGTAATGTGACCCGGGGTGATGTCTGCGGTTGAAGACATATCGGGCCGGTTAAAGAACTGAATAGCTATTAAGCCAACCAGCAGTAATACCAGGACGATCTTAATTATTTTTTTCATTTTTTAAGCTGTGGTTATAATGTTCAATTCAACAACTAAATATCCATTTCAAAAAGTTTTTTGCCGGTTTTATAATCAAAACCCATGATACCCTGGCCCTTTAACTGCAGTACAACCAGGTTACCCGAACGTTTTACATCGATATTAGCTTTTGTAAAGAAAAGACTTGAAAAGGTATCATCTTCCTCATCGATTTTCATTTCATCGAACAATTCATCAGGCTGAATGGTCCACATTTCTTTTCCTGTTTTAAGATCAACGCAGGACATTAACCTGTTGCTTTTCTTTCCGAGTTTATCGAGATATATGATTATTGCGCAGTCCGAATCTTCGTAGTACAAAATTCCCTCGAGATAAACCTTTTCCGAAGGATGCTCGATCTTTATCTTATACATTTCTTCAAAATCTTCTTCATCCCTTGAAAAATGATTAAGGCTTGATTTGTTGCTGTTTACCATTGTTCGCGGTCCGGTGGCAATGATAAGCTTCTTTCTTGGTGAAGATGAATTATCTTCTGAATTAAGCACAGGGATTGAAGTAATTGTGGAATCCTTACTGCGTGACTTGTTGAGTTCCGAAAAATCCTTGTATAGTTTTGAATCTTCAAAGCTGTAGATTTTTTCCCTTCCGTCACGGGTTTTCATTCTCAGCGCATTATCATCTTTGGCGTAATGTACTTCTGTCAGACCCTCTGAAAGATCGGGAAATTTCGATATAAACTCTTTTGTATCCATTTCTTTTTCGCCGGTTTCAGAATTGTACGCTTCAACACGCGGTTCATTTTCGCCGTACTCACGTGTTATCATCCATACCTGGTCATTATGATAGATCATATCTATCTGTGTAATAATATCTTCATACGGTGTTTTAGTCTTTTTAATTACCTTTTGGTCTTCGGGGTCCACTATATAAGTCCAGGTTTTGCAGAAGTAACACTCCCTTCCGGTCGATGTTCTGCCCGGAGATTTGGTTGTCTGGATAAAGTTGAATGAGCCGTCGGTCAAGATCCACATTTTTTCTTTTCCGTCTTTTGTGGGTACAATTACCATATTCAAAAAATCACCGCTTAAGCTGTTTGGCATTAAAGCAGGCAAAGCGAAATAATAGCCGGCTATTCCTATAATAACCAGGATAACTATTGCGCCAATTACGCCAACACAGCTGAATTTGGCACAGCCTGATTTTTTACCGTAAATTTTTCTGCCCTGGTATGAATCTGACTGAGGATACGATACAGGTGGTTCCATTACTTTTATATATTTAATTTTGGTAAATATATGAAAAATTGTTGAATATAAAGGTAGCTAATTGTATCAAAATAGCCGAAATTTTTCGCGAAATGTTTTAAAATTCTAATAGAACTGCAATTAAAACACCAGCCCTAAGCCAAGAGAAATATCGTGAATATCTGATTTATTTTTATCAAAAATCTTTGTGAACCGGTATTTCA
This sequence comes from Ignavibacteria bacterium, assembly GCA_030835085.1. Classification (GTDB taxonomy): domain Bacteria; phylum Bacteroidota; class Ignavibacteria; order Tepidaquicellales; family OLB5; genus OLB5. Next base: position 3,971 of record JAUQWQ010000123.1, read on the forward strand.
TATACAAATGTCCCATGAAAACCGGGGTGGGAAAAAACAGACCCCCTGAGCCCTGAACAAAGGCACCGTTATTTTCAGTATCGGTAAAATAACCCGCACCGGGCGATACCGTAAAAATGACAAAATCGCTCCTGTTCTCAAATACGTGGTCGTAATTATATGAAAACCTGAAATGATTCTTATTGAAAGTCCTGAACAGGAAAGAGTACTCAAATGATAATCTTCCGTATGGATAAAAGCTCTTTGATATTTCTTTCGTGAGGCCCCAGAATATTTTTTTATCTTCAAATACTAAAATTGGATTGATAAATGTCAAAAAGACGAGTCCGGCAAACATACCCGTTGGCGCATCAGTTTTTTTGTAAAGTCTGATCTTTTCATCGTGATTTAATGAAGCTTCATTCTGAATACCCTTAAGTTTGAGTTCCGGTGTCTCAAACAATGAATTATGTTCATCAATATTATTTTGTGCGGTTACCCGGTTAATTGATGCAAGTATAAAAAGTATTAATACGGCTTT
>JAUQWQ010000013.1 GCA_030835085.1 Ignavibacteria bacterium
GCTGTTGAGCTTCCCAAAGTTGAAATAATCAGCTTTGATAAGATCGTGCATATGGGTGTATTCGGTCTGCTTGCAGGATTGTGTTATTTATCATTGATACATTTGAATAACGAAAGTATGGTTACACGGAATGTGTTTCTATGGTCAGCAATAATTACCATAATCTATGGCGCATCTGATGAATTCCATCAGTACTTTGTACCGAACCGTTCTTCTGAAGTTCAGGACTGGTTTGCAGATATTGCCGGCACAATAATTATGCTTCTGATAATAAAATATTTTCTTTCAAAACGATTTAAATTATTCCAAAGGATTAGCTAAATGGAACTCAAACTTCAGCATGCAGTAATCAGGGTGACTTCAATTGATGCCGCGAGGGAATTTTATCTTAACAAGCTCGGACTCGAATTACTCGAAGATTCCGGCAACTTTTTCGCAGCAAAAGCTGGCGCGGTCAGGTTTTCATTTTTTGCAGGTTACGAAAAGCCGGAAGTATCAGAAGATCCGAAAACCGGTGTTTCATTGATATTCCGCGTTGATGACCTTGAAAATTACTCAAAAGAGCTTAAATTAAAAGGAATTTTGCCACTTGGCGATGTAATAGACATCCCGAATTTCCATAAATTCCTTGAATATGAAGATCCTGACGGAAATGTGTTCTTTTTGGCAGAATATCACAAAGAGCCTGTTTAATAATTCTCGAAATAAATTGATTATCTTAACAAAATTGAGTATTTTTGTAAATATGAGGACATTTAATGTTCTTTAAAGTTCTTTCTCAGGATAGTAACTGTAAAGCAAGAGTTTCGGAAATTACAACCCCGCACGGTACTTTTCAGACTCCTATTTTTATGCCCGTTGGCACACAGGCAACTGTGAAGGCAATTGAGCAAAGGGAGCTGGAAGAAATAGGCGCGCGGATAATTCTTGGCAACACATATCATTTGTATTTAAGACCGGGAACTGAGGTTTTAAATAAAGCAGGGGGACTGCATAAATTCATGAACTGGAACAAGCCAATTTTAACAGATTCGGGCGGGTTTCAGGTTTTTAGTTTATCAGCCTTAAGGAAAATAACAGCTGATGGCGCTGAATTTAAATCACACCTCGATGGCAGTTATCATATGTTCACCCCCGAAAAAGTTGTGAACATACAAAGAATGATAGGTTCTGATATAATGATGGTACTTGATGAATGTCTCGAAAATCCCGCTGAGTTTGCGAAAGTTGAAAGCTCAATTAAGCTTACAGCTGACTGGGCAAAAAAAAGCAGGGTGGAATTTAAAAATACCGAACCGCTTTACGGAAACGAACAGTTTCAGTTCGGAATAATTCAGGGCTCTACTTATAACGAGCTTCGCAAACGTTCCGCATTGGAGCTTGCAGAACTTGATTTTGAAGGTTATGCAATAGGCGGTCTTGCAGTAGGCGAAGAAAATAATGTGATGTATGATATTGTTGAATATACCACAGAGTTCATGCCTCAAGATAAGCCCCGTTATTTGATGGGTGTAGGTACCCCTGAAGACCTGCTGAACGCGATTGAGCGCGGTATTGATATGTTTGATTGTGTAATGCCAACACGCAATGCAAGGAATGCTACAATCTTTACTTCTAAAGGTAAGCTTAGGCTTCGGAATCTGGAGCATAAGTTCAATTTCGGAAGCATTGATGAAGAAGTAGAAAGTTACACTTCAAAGAATTTTTCACCGTCATACTTAAGACATTTGTTCATGTGCGATGAAATGCTTGCTGCACAATTGGCTACAATTCATAATCTAAGGTTCTACCTTAACCTTGTTGAAAGAGCAAGGGAAGCTGTTTCAAATAACTGCTTTTTGGAATTTAAGAAAAGTTTCCTCGGGAAATATAATTCAGGAACGAAAACAGCATAAACAGAGTTAAGAAAGTATTCATTATACATTAAAAGTAATCATAGTACATAAAATCAGTAAAATTAAGGAAGGTATATTAAATTGACATATTTATTTATATTATTACAGGCTCAGTCAGATGGCATTGCCAGTCTAGTAAGTTCATTACTGCCATTCATTCTTATTATCGCGGTATTTTATTTCCTGATATTAAGGCCTCAGCAGAAACGCCAGAAAGAACGCGCTAAACTTCTTGAAGGAGTTAAAAAAGGCGATAAGATAATAACATCAGGCGGTATTCACGGTTTGGTTGAAGGTGTTGAAGACGATTCAGTACTTGTTAAAATTGCAGATAACGTAAAAGTTAAAATGGATAAAGCCGCAATCGGAACAATTGTTGGCTTAACAGACCAGGTCAAAAAGAAATAAATTTATCCTTTAAATTAAGGAAAGTAATTGTGGCGTTTAATTAAGATCGCCACATTTTATTTATGAAAACACAGAACTCGAAAACACAGAGCACAAAAACACAGAGCAACAGATCACAGAATAATAAGAGCGCTGCTTTGAAAAGCAAAAACGCTGCTCAATCTTCCAACGGAAGCGAGAGAAGTAACGGGAAATTCAAATTCAGCTCTATTGAATCAGCTATAGCGGATTTCAAAAAAGGCAAATGTGTAATTGTAATTGATGATGAAGACCGTGAAAATGAAGGAGATCTGATTTATTCCGCAGAAAAATCAACCCCGGAACTTGTAAATTTTCTTATAAAGTATACCAGCGGAGTTATCTGCGTGCCTATGGAAGATGAGCGCTTAAAAGCGCTTAAGCTTGATATGATGACAAATCATAACACGGCACTGCATGAAACAGCTTTTACAGTCAGTGTTGATTATGTACACGGAACATCAACAGGTATTTCCGCATCCGATAGAAACAAAACAATACTTTCGCTTGTTAACAAGAAGACAAAACCCGAGGACCTTGGCAGACCCGGTCATGTTTTCCCGCTCAAAGCTTTCCCCGGTGGAGTATTAAGAAGAGCAGGGCACACGGAAGCTGCTGTTGATCTCGCGAAGCTCGCGGGTCATTACCCTGCAGGCGTATTGTGTGAGATAATTAAAAAAGACGGTGAAATGGCAAGGGTTCCCCAGCTTTTTGAGCTTGCCAAAAAACACAAGCTGAAAATAATAACAATTAAGGATCTTATTAATTACAGGCTTGAGCGCGAAGTACTGATAGAAAAAATTGTAGACGTAAACCTGCCGACAAGGCATGGCGCATTCAGGCTGCATATGTTCAAAAATCTTATAGATAATAAAGAACACCTTGCTTTGGTGAAAGGTGAAATTGATCCCAATAAACCTATCCTGGTTCGTGTACATTCAGAGTGCTTAACAGGTGACCTTCTTGGTTCATTGAGGTGCGATTGCCAGGACCAGCTTTTGAAATCAATAAAGATAATTGAACATGAAAAGAACGGCATTCTGCTTTACATGCGCCAGGAAGGCCGCGGTATCGGACTTGCCAACAAACTGAAAGCATACAAGCTTCAGGATGAGGGCGCTGATACGGTTGAAGCCAACGAAGCGCTGGGATTTAAAGCTGACCTGCGCGATTACGGCATCGGTGCGCAGATATTAAGGAATCTCGGGGTCAAAAAAATGATCCTGCTTACCAATAATCCAAAAAAAGTTGTAGGCTTAAAAGGATACGGTCTTGAGATAGTTAAACGTATCCCTATTGAAATACCGGCTAATTCAGTGAACGAAAGATATTTAAAAACCAAAAGAGATAAACTGGGACACTTATTGTTAATCAACAAAAATCAGGAGAATTAATTTATTATGGATTCAAACAACAAAAGTTTTGTGTATCTGACCAAAGACAGGCTTCATGAGCTTGAAACCGAGCTTAACAGCCTGAAACTTAAAGGCAGAAAAGATATTGCTGAAAAAATTGCCGAAGCAAGGGCGCATGGTGACTTAAGCGAAAACGCAGAGTATGATGCAGCCAAGCATCAGCAGGAGCAGCTTGAAATGCGAATTGCCAAATTCGAAGAAATGCTCTCAAGGGTAAAAATAATCTCAGCAGATGAACTGCCCAATGATAAAATTTATATTCTCCATAACGTTAAACTTAAGGACCTTAAAACAAAGGAAGAATTCACTTATAAGCTTGTTTCCCCTGAAGAAGCTGATCTTGAACAGGATAAAATTTCAGTTACATCACCTATTGGAAAATCATTGCTCGGTAAAAAGAAAAATGAAGAAGTTGAGATCATTGTTCCTGCCGGCAAACTAAAATATAAAATTGTTGATTTCACAAAGTAACAGTTAGACTCTAATAATGGATAAAGATAAAAAGACTCTTTTAAAAGTCGGTATAACAATAGTAGTTTCCATAGTTGTTCTGTTATGGGGCGTAGCTTTTTTAAAAGATCTTAAATTCGGTTTGGAAACCAATGAACTGGTTGTCTATTTCTCTGATGTGAACGGCCTCAAAGAAGGCGATCCAGTCAGTGTGAACGGTGTAACAAAAGGCAAAATTACAAATATAGAACTTGCTCCGGGAGATTCTGTTAGAGTAGATTTTTCCCTTTCAAAAGATGTTACGCTCAGGAAAGATTACGATGTATCAGTTGCAATGATAGAGCTTATGAGCGGCAAACAGATATATATTAAGCCCGGTGTATCAAAAGAAACCGCAGATATCACCAAACCGCTGGTTGGAGCAAAAACCAATGATATTGTAGGCTTAATTGGTACCATGAATGAAGTTGGAGCTGATGTTAAGCTTATAACCAGGAAGCTGGATACTGCTATGACCAAAATGACCTTAACAGTTGATAATATTAATTCAATTGTTGGTGATGACGGCCTGAAATCTAATATTAAAGGTGCAGCAAGCAACTTTAACCTGGCCTCAAGAAATCTTAACCTTATGCTTGCCGATACAAGGAACAGCATTAACTCATTAACACTTAAGCTTAATAATATTGCTACCAATGTTGATAATACTGTTACCGATACCAAACCCGAGCTAAAAGAAACCATGCAGGATGTAAGAATACTCACATCAAGGCTGGATTCACTGACAATTAACCTGAATAACCTGGTATTAGGTGCAAATGATTCGAATTCAACTGTTGGCAAATTATTAAATGAAGATGAAATGTATGATAATATTAATAAAGCCCTGCTGAATATTAATAAGCTTGTAAAAAAGATCGAAAAAGACGGCATCAGGCTTAAACTGTTTTAAAGATTTTTTGTAACTTAACAAAATTCACGTTATATGGTCAGAAAAAACCTGGGTTTTCTTGTTACAACAGGGCTTATTGTTTTATTCCTATATTATGCTTCGCAGTTCAACAATCCCTTAATAGGTTCTCAAAAGAAAAAAGTTGATATAAATTACTCTTCAGATGTAACCGGGACAAGCGGTATGGTTGTTTCGGCAAGCAAATACGCGTCTGAAGTTGGAGTGAACATACTGCAAAGCGGCGGAAACGCAGTTGATGCCGCCGTAGCCATGGGCTTTGCGCTTACAGTAACTTACCCGCAGGCTGGTAACATCGGCGGCGGGGGATTCATGGTGATCAAAACAAAAGATAAAGTCACCACTATCGATTACCGCGAAAAAGCACCAATTGGCTCGACCCGCAATATGTTCTTAAACGAAAAGGGTGATTTCCTTCCTGAAAAGAGCCAGGTCGGACATCTTTCAGCCGGCGTACCGGGCTCAGTTGCGGGATTATTATACGCGCTTGAAAAATACGGCTCAATGACACGTGAAGATGTAATGGCTCAGTCAATCAGACTTGCTGAAGATGGATTTGAAATGGAAGAGAAACTTGCGGAATCTTTAAATTCAAATTATGACCTGTTCTATAAATTCCCGTCTTCAAGAAAAGTCTTTACAAAAGGCGGATTGAAGTATTCTACGGGCGAAAAGTTTGTTCAAAAAGATCTTGCCAATACACTAAAGCTTATCAGCATTCACGGAAGTGAGGGGTTTTATTCCGGAATTACAGCTGAGCTAATTGTAAAAGAAATGGAGCAGGGTGCTGGCATCATTTCAAAAGAAGACCTTCTGAATTACCGGCCAATAGAACGTGAACCTCTCCGCACAAATTATAAGGGTTATGATGTTTATTCAATGCCGCCTCCAAGCAGCGGAGGGATTGCACTTATTCAGTTACTTAATATGATCGAGAATGAAACAATTCCCGATAGGAACGATGTTTATTATGGTATTAAGGATCAGGCGAACTATTATCATACGGTAATAGAGAACATGAAACGTGTTTACGCTGATAGAAGCGAACATCTGGGTGACCCTGATTTCTGGAAGGTTCCTGTAAATGAGCTTACAAGCAAAGATTACGCAAAGGATAGAAGAAAAGAGATTGGCGATAATGCGACTCCCCCCAATGAAATTAAACCGGGAGTGTTTGTAAAGGAATCTGACCAGACAACGCATTACAGCATCATTGATAAAGACGGAAATATGGTAAGTGTTACAACTACACTGAATAATACATATGGTTCCGGTGTAGTTGTGGATGGGGCGGGTTTTTTGCTGAATGATGAAATGGATGATTTTGCCTCAAAGCCGGGTGAGCCAAATATGTTCGGTTTGATAGGCAATGAAGCTAATGCGATAGTGCCCGGCAAAAGAATGCTGAGCAGTATGACTCCCACAATTATATTGAAAGACGGGAATCCTTTTATGGTGGTTGGTTCACCGGGAGGCGGAAGGATTATTACGGCGGTATTTACAACAATTGTGAATGTAATTGATCATAAAATGTCACTTGATTCTGCAATAGATAGACCCCGCTTCCATCACCAGTGGCAGCCTGAATACCTGCAGTATGAAGCCGGTGCAATTGATGAAGAAGTAATGGTTAAGCTTACAGAAAAGGGTCACACTGTAAAACAGATATCAGATTACGGCAGGGTTGAAGGTATATTGATCGATTGGAAGAACAAAAAGTATTACGGGCACAGTGACCGCCGCGGCTACGGTGCGGCGATAGGCTATTAAACAAGAATTAGTCTTCGCAGAGTCTCCCGCTGGGGACTCAGCAGAAAGTAATTTTATATTATTACAACTAAATGAAATCAAAAATATTACTATATTCAATATTTGTAGCTTTATTATTCATCTCTTCATGCTCAGGATTCAAAGAGATCGAAAACTATAAGGGTGAAAACATTTCCATGGGTGTAGGTGATACATCCTCTGTTAAAATGGAAGCAGATACATATAGCGGGTATGACTGGGTCGTTTCATCAAATAGCAATTCTTCTGTCGCAAAGTATGATGGCAAAGATAACCTGCCCGGTGAAAAAAATACTGATCCGGTTACACAGGTAATCAAATTTAAAGGATTGAAAAAGGGTAAAACTATTATTACTTTGAATTACGTGAAAAAGGGTGATATGCTTGCCAAAAAAACCAGAACTGTTAATATTACAGTATATTAAAATTTAACGGTAAATTAATTGAAGCTAAAACTACTATTTGTATCATTGTTTGTCGTATCACAGTTCGTGTATTCGTTCAGTGATACGTCTTCATACTCCGAACCGGGTCAGTATACATTTGTCCGCCAGGATTACTTTGGCTTGAACGATGATTACGAAACTCCGTATTTTGTATTTAAAGGAAAAAAACCGGGACCGGTTATGATACTCGATGGCGGGATACACGGCGATGAGATAGCTTCATATATGGCATGTGACTCAATTGTCAAATACATTAATCTTTTTTCAGGTACTTTAATTGTTATACCCAGAACAAACATAATAGCCTGCAAACAGAATACAAGGCAGGTTAATTTTGATTTTAACCATGCTTTTCCGGGTGATTTGACAAATGATACTTATGAATACCGCCTGGCTTACGAATTCATGTGGCTGGTTGATAGTGTTAAACCCGACCTGATTATAAATCTGCATGAAGCGCGCACAAAATGGTCGCCTAAAGCATTAACCGACCCGGAAAAAGCATATGGTCAGATAGTAATTTCATGCCTGCAGCCATTTGAAGAGCTGCTGGTGAGAAGTGTGGATAATATGAATAAGAAAATTCCTGAAGGAGATTTTACTTTCCATACTCATTATTATTCATTAAGAACTTACAGCTCGCTGGATAACTTTGTTACAAAATTCAATATTAAGTCATATACGGTTGAAACATACCGCGGCTTCGCGATCGAAGACCGTATAAAGCTTCAAATCATAGCTTCGCTTCAGTTCATGGAGGAAATCGGGCTGGAGTTCAGTTTTCCCACCGGACAGACAGCATTTAAGTAGAACATATTATGTTCCGAAAGTTTTAGTCTCACAACGTACAGGATTTGGGTAAATCATATATAATTAATTTAAACAGCATGAAAAAAATAATCAGCACATCCGCAGTAGTATTTTTACTGGCTTTGGTCTCACTTTCCTATTCACAGGAAAAAACATACACCGAAAAAGACGCTGAAATTTCGGCGACAATAGGTGAGAATTTTACAATATCGCTTGAATCAAACCAATCAACCGGATACTCATGGTCAGTTGGAATGGTCTCAGATAACGCTCAGGTTGTAGTTGCAGGCATGGATTATGACCTTCCCGATAATGCCAAAACAGGGCAGGGCGGAGCCGAAGTGTGGCATATGAAAGCCGTTGCGCCCGGAACAGTCAAGCTTATGTTCTATTACGCAAGGTCCTGGGAAAAAGAAGCACCTGCCAAGACGATTACGTTCAATGTTACGATACAGTAAAAACTAAAATGCTTCCCAAACCGGTATTTGGGAAGCAGGTATTTTATTATTGTATGGGAAGCAAAAATTTTACTCTGTTTCCAAAACTCCAGTTTGGGAAACCATCTTTACTTCTGATTTACTGAAGTTCCTTCAAATTCTATCCTTGTATCATTCACGCTTAATATTTCATTCAGCTCGTAAACATTCTTATATCCGTATCCATAAAGATTTAAATATGTCGGAATATTTAAAGCAAGTGTGATCTCTTTTTCGCTTCCGCCTTTTATACCTTTTAGTTCAGGCATAGATTTTTTTGTCGGGAAGTTCTGTTTGTCATCAATAAAATTATTATTGCAGTAGATAAGTATTTTAGTATCAAATGAAGGAATAATTTCTGCGAGAGTCTCCTGGGTGAAATCGGAAAAATTCAGGTTAACTGCACCCTTAACATGCTTGCTGGTATACATTGTGTTTGACCTGGCATCAAGTATCACTGCATTTTCCTGCTTAGCTAGTTCAGTAAAATCTTCAACACTCAGAAGTCTTGCCTGCCTGTGCTCTTTAGCTTCGGCCATCAGTTTTTCGTAATCTTCAAAGCTTACAAATGGTGATTTTTCCTGTGAGCAGGCTGTAAATGTATACAGTGATAAAATTAGCAGAATTAGATGGATTTTTCTCATTTTTATTGCGATTTAGATTGATATTATCCTTTATAGCCTTTAATGAGAAAAAATGTTCCCGAAAATATAAAAGACCTTTCGGGTTTTAACAACCCGAAAGGTCCGTAAATTTTGTTAATTGCACTTACTCTATCAGTATCTTATTTACTCTTTATTGTATCCATATATAGTTCTTTCTATCCTCTTATCAGGCACAAGCCATATGAATGCTACAAGAACATATAAACCGCCCGCAGCCAATTGGCTGATATCAAAAAAAGAAAGGACGATTGCCGCTATATACAATACCGGTGATATTTTGCCTTTGATGTCATTACCTATAGCTTTTTTAAGCAGAGATTCGCTGCCATGCAATTTTAAGATCAGCCTTTGCAGTACAAAATATGAAATAGCCGCCATTAATAAATTTACACCATATAGAGTTAATGTCAACGGCGCGAAATGATTTTCCGCCATCCAGCCGGTTGTGAACGGAACAAGGCTCAGCCAGAAAAGCAAATGGAGATTAGCCCATAATATTCCGCCGCTTACATTTTTTACTGTATGCAGCATATGATGATGATTGTTCCAGTATATTCCAAGGTATATAAAGCTTAAAATGTAAGCTATAAAAAAGGGAAGTACAGGCTGCAGAGAGGCAAGGTCAGTACCATGGGGAACCTTAAGCTCAAGCACCATAATCGTAATGATTATCGCAAGTACTCCGTCACTGAATGCTTCTAATCGGTTTTTAGTCAACTATTATAATCTTAGATTAATTATGATTGTTTATTATAACCTTTTTCTCCAAAAGGCTTTATTTCATCAAGATATAATAACTCCAGTTCTTTCACTTCTTTGGCAAGATCCTGTGTACCGTCATCTATTTGCTTTATTTCTGAAATTATTTCAAATGTAAATTTATCTTTACCCATAGACTTCCAGTCAGACTGAAGTTCAGCATTTGGGTGTGAGCCGAAATCAAGCTGTACACGGCTTCTGTTCCACATTGCATCCATGTTTACGCTTGAGCCCAGGTATAATTTATTGTTTACCGTATTCCTGATTCCAAAGACTCCCGCTTTGAACTTCATTTGTTTGTAGTCTTCTTTAAGCTGTTTTTTGGTTTTCTCTTCCATAAATCCAAATAGTTTAATTACAAAAATAACAAAAATTGCCATTAATCAAATTACCGGCATGATGAAATTAATAAGCAATATTAATTTTATAGCAGGGGATGCTGCTGTGTTATTTCAGTTTTCTGGATTATCAGTTGCCATTTTATACGCTTTAACTGATTCTTCAATTGGGCTCAACGCTTCAAGCAATTTATCATAAGTACCAGATTGTATGGTTTCATCTGCAACTCTTTTTATCAGTGCCAGGGTTGATTTCATAAGCGAGGAACCAACACTAAGTCTCGCGACGCCAATTTCTTCAAGTTCTTTTATAGTCGGAGGAAGTTCCACTCCGTTGGTTGGATTTGCAAGTATATTGACCGGTGCTGCTATTTCTTTTACCAATGTCGAAATACTGCTTAGATCAGAAACACACGGAACAAAGATACAATCCGCGCCGGCTTCTTTATAGCTGTTTCCACGTTTTATTGATTCAGCCATGCAGCTATCTGCCGTTCCCGATAATGTCAGGTATGCATCAGTTCGGGCATTAATTACTAAATGTATCCCAAGAGAATCCGATAATTCACGGATCGCTGAAATTCTTTCGGAAAATTCCGATATATCAAGCAATTCTGGGTCCCGGTTTATACTATCTTCAATATTAATTCCAACAACGCCGGTATTTATGACCTGTTTGATATTATTCACTATATCCTTTGTGTTATTCCCAAATCCTCCTTCGATATCAACTGTCATGGGTAAAGTCACTTTATCGGCTATTCTTTTAATAGCCTCCAGCATTTCAGCAAATTGTATTTGTTCACAATCGGGATAGCCTAATGATGCAGAAACTCCCATGCTTGTTGTGCCAATGGCTTTAAAGCCGCTGGCTTCAATCAGTCTTGAGCTTCCGGGGTCCCAGGAGTTCAGAATAACTAAAATTTCTTTATCGTGATGAAGTTTAAGGAATAGTTCGGCTTTTTCTTTTTGCGTTAGTTGTCTCATCTAATATTTATTGTTAATGTTGTCTGTTTCTGATCGTTTTTTAGAATTATTGTAAAATAGAAACTAATTTACCCTTCGAAAATAACATTTATTAATATTAATCGTAATACCACCGGGAATAAACTTTTACAGCTATGCTATCTTTATTATACCTTACCTCTGAGCCGAACCATGCTATATCTCTTAAAAGCGATAATTTCTTATCAGTCCTCCTAATAAGATAACCATCACGGGTATAGTAATTACCAGTTAATGATTGAAGTGTATCGTAATCTTTATTCATAGGTTCACCAACGAGCTTTTTTACCTCACTAATATGCATTCCTTCTTTAACCAGCTTGAATTTCTCGGGAGTGTAATCCGGTGCCATTTCTGTATCAGCATAAGGATCAATTATATTGTAACTTTCACCAAGTATAAATCCGCCTGTAAAAAAAATCAGTACTAAAATAAAACTTCCAATTACCAAGGATAATGCCTTTAGAACTTTGCGTTTTAGATTGTTCATGTTGTTTATATTAAAATTGAAAGAGAAAATACGAGATAGCCAAGATCAAACGATGCGAACGTAAGAACTAATCCAATTTTCATTGCTTTGCTCCACTTATTGGAAAAGCTGCCTTCTAGCCATGGCAAGAAGCACAAACCAAGCACTACGCCCAGTAGTGAAATAAAAAAGAATAATTTGGTAACATTGCCTGAAGGTTCATAAGGTTGAGTTGTTGTGGTAAGAAAAAATAAAGCGAGCGAAGCAGCAATAATTATTGCTAATATTAACTTCATTTCGAGAATCCTTTCGACTGATTAGAAAAAATCGTAAGTTTTCTCTTATCTTATGCCACCTCTATTCCTAACACGGCATCTTTCAGCCTGCCGTTAGGCTGTTTGTAGAACGGTACGCCAAGTACCTGGTAGCTTTTCACATCAATATCGTAATTGATATTCCGGATTGTATCACTTTTCTCGGCTTCAATTGAAAGGAAAAGAAATTCTGCAATTTTCTTAGCATCTTCCTTAGAGAAATTAAAACCCGTCATCTTCACGTTATACTTCTGCGGTGATGGTACTGCGTTCTTAAGCGTGTAATTTACGCCAATGTTCTTGGCTGATTCAATAGGCATCCAGAATGCCGGAACGTAGAACTTCACTTCACCTTCAGTCTTATTGGCTCCGCCAAAAAGATTTGATATCCACCCGCCTGAGGAATCCCTGGAGCGTATATTTACATGCGCGTTAACAAGCCAGAATCCCTTGTAAACAATTTCACCATCACCCTTTACCAGGGGTGCAGCAAAGTTCACTTCAATGGGAACCAGCTCATCATTTACAATTTCCCAGCCGTTACCGCAGCTTGAGCAATATACAATGCTGTCATTCATTTCAACGGTTAACCCGCTATCACATGACTTGCATTTTACAGCTATTAATTTAAAATCTTCCATATTATTCTATCCTGTACGAAGTGCCTGCCTGCCGTAACGGCAGTCCAGGCAGGAAGGATCTCAATAATGAGACCCAAAATTATTATTAATTGTAGTTTAAAAATATTGTTTCAAATTGATAAGACCCTTCGTTTTCACTCAGGGTTTATGCTATCGCCTCAAAAAGCTCGATGCAATACTTGCCACATCAACAACATTGATACCGGTTGCCATACTTTTCACGGTGTTTGCATTCTTGCCGCCAAAGAAACCTTTCTTGGGCGGGGCAACTATGCCCGTGCCTTCTTCAACCTCGCCGCCATAACGGAACTTCTTATATCCCCACATCATAATTATGATACCGAATATCAGCGCGAATACATATACAACAAGCGCCGCTTTGGCGCTGTCGCCATCGCCGATAATACCAAAGATGCCGAAGAATGTGACCAGGTATGAACCTATAGCAGTGCCGAAAATTCCTGCTACAGCACGGTACAGATTGTTGCCCGGCGCTTTACCGTAACAAATAGAGCCGTCTTCGCCATCAACTACAACCTGGTATGTTCTGCCCTTATATAAATACCTTACCACCCACAGCGGGTAATAAACTATCGATACATTCGGTCTTACAAGATCGTTATGCTGGAAAGTAACCTGGTCAACCTTAATCGAATTAACAGCTTCTTCTATGAACTGTGCTTTGGCAATATCAGTAACTTCACGCTCTGAGGAAATAATGTTGAAGAGCATTCCTTCTGACTGCAGCTCTTCAAAATTTACAGCGCGCATTTCATCGCCTTCAAGATTCACCTTCCTTACGCCAAGCTCAGCAACATCACAAGCAGCAAATGTCCTGTCAAACGGCTTCTGAATCTTGCGCTCAACATCAACATAATATGTGGTTGTTCTGCCGTTGACGGTTTGTGTGCGGCGTTCTTTGCCGAATACCCAGCCGATGACATCGGCTCTTACCCGCCAATAGGGTATATAGACAAGGAAAGCATCATCAAGCTTCGCCTGGTTTTTAAGTCCGCGTGCCTTTGCCAGACCCTTGCCAAGCCAGTTGAACATGTTCTGTATCGCAATATTCCGCTGTACTTTGCGCGGAACGTAATATTTCACAACGCCATCAACACCCTTGGTTAACAAAAGTGTACCGCAGTACTTGCAGTTGAAGGTTTTTATGCCTTCTCTTAAGTCAAGCTCGCCTGCGCAGGCGGGACACGTTATTCCTTTTAATACTTTTTCAGCCAATTGAATTTAAATTGAAATGAATATTTTTAAATTAGTCTTTAATTTTTAAAAACCTTACTTGCTTCATCTGAAATCTTATTTAAACTTCAAACATGTAAATAAATTCAGAAACTCCTTATCAGTCATATCATTTTCATCCAGAAAAATAAACATATATGCGACTGCGGTTTTTGATTTATACATATATAATTGCCAGCACTGTTTATAACCTATATCGTATTTATCTGAAATTTTAAAAGAGCCTGAACCGGCCTCAGTTGCATTGTATTTGTCCGGGTCGAGCTTAATGGATTCATAAGTACCATCCTTATAAAGTTTCAGTACTGGATATTTTTTAGATTCTTCGGAGATAAGTTCTATATCAATTCTGATCTCCATTTTTTTATCACTGTGTTTGAAACATACATCACTCATCGCCAGAGAATCATTACAGTCTTTTTTAAGTTCATAATTATCCGGCAGATCAAACGTCATTTTGCTTTCTTTTAACAGAGCTTTAAATTCCTTAGGCAGTTCCGTTTGAGCTGAAATTGCGCAAGATAGTACCAGCAAAAAGATAAGTACTTTTATCATTATTTATACTTTCTTGGCTATCACATAAGCCATAACGATTAACGGCACTGATACCAGACCGAAAGCGAATATTTTAAAGACCTCTGCTGTCAGCAAAGCTTCTTCCATGTCTCCGCTGTTAAGCGCAAATCCTATTACGTAACATAGAATACTGGTAATAACAAATGCCGCAATGCTCAGCCCGAATAATATTCTGAAAGGAGCTTCGCTCTTTGCGGGATATATATTGGAATATACCTGTCCTGATGATGCTTCAACCAGAGCGGTATAGCTTTGACCGCCAAAATTGTAATAGAACTGGTAGAACGGAATGTGTACTAAAGCTGCTTCCTTGACGCTATCCAGGCTAACACCGGAACCCTGCAGCCATGCCTGCGCTGAATCATAAAGCACGTCAGGCTTTTTTATCTCATCGTCATTGTGAATGGTCTTATCGTAGAACTTTAATGCGCCGGCGGGAATCTGTAATTTTTTAATTTCAGATACTGACGTGCTTGCCGCAGGCTGAAGGTAAATTTTATCACCCGATGAATCCTGGGTCTTGAAATACCAGACAGGGAAGTAATAGAACTCAGTCTTTACAATCTGGGCCTTCTGGTCAAGATCCTTGACCGTGTGATTGCCGGCCATCCATCTTTTCAGGTTGCCTTCGGCTTCGTTTGGTTTAAAATTTGAATTTAAGAGGTAATGGAAAACTACTTTTCGTTTATCTAAAAATAATGCCGATGCGCAAAACGGACACTCTATGAAAGTTTCATCCTGTTGTACTGTAACATCAGCCCCGCATTGTGTACATTTTATTTGCATATTTTACAGAAATAGTAGCACAGACATTCGTGTCTGTGCATAATAAAATTAAGAAGGACAGACAAAAATTGTCTGTCCTGCTATTAATTTGTTATTACAGTTTTGAAAGCAGATCTTTTTTCTTTGTATCAAATTCCTCCTGGGTCAATGCTCCTGCATCCTTAAGCTTTGCGAGCTTTTCTATGGTTGCAAGTACATCATCCTGTGACTGCTGTACAGGCGGATTGTTCTGCTGCTGCTGGTTCTGGGGATTTTGCTGATTCTGCTGCATTGAGCCCATCATCATGTTAGCCATTGTCATTCCGGCTCCCAAGCCAACACCCAAACCGGCTGTGCCGCCTGCGCCTTCATTTTCCGCGGCTTTTTCCATTGCCATAGCGGTTTTGAACTTCATGTAGTTATCCAGATTTCCGATAGCGCCCATTGAGCTTCTTTCGTTGATCTTTTCCTGTACTTCATCAGGCGGAACTATACCAACTATGATAAGATCGGTAAGCTCTATACCCATTGAATTAAAGAAATCGGTAACTTCAGCTTTTATGCCTGATTCTATCTGCGGGTAATACTGCCCCAGGTCAAATACTGTTTTAAGATTTTTTCCTAAAACTGAATTTAGCTTTGATACAATTGAATCCCTTAAGTAATCTTCAATTTCATTGGTGGTGTATTTACCCTGTGTACCGACTATTTCGTTGATAAAGAGCTGGGGATCTTTAACCCTCATAGAGAATTTACCCGAAGCTCTTAACTGAACGAATGATAATTCAGTATCACGGAAGTTAATAGGTGATTTGGTTCCCCATTTAAGATCAATGAACT
This sequence comes from Ignavibacteria bacterium, assembly GCA_030835085.1. Lineage (GTDB taxonomy): Bacteria > Bacteroidota > Ignavibacteria > Tepidaquicellales > OLB5 > OLB5. The sequence goes on from JAUQWQ010000013.1 coordinate 16,303, forward strand.
TCTTCATTGATACATAATACACCTGTGCCTGGAACGGTGAGTTAAACCCGAAAGGCAGTGAAAGCAGCTTTGTTAAGAACGGGATGTTAGCCGTTGTTAATGTATGGCGGCCTGCGCCGAATACATCAAGCGCTTTTCCGTCCTTGTAAAATACCGCTGTCTGGGTGTCCTGCACAATAAGCTGCGCACCCATTTTTATATCCGTCGAACCGGCCTGCGGTTCGCGGTGAACCAGCTCTTTACCGGATTCATCAAAAAACTGGATTATTTCTAATGCATTACCCATTTTCGTTGTTTCCTTCTATATTGATTGTTTTATTTTTGTAAAATTAATCATTTGCATATTTAAATACAATTATAGAACCGCCATTTTAACGTTTTGTTTCAGGAAAAATTTATCCTGTTGTTTCGGGAAAAGGTATAGATTTGTGCCCTAAAACGGGGAAAATGCCAAACAAAGTAGGATGGTTGTCTTATTATTAAAGAGGGCTTTTGGTTGAACCTTTGAAAAGTCTAATATGGAAGATTATATTGCTCTTTCCTGTACCATTCAAGATATTGAAAAGCATCCGGGAAATCTTTACCGCTGAATTCTACCAGAATTTCTTTTGCTTTTATTTGTTCATCAGGATACCCCAGTAAATAAATTGATACAGAGTTGTGAAACCTGACGTTTTTCATTAATTCAGTTTCAAATGTTTTCCATTCTTCTTTTGGGATCATTTTTCCGTATACTCCGGGACCAAAGCCCAGCTCATATAACTGTCTCTTACGTAAATAGTTATTCGGATCTTCAAAATAATAGTTAAATAAATCCTCCCTGAAAGTGTCACTCTTCAGTCTGTCGATTCCGTCAAATGAATTGTGAGTATACCACTGTTTAACTTCTAAACTGTTTTTAAATTTTACACCTGTAATAAGGAAAAGTTTTTCAAGGATACTTTCGCATTCCAATTTTGCATTGAAGGCAGGTAAGAGGTTTTCATTTTCTTCGAGTCTTTTTGAGGCATACTCAATGTTTTTTCTGCTGAATACAAAATTAAACCTGTAATGAGGCGGATAAGGCATCAATTTGCGAATAGCGATCATATCATATCTGTCTGCGTTTACTTCATCCCATGAAACAGGAATGCTGTCCGTTCCAGCAAGTATTTCTTTGTCTGAGTATTTTTCAAGCGGAGTGAACTTTAGAGTAATGGAATCTTTCATTATTTGTGAAATTGTCAGTACATTTTCATTTCCAAATTCTTTCTTTAGGTAATCAGCCAGGTAATATCCCGTTTTTTCCCTTACTGTAAGAACTTTAGATGGCTTTTCCACGAAACCTTTTTGAAGATGAGCTCCGCCATAAAAGATAAGTATATTCAGGTTACTGTTGTTTTTATAATAACCTGAGAAATTAGCTGCAGTTAAACTGTCTCGTTTGTTCACAAACCACAAGTCACCTTCTTTTTCCGGAAGAGTGTCTGTAAAAGAAGATTCAAAGCCTCTAACTTCTATTTCTAATTTCTTGTCTTTAGTACTGTCAAGTGAAATCCTGAATCCACGAAGTTTTGTCAGAAATTCAAGATCATCAATATTTGAATAGTAAGAATTGTACATAATGGAATCATAAACCGGGTTTGTTAAAAATTGTACAAATTTATCTGCCTTAGCCGAATCTTTTTCTAACACGAGTAATAATTTACTGTCTGAGCTCTTTCGTTTGGCAATTTCTTTCCATTGATAAAGTACATTTAAGAGTATTGAATACGACCGCATTGATGAATGCCCCATATCAGCTAACATCACAATTTTCTTTTCAAAAATCAGCTCTGCTATTTTTTTATCCGGGTCTTCGTATATGCTTCTTTCTTTGGTGCAGGATGAGAAACTTATAACAAGCAAAATTCCTATTGGAAATATTACATGAGAAGAAAATATCGCAGATATTCTGTAAGATATTGCACTGAAAGGTTTCATGATAATGTGGGTCTAATTATAGAATTATAAGGGCTGCTCTGTTACAAAATTAATACAATATTTAAGCAATTACTATAAATAATAAACCTCTTTAGGTTTAAAAATACAATCAGTAATGCATCCAAAATTGTTAAAGCTAAACCTGTCAGGAATTAAAGACCTGCCAGGTTTGACCCGCATGCTTGAATCAGCAGGATCAAAGCTAAGTAATCCATTCAAAATTGCTATTAAATTTAAACATTTGTATTTTGCGGGGTTAAAATAAATGCGTAAAATATGGAACAAAAGCATTCTTTAATAAGAAAGTTAGGCTTATTTACCGCCGTTACTATAGTAATTGGTTCTATGATAGGCTCAGGTATCTTTAAGAAGTCCGCATCAATGTCCGGGGAGCTGGGCGCGCCGGGAATAATTCTCGCTATCTGGCTGATAGCAGGTATCATCAGCTTAATAGGTGCGCTAACCAATGCTGAAGTTGCAGGCATCCTGCCGCGGGCAGGGGGACAGTATGTGTACTTCCGCGAAATGTACGGCAATTTTACCGCTTACCTTTATGGCTGGGCAATCTTTGCCGTTATACAGACAGGCTCAATAGCCTCGATTGCGTACGTATTCAGCGGGTACTTTGAGTACTTTTTCCCGACCCCGCATCTCTCACCGGAATGGGAGGCATGGGGCTTTTCGCTTAAGTGGGGTGAGCAGGTAATTCTTGACCTGTACCCGCTTAAAGATATTGGATTAAAGATGCTTACCATAGCTTTGATAATGTTCCTTTCAACCGTAAATTTCTTCGGTGTTGCCTTTGGCGGAATTGTGCAGAATGTATTTACCATACTAAAAAATATTGCTATAGCATTCATAGTTGTGCTGGCGCTTACTATGGGAGCCGGTTCTGTTGCGAACTTCTCGCCATTTGTAAATTCAGCTTTCCAGTATCCATCGGGCGGTCTGCTTGGGGGAATAGTTCTCGCGCTAAGCGGAGCATTTTGGGCGTATGACGGATGGAATAACATTACATATCTGGGGGGTGAAGTAAAAGACGCTCAGCGGAATATTCCAAAGGCTATGATATTCGGTATGTCATTTGTGATAGCCGTTTACCTGCTTGTAAACCTTGCTTACTTCTACGTTCTGCCTGCTGATGTGATGAAGGATTCATCTTTCCTTGCCGCTGATGTTATGAAACGCTCAGTGGGTGAGTGGGGCGGCGCATTTGTTGCAATTGCTGTACTTATCTCTACTTTCGGCACAACTAACGGTACAATTTTGGTGAGTGCTCGAGTATATTACGCAATGGCTAAAGATGGCCTGTTCTTTAAGAAGCTTGAAGATGTTCACCATAAATACAAAACCCCCGGTACATCAATTATTATTCAGGGTATCTGGGCGAGCTTAATTACTATGACCGGTACATTTGACCAGTTGACCGATATGCTGATATTTGTTTCTTGGATATTTTATGGTATGGGCGCATATGGAGTGTTTGTGCTGCGCAAGAAAATGCCAAATGCGGAGCGTCCTTACAAAGCTTTCGGTTACCCGATACTGCCGGCATTCTTTGTGCTATTCTCAGCATTCTTTGTTGGATTCAGCATTTGGTACAATGTCCGCAATGCAGTCTTCGGTATGCTGCTTGTGGCAATAGGTATTCCGCTGTATTATTATTTTAATAAACAGAAACGCGAAGCAAAAGTATAGAACACGGATTAAACAAAAGCGGAACACGGATTAAACGGATTGGACTGATTCGCACTGATTGATTTCTGTTTTATCCGTGCATATCCCTTCCTTCCTCCCTCCGTTGCACGGATTAAGGCACAGCGCTCCGCTCTTTAAGGCAAGCGTTTCATCTGTGTCATCCGTGTTCTATTGAGCATCCGCATTCACACAATACCAAATGAATAAAGCAAAGCAGCTTCACATATTACGAAAGATTCTCATCTACCTGCAAATACCGGTATATATACTCGCCCTAAAATTTGTAGTATCGTTTTTCTTTAAGGTTGATGGTGTATCAGAAAGTATTGATAATATTTTCAATTATTTTCTATGGGTACTATTATTTGCTGTGATTGCTTCGGGAATAGTTGCCGCGATAATGATAGTACTGGCTTATGCTAAAAAGAATATCCTGCTGTTTCTGGCTCTATCTCTTATAGCGTTATCAGTGTTGTTCACATATATTTTCAGCTTTGCGGGACACTGGATGTTTTTTGTTATACCTGTAATTGTAGTGTTATATCATGTTGTCATTTTCACAGTATTTGGCAAAACTGAAACTTCGGAAAACAGTTAAATTTGTGTAAATTCCCCAAATTGCTAACATCCGTATTCTATCCTAACACAAACGGAACTATAATTTTACCCCTGTTGTTGAGTAACCTCTGAAAAAAATATTTTTTTCAAGATACCATTTCCTGTTTATTTCACATTATTTACCTGCTATATTTGGGTAACCTGATATTGGGTAAATTAATAATCATTTATGACTATCAATAATTTATCTTCCATCCTCCTTGCAGCACTATTCATTATAAGTACCGTATTCACATCCACATCATTTTCACAGGAAGAAGTAGTTATGGATTCCATAATAACCGGCACCAAGTACCGCATCACAATGTATAACGATAAAGAAATTATCGGCAGGGTTGCCAAACAGGATTCCGTTTACGTATACATGGTAACCGATGAAGGCACTGTCCGTATCCGCTATGAAGATATCTTCAGTGTATCCAAAAGTACTGTACCAAGACTGATGAAAGCAATGTTCACCTTAGGCGGGGGAGTGTTGCTACAGGGCGGTGACTTTGACGACGGGTACAGGGATATGAGATCGCCGGGTTATTCAATGCAGCTCACCGGACTCTATCCATTCAGCGAAAATAAAGCTATCAGGATAGATCTCAGCTTCGGCAGGATGCAGCGTGAAAGAAATGAATATTATTACGGCTACGGCACCCAAACATACGATCCCGAAAAGCAGAATATCAATATTTATAATTTATATGCTGAATTCCTCTTTGGTGATTTTAATACAAAATCAAAATTCAGTGTCTACGGCCTTGCGGGAGTTGGTATAATGCATGTCAGAGAAGAAGGATATACATACACCAGTTATAATTATTACGATTCAAGCTATTATTCTTACTTTAATCCTGATAGAGATTACACAAATTTCAGCATGGCGCTCGGCGGCGGTCTTCGTTTTAAAATAAGCAGCCGCATTGGCGCATTTGCAGAAGCGCAGTATAACTTAACCACATACCAGGGTTTCTTCTGGTTCTTCGGCAGCGGGTATTTCCCCATCAGGGCAGGCGTAACTTATATGCTTTATTAACGGGGAGCCTCTATGAAAATAATTATTTTTCTTGCGGCATTGTTTATGATGCTGGCATACTGCTTTAATACTAATTCGCAGACTGATTCTTTAAGGCTTGGCAGGGATTGTAAAGTAGTACTGTTTAACGGATTCCAGGCTGAAGGCAAAATTGTAAACAGGGCATCAGATACCATTACGCTTCAGACTGATATCACAAAGTTGTTCATTCCCCTTAAGGATATAAAGTTCGTTTTGAATCCTGAAGTTGATATATCTGATATTGAAGTGATGGATACTCTCAGCATCATAGATTATATTGATGCGGTAAAAATAGATACAACCGGAAGATGTGATATTTACCTGCAGGATAAATCTGTTATGAATGATGTTTTGCTGGTAATTGATACAGATTCAACCATTAACGTTATAAAGGGAAACAGAGCAAAGATACTTAGCATTGCAGGTATCAGGAAAATTGTTTTTAAAAACATTGCCCCGTTTGGAAAAGGATATTGGATCGGTTCTATAATCGGGGCAGGGGTTAGCTTTCTTACAATTTATGTATTATCTCTTGGTGGTGGAGAAGTATATCAGTATATAGTATATTCTGCGTTAGGCTCTATCCCGTTTGGTATTATAGGCGGATTGATAGGTGAAATTTTTTCAAAAGATGATGTTTACCTTTTCAATAAAGGCATTTATCCGCAAAAGGTAAAAAGAATAAAAACCCTGATACAAAAACACACTTAACACTTAATTAATCAGTTAACATATGAAAATTATCCTCATAGTAAGTATTATTATTCTGAACCTGGTAAGTACCGCAAACTCACAAAACAATTCAGGTGATTCGCTAAGACTTGAAAGAAACTGTAAAATTGTCATGTACAACGGCTTTCAGGCAGAAGGTAAAATTATAAACAGGGCAGCAGACACTATAACGCTTCAGACTGATGTTACAAATCTCTTCATCCCTGTAAAAGATATCAAATTTGTATTGAACCCCGAAGTTGAATTATCCGACCTTGAAGACAATGATACGCTTGTTTACGGCAGGGATGTAGTTGAAGCAGTTAAGATAGATACCACTGATAAATGTGATATCTTCATGAATGATAAATCAGTAATGACTGATGTGAGAATTATGATTCATACAGATTCAACTCTAAAAGTTATAAAAGAAAACAGAACAAAGATTTTGAACATTGCAGGCGTCAGGAAGATCGTGTTCAAAACTTCTGCGCCCTTTGGTAAAGGTTACCTGTTTGGCTCTGCAATAGGTTTTTTTATCGGGTTCATTCCGTTAGCATTCATCGCAGACGGGGGACACCCTGATATAAGCGGATTCGGCCCCGGAATATTGTTTGGTTTATTGTGTTCAATCCCCGCGGGATTAGTAGGAGGCGTTGTTGGAGTGCTTACTGCTGCTGATGATGTATACCTTTTTGATAATGGAATTTACCCGGCTAAGATCAAGCGAATACATCATGCAATGTCAAAGCATTATTGAGTAAATCAAAAAGGGCTCTTTTAAAAGAGCCCTTTTCATTTAAAGCAATACACTGAATTTACTTCTTCCTCAAATCCCTTAACTGCTCAAATAATTTCTTTTCTTCCGGTGACAGGTCTTTCGGAGTCTGAAGATCTATTTTCACAAACAGGTCACCATGTTGTGAATCTTTGCCGTACTTTGGCATTCCAAGTCCGCCAAGTCTCAGGGTTTTACCGTTTGATGTTTCAGGGGGAATTGTAATTTTGATTTTACCCTTCAACGTCGTTACATCCAGCTTACCGCCAAGCACTGCGGTAAATATATCTAATGGCAGGTCCATGTACAGGTCATCATCTATCCTGTTATATAGCGGATGTTTTTGCAGCTTTAACGTAAGCAGCAGGTCACCGTTCGGACCGTTATTATGTCCGGGGTAACCTTTACCTGCAAGCTTTAAGGTCTGACCGTCATATGCACCTTTTTTAACTTTAAGCTTTATTTTCTGACCGCCAATTTCGAATATGGTTTCGGCTCCGTTATAAGCATCTTCCAGCCTGATGGGGAGCTCAGCCTGCATATCGTCACCCTTCAACTGCTGCCTTTTGCCGCCGCGTTGTTTAGCGCCGCCGAAACCGGAGCCCGCTCCGCCGAAGAAGGCTTCGAAGAAGTCGCTGAAACCGCCGCCTCCTCCGCCAAAAGTGCTGCCAAAGTCACCGAAATTTGTGCTGTAAGTCTGCCCGCCCTGGCCGCCGTATTGCTGCTGGTACTTGCCCCAGTCAAATCCGCCGCCCGTCTGACCGCCCTGCTGGTATGCATTCCAGTTTGAGCCCAGCTCGTCGTACTTTCTGCGTTTCTCCGGGTCGCCGATTACCTCATTGGCTTCGTTCACTTCTTTGAACTTCGCTTCAGCGGTTTTATCGCCCGCATTTTTATCTGGGTGATACTTCATTGCCAGCTTACGGAATGCTTTTTTTATTTCATCTTGCGAAGCCGATTTTGAAACACCTAATATTTTATAATAATCTTTATAATCCATACCAATTTATAAATGCAAAAGTATAAAAAAAAAGTTCCTTAAAATTTAACAGTTACCGCCGGACCGCTTAGTCACATTTCCAGAAAAAGTTTGCATGCATGTCGTCTTTTATCCACCCGGTTTTAATATATAGCTTCTGAGCGGGGTGATTTTCGTTCTGTGTTTCAAGCACCATCCCGGCTGCGCCTGTTTCACGGCAAAGTTCCTTTGCTCTTTCTATAAGGCTTTCTGCAACTTTTTTATGCCTGTGGATGATATCAACATACAGGTCGTTTAATATCCACATTCTTTTCATGCCAATTGATGTGAATGAAGGATACATCTGGGCAAATCCCATGCCTTCATTGTTATCATCAAGAGCAATGTATATCACCGATTCATTATTCTTCATCCGTTCATTTATGAACTTCAGCGCGCCTTCAATATCCGGCTCCTGGTCATAAAATACGCGGTAATCGTCAAATAATTTCGCAGTCTGTTCAAGTTCTGCAAGTGTAGCTTGTATTATTTTCATTAAGTTTTATTTGTACTGCTTTAATTTATCAATAAAGCGAAGCTATTATACTCATATTTACAATATCATCTGCATTGCAGCCGCGGCTTAGATCCATAACAGGCAGGGCCAGACCCTGCACTATCGGTCCCGTTGCAACTGCTCCGCCGATTCGTTCGGTTATTTTATACGCAATATTACCGGCATTCAGATCTGGGAATATAAACACATTCGCGTCACCTTTTATTTTTCCTTTAGGATCTTTTCTTTTTGCGACTTCCGGCACAAATGCTGTATCAAACTGCATCTCGCCATCACATAGTAATCCCGGCATGCGCCTACGGGTGAGGTGCATTGCTTTAATTACCTTCTCGGTCGTTGCATCCTTTGCACTGCCTTTTGTGGAAAAACTAAGGAATGCGGTTTTTGGCTTAATACCGGTTAATTTTTTAAAGTTCAGCGATGTTTGAATCGCGATATCGCTCAACTGCTCCGCAGTTGGATTCGGTAATACACCGCAATCGCCATAAGCAAAAACTTTTTCTGCCATTTTATGAGCTTTTGGAAAGCTCATCAGGAAAAATGATGAAACAGTTTTATTCCCTTTGCTTAAACCAACTGTTTGAATCGCACTCCTCAACACATTGCCGGTTGAATAAACACTACCAGCTACTACTGCATCAGCATATTTATTTTTCAGCAGCATGCAGGCAAACATCAAAGGGTCTGTTAACGCAATAGAAGATTTTTGATCGTTATAACGTGGATCCTTTTTTAAACGGAGTTTTGTGAATTCCTTTACAAACTGCCCTGAAAAACCCAGGTCAATTATATCAAGGTCATCGTGTTCAGGCAGCCTGATATTCTTACCCGTATAGATCATGATCAGTTTCGCAAGCTTCTTCTTTAAAATGACTTTCGCCGCCTCAATTACTCTCGGGTCATATGATTCCGGAAGAATTATCGTTTTCTTCTTCCGCTTCGCCGCTGCCTCTAATTTTCTGAATATATTCAATATAAAATTCGTAATTCCTAATTCTTAATTCGTGATTTTCTGTATGATCCCGCCGCCTATCAGATCGTCGCCATCATAAAATACCGCTGACTGCCCCGGTGTAATTGCTTTTTTCGGTTCATCAAATATAACTTTAATTTCGTTATTATTTAACTGCTGAATTATTGCGGGAGAACCTTTATCCTTATACCTTATTTTAACTACAGCGGGGGTCTGTGAATCAAGCATTCCATATTTCTGCAGGTTTATTTCACTGCAAATGAACTCACTATCATATATACCCGTTTCATCATCAACATATACAACATTATTATCGGCGTCTATTTTTGATACATATACAGGTTTGCCCAGTGATACTTCAAGTCCGCGTCTTTGACCTATAGTATAATTAATGTAACCCTTATGTTTGCCGATTTTTTTATCGTGATAAATTATATCGCCGCCTTCAATAGCATGTTTAAGCTCAGGCATTCTTATTTGTATAAGCTGCCTGTAATCATCATTCGGCACAAAACATATCTCCTGTGAATCGGGGATATCAGCCGATTTGAGTCCGAGTTTTTTGGCTATTGCACGAATCTCAGTTTTTTTGAATCCCCCCAAAGGGAAAAGCGTTTTAGCCAACGAGTGCTGCGAAAGCTGCCATAGTGCATAGGATTGGTCCTTGGTCAGATCAGCTGCCCGGCTGATGTAATACCTGCTGAGATTCACGTCAAAATTCACCTGGGCATAATGACCCGTAGCTATATAATCTGCCCCCAATTCTTCGGCTTTTTCAAGCAGGGCACCCCATTTTATGGCTTTGTTGCAAAGTACGCACGGATTGGGTGTATGTCCCTTAAGGTACTCCTCAATAAAATTGCTTATAACTACTTCATTAAATCTATCTGTAAAATCCATAGTATAATGAGGGAAACCCAGGAGTTGTGCCGTATTTCTGGCACTATAAATTGTTTCAAGGGAACAACAGCCGGAATCCTTTTCGGGGATATCGTCAAATCCCCAGGTTTTCATGGTCACCCCTATCAGGTTATAGCCCTCTTCAGCCAGTAAATGGGCTGCCACAGAGGAATCAACCCCTCCGCTCATAGCAATAAGTACTGTTTTTTGTGATTTTTTGACCATTTATGCAAAATACCTATAATTTACTAACTATAAAAGATGAAAAATTGGTTTGATACTACAAATAAAATAAGTATATTTGTAACTGATTTACTAAATTTAACTACTCGAAAGGGGGGTAATTAATGACCAAAAGATCATTTCTCGTATGGGCTATGGTATTCATTTTTGGTATCGCCAGTCTGCCTGTTGTTGGATTCTCTGCTGAAAGCAAGCAAACCGCTAATACCGAATTACTAAAGAAGAAAAAGCCCAAGAAGAAATTTTCCAAAAAGACCAAAAAATCTTTAAAGAAAAAGAAAGGCTCCAAAAAGAAGTACTCAGGCGGTAAAAAGAAGTACTCCAAGAAGAAAAAATATTCCAAGAAGAAAAAGTATTCCGGAAAAAAGAAATATACCGGCAAGAAAAAGTACTCAAAGAAGAAAAAATATTCAAAGAAAAAGAGCTATAAAAGAAAATATACAGCTCCCAAAACTAACAGCAGCAATGTTGAATACAGGAACTACAAAAGAAGCAATGATCCTGAAAACAGCGGAAATAATGATGTGAATATTGAAAAGATCGCACCTTCAAAGGAAATCAGAAAAGAACCTAAAAAGGAAGATCAATAGTTAATTTATATAATTAATGAATATCCTAAGCCCCGTAAGCATTGCTTGCGGGGCTTTTTGTTTGCCGTAAAATTGTAAATTTTGCATTTAATTTTAAATTAAAAATTGTGATAATTGCGTATTACCAATTATAAAGGGAGCCTGCAATGAAATTAAAATTCTCATACTATTTTATTCTGTTATTTATTATAACCGCCGGTGTAAATTCTCAAACACTGGTATCTACATACAATTTTCCCGCAACAACTGTTTATAACGGATTTTGGGGAATTACCCAGTTAAATGACACTCTCAGGATTGGCTCAAGCAGTAACGGAAAGATATATACAATTTCTAAAACAGGAATAATCAAGGATAGTATAACAACCGTTTTTAATTTTAATAACGGACTTGCTTACGATGGCACAGGGTTCTGGATCGCAAGAAATGCCTCAGGCACCACTTCCAGGATAATTAAAGTGAATTCAGCGGGTAACCCTGTTGATACAATAAGGATAAATGCTTTATACGGAAGCTCAACAATCGGCATAGGCGGTATTGCCATGGATGGCCCCGGCCATTTATGGGCAGCTATATACTACCCGGATTTTGCTTCATACCCGTTTGCTTATGCATACAAATTTGATCTTGCTACAAAAAATGTGGTTGATTCGATACCTTTGCGCGGAAAACAGGTGCAGGGTATTACCGTAAAAGGTGATACTATATTATATGTCACTGATAACTTTCAGAGCGATGCCGAGCGCATTTACGGCTACCGCAAAGCGGTAGGCGATACCATATTTTCTTTTGCCGCGCCGGACCCGGATGGTGATTGCGACCCGCGCGGATTATTTTGGGATGGCGCGAATTTGTGGCTTATGGCTTACAGGGTTGGGACAAACGTTGGGCAATACCGCACGCTGTACAAATATCTGCTTAACGGACAAGGAAGCCCGACAATTACTACTAATGTAAGCTCAATCAATTTTGGTAATGTAACAATTGGTACTACCGGTAATCAGCCGTTAACAATTAATAATACAGGTGCAGGTAAACTTATCATAAGCGCATTTAATTTTACCAATCCAAGATTTTCAATTACGCCTTCAGCTGTACCTGATACAATTCAGCCCGGCGGTTCAAAAAATTATACGGTTGGGTTCACCCCATTGGTTTATGATTCAACTTCAGGCGCGCTGAATATCTCAAGCAATGATCTGGCTAATCCGGTCAAGACTGTAACGCTCACTGGCAGGGGAGTATTTAACGGAGCATATTTCGGACATTCAGCTTCGGCATTTAGTTTTAACAGCAGGCGGGTAAATTCACTTAACGGATTTACATTCGATGTCACAAACCAGGGCACTCAGCCGCTTACAATAAATTCATGCTCATTTTCAACAGCGCGTTACAGGTATGATACAACCAACGCAAAATTTCCCATTACAATAAATCCGCAATCAACCAGAACGCTCAGGATATGGTTCAACCCGAATTCAGCGGGAACGTTTAATGATTCGGCAATATTTCAAACAAATGCTGTAAATAATTCATCTGCAAAAATATCGCTTTCGGGTACTGGAATTGAAGTCGCGTCTGTACTAGGTAATATCGTTTGGGAAGGCGTTGTGCCTGACAATCCGCTTACAACTGCAGATGACCCGCAGCCAAAAAGCTTAAAACAAATTCCCGATGTGAACGGTGATGGCGTTGCTGATATGATATGCGCGACAGAGAATTACTGGACGATCTGTTACAACGGTAATTCATCAGGTGCGGCTGATACTATTTGGAAGTTCAATTCATGCTTTGGTACAAACAACACAGGCTCGGTTGACTGGGAAGACGCAATGCAGATAATGGATGATTTAAACGGCGACGGAATAAAAGAAGTTGTAGTTGGATGCGGCGGCGGAAATGAAGAAGTGTATGTACTATCCGGCGGAACAGGCAAAGTTATTTGGGAATATGCAGGACCCAACACGAATTATGACGGTGATATTATGGGAATAAAGATAGACCGCGATTTTAACGGTGACGGCAGAAAAGATGTGCTCATTTCCGCAAGCGGTGAGGGGTCAACAAATCCCGGCAGGCACTCTGCAATTTGCCTGAACGCCGTAAACGGCCAGGTATTATGGACTAACATAATTAATTCAGAATTTACTTATGACGTTGTTGCTACCACTGTTGGCGGTGCTATTGCATTTACAAATAACAGCGGTCCTTATGGAATTATTGGCTTTAACGGTAATGGCAATACAACATGGAACTACCCGATACCGGGAACGCTCAACGCTGTATGGAGCATGAGAGAAGTTGCGGATATAAATGCAGACGGCAATACTGATATAGTTGGCTTATATGGATTTAACGGAACGGTCATTGCTTTATCAGGCAGCTCAGGCACCGAGGAGTGGACTGTCAATATGGGTTCAAGCAATAACGGTACAGTAGAGTTGCTTGACGATCTTGACCGGAACGGATTCAAGGATATCACCTGCTCGGGTCCGCAAACTGCTTTCCGTGTTGATAGCAAAACCGGCCAGCAGATGTGGGTTCAGTCATTCGGCGCATCATATATCCGTGATGCAGGTGTACTTGGTGATATTACAAGCGATACAGTTGCCGAAGTATTGTATTCAACACAGGCGCCGGGCAGAGTGTATGTGCTCAACGGTAAAAATGGTACAGTACTTTTCAGTTATGAGTTCGGCTCAACGTTAACATACAGGGCTGATAGGGTTGCTGCATTAAACAGTATTGATGGAAACCAGTGGAATGAGTTTGTTGGCGTATGCCGTGATGGCAGGGTGAAATGTTTTAACGGGGGACCCGGTGAAGTTATCGGTATCACAACAATTAATACAAACATCCCCGAAAAATACGCATTGTATCAGAACTATCCAAATCCGTTTAACCCTGAAACACAGATAAAATTTGATGTTCCCAAATCAGCAAACATAAAAATAGCTGTATATGATATGCTGGGCAGGGAAGTAGCTATACTCGTGAACGGAAAAATGGATCCGGGTGTTTATAATGCATCATGGAATGCAACTCCATACGCAAGTGGCGTGTATTTCTACAGACTCACAAGCGATGATTTTGTTAGTGTGAAGAAGATGATAGTAATCAAGTAAAACTTCCTCTGCCTATGGTGAGTAAGTCAAGAAGGGAAACTTCCTCTGCTGCCGCAGAGTAAGTCAAGAAGTAAAAAGGCAAAAATTGTTTTTAAGAGGCCTCCTTCCACGCCTTGCCGAAGGCAAGAGGGGCGTCTCTTTTTTTATGACAATAATCATTATTTTGGATTAAAAGATGTGTTATATTTGAAGTGACAAATACATTATGAGTAAAAATACTAAATATTACCAAAAACCCGGACAAAAATTTAACGTTTTATTCATGTTATTTTTTAGCTTTTTATTATGCGAAAGTTTAAGCAGCCAAAGTATTATGTGGCAAAGAACTTATAATGGACCGGCAAATCAAAATGACAGAGTATTTTCATTGTCCCCTGCGGATGGAAATAATTTTTATGCTGTAGGCAGTACAGTTATTAGCGGAAATTATCACTATATACTAAAGTTGAATGAATTTGGAGACACAATATGGACCAGATTATTTCAATTTGCTCCACCATTTGGTGATTTTAGCTTAAGCTCTACAGAAGACGGAAACGATGGAGTTGTAGTAACCGGAGACAGTGATTCAAGTTTTACATTGAGACTGGATAAAAATGGAAATATAGTCTGGTATAAAAGTTATAATATGATTGCAGTTACTGGCAATAGAGTAATAAAAAAAATAACAATGGGTATTTAATTTGCGGAAGGAAGTTGAGTGCTGATTATTATGGTTATGTTTTAAACATTGATTCCACAGGGAATATGATTTGGCAAAAACTTTTTCCTTCAACTGAGTTTAAAAATTATGAAGGTGTGGTTGAACTTAATAACGGTTTTTATTTATCAGGTGATGTTATGGATGCAATTATTGATACGCAGCATGTATTATTAACAAAAATAAATTACTCGGGGGATATCGAATGGGAGAAAAGATACACCGTTTTGGGTAGAGGAGGAAATGCAAAAAAAATAGTAAAATTGCCAGGAAGATTATTGATTGCAGGGACAACAACTGATTCTTTACCAAGCGGAAAAGGATATTTCATAATTACAGATACGAATGGAAGCCAAACAACTACAAAAGTTTTTCACTATCCCAAAAATGAAAGATTAAGTGATGCCATTGTGATTAATAGTAATAAGCTATTATTTACATTAGTACGGGATTCTACAGATATTTTAAGTATAACACGTGTATTGCTTACTGATACGGCGGGAAATATTTTACAGGAAAGATTTTTTGTACCACCTCAAAGAGAAGGTTATATTTTTTTCGAGTCAATGATGGAGGCCAATAACGGTGATTTTATTTTCGGAGGTTACAGTCAACTTGATACAAATATTTCACATGAAGATGTATACATAGCAAGAACTGATAGCCTCTTGTATGCACCACCAATTGGGATACTATCACAAAATACAAATCTATTAGAGCAATTTGAATTGTATCAAAATTTTCCGAATCCGTTCAACCCAACAACTACAATAAGCTACGAAATACCAAAAGATGTAAATGTATCAATAAAGATTTATGATCTTCTTGGTAGAGAAGTCTTCAGTTTAAGTGAATTCAAAAGAACTGGAAGTTATGAATTTCAGTTTGACGGATCGTATTTTGCCAGCGGAATATATTTCTTTACATTAGAAGCTGATGGGTATATTGATACGAAGAAAATGGTATTGTTGAAGTAAGAATAATGATATTTAATTAGACATCCAAAAAGAGTCGACCCAGGGTTCACCTTTTTTTATTGATTTTAGCCAGATTCCCGTATCACGTTTTGACTGTATTGCTAAATCCTACATATGAAAATATATTGATTTAAAATTTACGATAAATTATAATTTCTTCAGGGGGTTGAAAATGAAATTAGCAATTACAGCGATCTTTACATTATTTTTTATTACAGCAATTAATTCACAGCCAATAAGTTGGGTTGAGCAAACCAGCGGTCTTACCACACAGTTAACATCTGTATCAGTGGTTGATGATAATAACGCATGGATATGCGGCTATGCCGGCAGAGTGCTCCGCACAACAAACGGCGGCGCGAATTGGGTCAGTGTTAACTCTGCGCCAATTCCCGGAACACTTGATCTGCACAGCATTTTTGCAATTGATGCAAATACAGCGCTTGTCGCGGGTTCAGGCACTTCGTCATTCCTGTTCCGTACATCAAACGGCGGAGCAAACTGGACGCAGGTTTTTACAGAATCAGGCGGATTTATAAATTCCGTGCAGATGGGTAATGCATTTGCCGGTTTTATGATGGGTGACCCCGTTGGCGGAAGATGGTCACTGTGGGGCACAACCAATGCAGGTTTAACATGGGATTCAACTAATTTTTACCTGCCGCAGGCTGGTTCTGACGCAGGATGGAACAATTCGTTTTTCTTTGATGTATCAGCGGGTGTTTGGTTTGGTACAAATAATACAAGGGTATATAAAAGTTTAACTCTGGTGAATTGGACAACACAGCCAACTACAGGGCAGGTAAATTCATACGCAATTTGGTTCAATAATCCTTTAACAGGTTTTACCGGGGGCACCGCATTACTTATGACAACAAACAGCGGTCTGAACTGGGTTAACCCGCCAGCGGCGCTGCCGGGTACAGCGAACCTGAGCGGTATTACAGGATTTGGAACCCAGTGGGTTGTTACAAGGCAGGCTACGGTGATCTATTTAAGTCCCGATAACGGCGCTACCTGGACAACAAGTTACACAGCTCCCGCTGGTAACTTCCGGCATGTAGCCAAAAACAGGGCTAATAACCTGGTTTATTATGGAGTGCGCTCAAACGGCGGTATTTCCAAAGGCAATTTGCTGGTTGGTATTGAACCGGTTTCGAATATTGTTCCGGATAGATTTGAATTGAAACAGAATTACCCGAATCCGTTTAACCCGAATACTACTATTGAGTTTTCAATTCCAAAGAACAGCTTTGTAAAGCTGGCAGTATATGATGCATTGGGCAGGGAAGTGAATTCTTTATTGAATAACGAGCTTAAAGCAGGTGAGTACAACATTAATTTCAGCGCGGCTGATTTATCGAGCGGTACTTACTATTATAAATTAATTTCAGGTGAGCTGGTAGAGACAAAGAAAATGATATTAGTGAAGTAGGCAAAAGGCAAAAGTGAAAAGGCAAAAATAGATTTTGTTAAAGGTGTAATTAATCCAATAAAATAATTTATAAAAAGGCATCTTAAAAATAAGATGCCTTTTTTATTTGCAGTTTATTTATCTTTGTAGATGGACAATAATAATATCAAAGAAAATAAGGAAATTAATACCCGTACGCTTGGCGGCTGGCTGATAGCTGTTCAGGCATTTATAATACTTAATGCCATAAGCTGGGTTGGTAACCTGCAAATGTACTACAAATTGCTGGGTGAAAAGGACGTATTGATAAAAGAGAAGCCGCCCGCTGATGCAGGCTTGCTCAACGTTTTTGTATATTACGAACTCGCTTCAAGCCTTGTTTTTGCTTTCCTTTGTTTTGTGGTATTCTACTTTTTCTATAAACGGAACAGGAATTTTCCGTTAATAATGATTATTTATCTTATAGCTGAAATAATAGTTGAAGGAATATCATATCTGTTATTCGCGCACCTATCTAATGATCCGGTTTTAATGCTGCAAAAGCTTGCTTTCAGTGCTGCCATAGCAGCGGCAATAATAGTGTATTTAAAACGCTCTGAAAGGGTAAAGCAGACTTTTATTTTTTAGTCATTCGTACCACGAATCCGGGACATTCTGGTTTTTGGAGATATCGAGTATTGTAAGATTTGATGTTTAATATAGTTTCTGATTTCGTGGAACGAGTATCTTCTGATTTCTACAACAGCTATTTCATTGTTGTATTGGTACAGTCTAATCACTCCAAAATTATCTTCAAAACCGCACAAATTCATTCCTTTATACTTAAATCGCTGTTAAGTATATTTGCAAATTATGAAAATTTCACTGAATTGGTTACGGAATTATATTGATATTTCTCTTTCTGTAGATGAATTGGTTAAAGGTTTAACTGATCTTGGTATAGAAGTCGAAAGTGTCGAAAATCAGCAGGAAAAGCTTAATAAGTTTGTTATTGGCAAGGTTATTGAGCGCAGTAAACATCCCAATGCTGATAAATTAAGCGTTTGCAAGGTGGATGCCGGTACGGGCGAGATTCTCAATATTGTATGCGGTGCGCCGAATGTTGATACAGGGCAAACGGTCTGCGTTGCAATGGTTGGTGCTATTGTGCCTAACGGCGGATTTGAGATCAAGAAGGCTAAGCTTCGCGGTGAGCTCTCCGAAGGTATGATATGCTCCGCTAAAGAGCTTGAGCTTGGAGATGACCACAGCGGAATTATGGTACTTGATACTGAGCTTCCTGTTGGCACTCCGTTTGCAGATTACCTGAAACAGAATGATGTGATACTTGAAATAGGTATTACACCAAACAGGGGTGACCTGCTTTCACACATTGGTGTTGCAAGAGAACTTGGCGCATTAACAGGCAATAAAATTAAAGAGCCGGAATTGAAAAATGATTTTTCCGGCGGTGATATAGGCAATAAAATATCAGTTGAAATAGAAAATACCAGAGGCTGCTTAAGATATTGCGGCTCAATGGTTGAAGGTATCACGGTAAAAGAATCACCAGAATGGCTGAAATCATATTTAAACGCTGTTGGGCTAAGACCCATTAACAATATTGTTGATATCACAAATTATGTAATGATGGAATGCGGTCAGCCCCTGCATGCATTTGATTACGATGCAATATCAGGCAAAAAGATCATTGTCCGCTCCGCAGGAAGTGATAGGAAGTTCAAAACTCTCGATAGTAAAGAGCGCACACTGCGTGATGATGTACTTATGATATGTGACGGCGATAAACCCGTTGCATTGGCAGGTATTATGGGAGGCGAGAATTCAGAGATTAATAATGCAACTACAAGTGTATTTATTGAAAGCGCTTATTTTGATCCTGTGTTAACCAGACTTTCATCAAAATATCTTGGTTTGCAAAGCGATTCATCATACCGCTTTGAGCGCGGAGTTGATATTGATAGGACCGAGTGGGCTTGCAAACGCGCCGCGGAATTAATTGCAGAGCTTGGCGGAGGAAAAGTAACAAACGGATTCATTGACAACTATCCAAACAGATTAAACAAGCTGAATGTGCCTTTAAGGTTATCCCACTTAAAGCGTATTGCAGGTGTTGATTATTCTTCTGATACTGTGAAAGAATTACTTGGAAGAATTGATATTAAATTCATTTCTGAAAGTGACGGAGCAATGCTCTTTGAAATTCCGCAATCACGCCGTGAAGACCTGACCCGTGAAATTGACCTGGTAGAGGATGTCATCAGGCTGAATGGTTACGATAAGATCGATATTCCCGAATATGATAACCTGTATCTTGATACCCGTGATTTCGCAAATAAAGAATATGACAATTTGCGCGAAGTGAGAAAGTATATAGTTGGCAGGGGCTTCAAAGAAGTGATCTCAAACACTCTTGTGGAAGAAAATTTCCAGAGGAAATTTGATGAGAATTATGTTAGCTTAATGAATCCTTCAAGTGACAAAATGAACGTTTTGAGAAGTAATTTATATATCGGAATGTTTGAAGTAATTAAGCTGAATTTCGAAAATTCCAATAATTCGCTAAAGCTGTATGAAACGGGTAATTCATTCAGAACTGATGAAAAAGGTAATATTGTGGAAAACAGAAGCATTTTATTGGTAATGGCAGGTGAACGGGATATTAGGTCATTTAGCGAAAAACAGCGAAATTTCAACATTTTGGATATGGCAAGTGAAGCTGAAGGGTTGTTTGGAAAATTAAGCGTTGAAAATATTAAAAAATATGATTATAATGCTCAAAATGCTATGATGGATTATTCCATAGAATACAAAAGCCGGAACAATATTATTTGTAATATCATTAGCTTCTCCGGTAAATTTTTAAATTCAATTGGAATAGAAAGACCTGTGATTATATGCCAGATACCATATTAACTTTAAGCAATACTTTAAACCACAAAGTGGTTTTTGAACCATATTCAAATTTTCCTCCGGTTTTGAGGGATCTTTGCATAATTGCGGATGGCGGCTTAAAACAGGGCGAAATTATGGATACGATACTTTCAGTAAATTCAGGTAAGTTGTTAAGGAAAGTATCATTATACGATATATATGAACCAAAGAATGAAGCCGGTAAAAAGAGCTATACTTACAGTATTGAATACCGCGCTGATGACAGGACTTTGACAAACGAAGAGGTTAACAAAATTCAGGATAAAATTGTAGCTGAACTGCAGAAAAAGCATAAAGCTGAATTAAGAAAATAAATTACAGGCAGTTAATTATATTTTAACAGGTCCATTCATGGATAATTCTATACTAAAGGTTAACGATTCAGGGCTGAAGAGTGAACTTGAGAAAATGTTCTCAAAGGTCAAAATTCTTGTGGATAAATATAATATATCCAAGGATGAGAACAAATTACTCAAAGAAAAGGTTAAAGAATTAGAACATTCGCTTAGCGAAGCTGAGATCAAGGTCTCGAACCGTAATAGTGAACTTTTGGTTAAAGATAAGGAAATTACGGATCTTAAGAACAAGGTTCTTGAAGAAAGAAAAAATAAAGTTTCAGGGGAAGACAAAGCGCAGTTAAAATCAAGGATTCGCGAACTTATGGTAAGGCTTGATACACATCTCGAACAGAAGACCAATAATAATTTTTAGTTTTATCTAAATAAAGAGCAGCAGATAACAAAGAGCAGCGTTTTTTAATATTTCAGACTAAAAATTATCATTTGTTTTTGCTTCACAATAAGGTCGGGATTTAATAAAGGTAAAATTTAAACTTCAATAAATCGTATGGACTCTAAGGATATCAGGATCAAAATATTCAATAATCATTACACTCTGAAGGGTGATGATGTTGAGCTTTTGGAAAAAAGCGCGCAGTATGTTGATACATTGATGCATAAAGTGCAGAATGATATTCCAAACCAGTCCGATTTTACGGTAGCTATAGTTTCTGCATTAAATATCGCAGAGAATTATTACAGGGAAAAGAACTCAAGCTTCGTTCTTGACCAGAACTATAAATCATTGATCAGCGGACTTAATTCGCAGGTCAAAGAAATAAATGATTATATAGAAAGCAACACGTAAAAAAAAAGCTGTAAATTACGTTTTTTTTGAAGTAAAGATCCATCGTTCTTTGATCATAGGTTATAATTTTTTACAAGTTTACCGCACCGACCGGCCGTAGCCAAAAATTAAATAGATCCAACACTATTTAATTGGGGAGAACGCTCGATACCAATGTCAATTACAGGCCTCGCTTACAGCTTGCTGTAAGATCGCCGGAACCTTCGGGTTCCACAGTACCGTTAACCGGTACTGTATCCGTGATCAGTGGAAGTTAAAAGACATTTCGGCACTCACCCACTGTGTTGAAAGAGGGATCTATAACTCTTTCGCTATGGTTTTAGTTCGCGTGCGGTTTTTTATTTTTTAAAATTAAAAATTTTCATTAATTAACATAAACTATTTAAGAGGAATTGCTTCAACCCAAAATCATATGTTAGAATTACGGAGAAATAAAATATGCTTCAGGAAATTTATGTACTAGTACCGCTGATCGTCATACTCTGTGCGGCGACATTTTATCTTGGCTGGTTCATGCAGAACAAGGTAACAAAAGGTAAACTAAACAGCGCAGAGGAGCAGGTAAAAAGAATACTTGCAGACGGCGAAAAAGCAGCGTTAAATATCAAAAAAGAAAAGCTGCTTGAGGTTAAGGACGAATGGTACAAGAAGAAACAGGAATTCGATTCAGACTACCAGTCCAAAAAGAATAAGCTTAAATCATTTGAAAAACAGCTTCAGGATAAAGAAGAGGTCATTGGCAAAAGAATCGATGAATATGCCAAAAAAGAGAAAAGCATCAATAAGCTTGAAAATGACTACAATAACAAGATAAATTCTGTTTCTGAAAAGGAAACAAAGCTTGATAGCCTTATCCAGGAGCAGAACAATAAGCTTGAGAACATTTCGGGTCTGACCGCTGAAGAAGCCAAGACGATCCTGATGAATAATCTCATCGAAGAGACCAAAATGCAGTCAGCAACCAGACTGAAAGAGATCCGGGATGAGATGAAGCTTGAAGCCAAAAAGCTTGCGCGCAATCTTATTGTTCAGGCTATACAGAGAAGTGCTGCGGATCACTCCGTTGAAACAACTGTAAGCGTTTTGAACATACAAAGCGATGAGTTAAAAGGCCGTATTATCGGTAAAGAAGGCCGTAATGTTCGCGCATTTGAAGCAGCTACGGGAGTTGATGTCATTGTTGATGATACACCCGAAGCTATTACAATTTCCGGATTTGATCCTTTCCGCCGTGAGGTTGCGAAGATCGCAATGGAAAGACTTATCTCTGATGGTCGTATTCATCCTACAAGGATAGAAGAAGTTGTTGATAAGGTCCGCAAGGAGCTTGAAGAAGAAATTATCCGTGTTGGCGAGAACTCAATTATTGAGTGCGGTCTGCATGGTTTGCATGCTGAAATGGTTAGACTAGTAGGCAGAATGAAGTACCGTACAAGTTATGGTCAGAACTTACTGCAGCATAGTATTGAAGTTGCCCATTTATGCGGAATCATGGCTGTTGAGCTTGGACTCGATCCTGTTATGGCTAAACGTGCGGGTCTGCTGCATGATATCGGTAAGGTCATAGATAGAGAAGTCGAAGGACCGCATGCTATACTTGGCTATGAATTAGCCAAAAAGTATAAAGAGCATCCTGTTGTATGCAACGCCATCGGCGCACATCATGAAGATATGGAAATGGAAACACCCATTGCCGTTATCGTTCAGGCCTGCGATGCTATCAGCGGGGCACGCCCCGGCGCAAGGCGCGAATCAGTTGAAGGTTACGTTAAACGCCTGCAAAAGCTTGAAGAGGTTGCCAAGTCCTTCGAAGGTGTAGGTAGAACTTACGCCATCCAGGCAGGAAGGGAAGTAAGGGTTATTGTTGAGCATGATAAGGTAAGTGACGCACTGGCTGACCAGCTTTCTGTTGATATCGCGACAAGGATCCAGGAAGAAATGGAATACCCGGGTCAGATAAAGGTTACGGTTATCAGGGAAAGACGTTCAGTAGCTTACGCTAAATAAATTGAATGTATGCCCGCTAAAGAGCTGAGGAAATCCGGCAAGCTTAAAATAGGTATCACCGGCGGTATTGGCTCGGGAAAGAGCCTTGCCTGCAAATACTTTGAAAAGCTGGGCTACAAAGTCATTTATGCCGATAGAGTTGCCAAAGAGCTCTATTTAACAAACAAGCAGCTTATTAAAAGACTGGTTGCTGAATTCGGTAAAGGAATACTTGACGAAAACGGTATGCTTTCAAGACCCAATGCCAGAAGGATAATTTTTTCAAATAAGAGAAATATTAAAAGGGTGAACTCTATAGTTCACCCTTTTGTATTCCGTGAAATGGATAAAATGGTAAGCAAGCTCAAAGATAAAGTTGTGCTCTTTGAGGCAGCCATTATGTTTGAATCAGGCAGTTATAAAAGAATGGACTACGTTGTATTGATATATGCCAACAAAGAAACCCGCATTAAGCGCATTATCAAAAGAGACGGCGTGAAACGCCGCGATGTATTAAAGCTCATGAAGCTTCAGCTTGATGAAAGGGAAAAAGCTAAACGTGCTGATTTTGTAATTAAAAATAATACTACTGCTCTTGAACTGCAGAAAAATATCAAAGCTTTTAATAAGATCTTAAAAACACTTTAAATTTCATTATTGATTTATGAATATCATAGACCTGAAAACACAGGAAGAGAACGATTTTTTTCATACTTACAAGCGCCTGCAGATAGAAATAGAGCGCGGTGAAGGATGTTTTTTGTATACTTCATCCGGTGATAAGATACTGGATATGTTCGGCGGACTGGCAGTTAATGTGCTTGGCTATGGTCATAAAAAGATGAACGATGCCATTAAAAGCCAGGTTGATAAGTATATTCACATATCAAATCTGTTTTACCTGGATAAACAAATTGCGCTAGCTGAAAAAATAAAACAGCTTTCGGGGTTTGAAAAAGTCTTCTTCTGTAATTCAGGAACCGAAGCCACAGAGGCAGCTATTAAGGCTGTGCGCAAATTTTTCCTGGGAACGGAGAAGACCACGCTCGTATCATTCACCGGCTCATTCCATGGGCGCACAATGGGTGCGCTTTCTCTCACTGCGCGCAAGAAATACCGCGAGCAGTTCCAGCCGCTTTTGCCTGATGTGAAACATCTTGAGTTTAATTCCGTTGCTGAACTTGAAACTGAAATTAATGATAAAACCGCTGCTGTATTTATTGAATGCCTGCAGGGCGAAGGCGGTATTAATCCCGCGCAGGCTGAATTCATTACTAAGCTTAATGAATTAAAGAAAAAGTACGGATACATTATTGCCGCCGATGAAATACAATCAGGAGTTGGCAGAACAGGTACCTTTAATGCATTTACACAATTCGGACTTGATGCGGATATTATAATAATGGCAAAAGGCATCGGCGGCGGCTTGCCGCTTGGTGCAATTGCGGGTAACAAGCGGGTTGAAAATGTCTTCACATTTGGCGAGCATGGTTCAACTTTCGGCGGGAACCCTGTTGCCGCAGCATCGGGACTCGTAGTAATGGAAGAACTTGAACAGGGATTAATGCAGAAGAACAAATCAAATGGTGAGATATTGCTAAGTACACTTAATTCCATAAAGCAGAAATATCCGGCTAAGATCAAAGAAGTCCGCGGAATGGGTTTAATGCTAGGTGTGGAATTAACATCTCCGGGCCAGGCAGTTGTAGATGAGTTAATGAAACGAAATGCACTTGTAAATTGCACTAATGAAAATGTTATAAGGCTGCTGCCTCCGTACATAATTGCTGAAACTGAGATCGAATTGTTTTGCGTAAAGTTTGATGAAGTCATTTCGAATTTGTAAGAGTTCTAAGATTAATGAGTTAATTTAAAAAAGCCGTCTGTTCAAACAGGCGGCTTTTAGTGTTTAGACAAATCCTAATTTATGCGAAACCCCATTTAGCTTTGTTCTGAGCTATATCTTCCGGTGTCGGATTCTTTTTAATTGGTGTGGGTTCCGTTGTGAAATCTTCCGAAGGATGTACTTCAAATATTTTTGCATTCAGTTCAATATCATCCTTGAATAAAGCAGGGACCTGTGAATCTTCGTAAATTGCCTGCCAGGGACAAGCGGGTTCGCAGGCAGCGCAATCGATGCACTCAGCAGGGTGTATGTAAAGCATGTTCTTTGAAAAATTCTCGTCGTCAACCTGAATCTCATAAATACAATCGACGGGGCAGACTTCTGCACATTCTGTATCTTTGCAGTCAAGACAGAGTTTGGTAATTACCCATGGCATAGTTTAATATCTCCTTATATAATGAAACGTGTTATACAAATATAATTATAAACAGTAAATTAAAAAGTGGAGTTTTACGGTATATGATTTTTATCCACTCATTTTTATGACTTAAATCAATTTTTCACCCTTATAAACATAACATTTGTCATAAAATTACATTTTCTTTAAAAATAATTTTGTTGAAATAAAAATATACATTAAGGAATGTTATTACGCTTCCTTAAAATCCATTCAACTGAAAAGAGCAGAATTACCAGCATCAGGTAATACTTATTACCCCACAAGTCAAAGCGCAGATACTTTTCACGGACTTCCTCTTTGGGCAATGATTCCTTTAGCCTGCCAAGTATAGCTGAGTATTCCTTAACGCTATCAGCCGCAATCAAAGCGCCGCCGGTTTTTGAAGCTAGCTCGTTTAAGAGATCTATGTTTGGCCTGGTTTCAAGATACTCTGTATTCAGTGTATCGCTCAAAAACCGGTTATAATCCTTAGCCCAGTAAGTACCGTTATATTCTGCATCGCACTCTATGTAATAATCATTTGCGGGAAGCGGGGGTAGCTCAGCGGTAAACTTGTTTTCTACTGCTGTGAACTTCAGTTCACCGGCACTTGTGCCGTCTTTGCGTGTGACCTTACCTGTCAGCTTTGCATTGCGGGTAAGCATGTAATTCTCATCATAAACTTCAGCATATATTTTAACCGGTTCAGTATAATCAAATATATCCTTTGCAGGGTATACTCTTAATTTTGTACGCTTTTCTTTCTGCAGCGTCATATTTATCATTTCCATCAGCATTGCTTCAAGTGTTTTTTCGGCATTTGTTCCGGGGTTCAGTTTCCACCGCCAGAGGCCGTAACCAAGGAATGCCGATGAACGGCTCATGCCGGATACACGGTTAATTATCATTGGTTCGCCGGATGCTTTATCAGTTGCGAGAGTAACGCTGCCCGGCTTAGGCAGAATCCCAGAAACATTTTTAAATATTTCATTCGTTGCACCAAGCCCCGGGATTTTATCCAGCCCGTTATCCATTCCGCTGACAGGCTGCAGCCTGAACATATTCTCTCCTGAATTGGGGCGTGAAATGCTGAAAGGAACCAGCTCTTCAAATGACCCCAGCTTCTGGTAATCTGAATTTTTGCCCGCAAAGAATATTACCGGCACATTGTACTGCTTTGTGCTGTTTGCAATATCGCTTACTAGCGCAGCTGATGTTACACTTGTAGGGAAGTTGAGCAAAAAGAGAGTTGAGAGCTCCGCAAACTGCCTTGTATCTACCGGACCTTCGTAGAATTCACCCGCAGATTTCTGCGTTCTGTAAGTAATATTATAATTGCCAATTCGCTTCAGTACTGAACCTGTAAACTCGTTATCGTAACCGGGACCACCTGATATAACCAATATATTTATTTTATTATCAATATAGGTAATATAGAAATCACTCTTGTTATTCTTATACGTTAATTCTTCAGGCAGATTCTCTGCTGTTATCGTATATCTTATTTTCCCCGGGGCGGTTTCGGTGATATCAAAATCAGACTCGTAATTATTCATGCCCGGTTGTGTAGTAACCTGCTGGGATTTTATTTCAATACCTTCTCTTAGCAGCTTTAAATTGATCACTGCGGGGGCTGATTTAAATATGTGCAAATAGGTTTTAATTTTTACAGCCGTACCTGTAAAAGCCTTTTCGTTGGCGGCAATTTTTTTTATCACAATGTCCTTTTTTACGGCGGTATCGCCTGTGGGGAACACCACAAACGGAGCAGCGAACTTCTGCGCCTCATATAATGGGTTGCCGCCATCTGTGAATATACCATCTGTAATAACCGTAACAGAGCTGTATGAACCGTCAGGGAATTGCTCTTTAAGCTGCCTGAGAGATGCCGAGAGATCGGTATTGAAACCATTGAATACAATTGAATCAGTGTTACTGATCTCAGCTGTGCTTCCTGAAAACCCGAATATGTTTCCTTCGTTGTTACTTATGCCTGTTTCATCAAGGATATTTTTAATTTCTTCACTCCTGTTTTCAATTGCAGAGCTGCGTGATATATCTATCAAAACAATATCTCTGCCTTTTTTATCGCTGCCTGTTAAATATGAAAGTACGGGTTCTATGAATAATGCAAGCAATGTAAATATTGCTATGGTCTTTAATGCTATCAGAACATATTTTTTTGTATTGCTTAATGCGGTATTACGGTAAAAGTACCATGATACTGCGGCAGCAATCAGAATAAAGAGGACCAGGAACAGGGGAGAGTAGCTTGAGGAAAATCCGGGCATCTTAAAAATTTAAGTTTAAAAGGCAGTATGAATTTTTTAACATACTGCCTTTAATAAAATCAGAGTTTTATTTCGAGGTAAATAGTTTTTTTCAGCTCTTCAAGCCACTCGCCAAGCAGTTTCTGCTCTTTGAACTTTTGTGCGTACTGCTCTATAAGCACATAATCGCTTTCAAGCGTAGCTTTGTGTTCAGGGAATTTATCATTAACGCGGTACATGTAATAGCCGTAATATCTTTCATCACCCACTTTAACCGGGTCAGATAGACCGCCAATAGAAAGCGGGTTTAACGCGGCAACTTCAAGCGGGTCAAGGTTATTGACACTCAGCTTGCCTATATGGCCGCTATCAGCGGCTGATTTGGGATCCTGGGAATACTCAATTGCTGCTTTGTTGAATGTTATCTGCCCTGAGTTTATTTTATCTTTCAGGTCCTTAAGAAAATTTATTTCAGTGAAATCCGCAGCTTCAAGCCTGGGGAATTTAACCAGTATATGCTGGCAGGTGATAAAATCACCGGTCTTATCGTTAAGCTTGATTATATGATAGCCGAATTCAGATTCAACAATGCCCGATACTTCACCGGGTTTTAAAAGGAATGCTGCATCTTCAAATTCCTTTACAAAGGAACCCTTTTTGCTTTTACCAAGGGCTCCGCCCTGAATGGCGCTTAGGGAATCATCTGAATTGCGTTTTGCAAGCTCATCAAAATTTCCGCCTGCTTTAATACTGTCAAGTATTTTTTCGGCTTTATCGCGCGCTATGAACTTGGCATCCTCGGTTATCTTTGGTATCCTTATTATCTGCGATAGGTCATATGTTTCAGGTACCATAGGAAGCGAATCCTGGTAGTCATTGTAGAACTTTGTGACTTCCGGTTTGGTAACATAAATACCATAACCGAACTTTGCCTGCTTTACGCGTGTAAGCATCATATTGCGTTCTGTCTGGTCCCTCAGCAGGTTCTTTATCTTTGGAATAGTAAGTCCGTAAGCTTCCTCAACGTTCTTTTCAGAGCCGAACTGCGCTACCATTTCACGTATCCTGCCTTCTACCTGTTTATTCACTTCATCAGTTGAAATGAAGATACTATCCTGCTCTGCCTTTGCGAGCATAAGCTTTTCAGATACAAGGTTCTGGAAGACCTGCTGAACCATTTCATTGCTTATTTCCTGGATATTGTTCTGCTGCATGTATGTATAGAGCTGAAAGTTAAGGTCTGACTGCAATACTACATCATTGCCTACAATGGCTATTATTTTATCGCCTTCACCCTGTGAAAATACACTGAAGGAGACAAGAAGGCTGAGTGCTGCTATTAATATTTTTATTTTATTCAATAATTTAATTTTTAAATCCTTTTATATTACTGCAAATTACCTGCATCTCTGCAATCTGCATTTTGTAATTTTATTATTCTTTAAAAGCTTCAGCCAGAATATCTTCATGAATTGTTATGGGATATTTAGCCCTGAGTGCATCAAGATAAGCTTTTTCTGAATCCTTATACTTTAACTGCTGAAGTTCGTTTGAAATTTCAGCTTTTGATTCATCAAGTGTTTTCATTACCGGTTTGCCGGTTGAGTCTGTTTTGGTATATTTTGATTTATTTGACTCGTAATATGTTGTCAGGTCAGCATCATTAACCTTTACCTTGCTCCATAGCTCATCCTGGTCTATCCTGAAGACAAGCAGACCATTCTCGTAATCTGTTATGCTTGCAATATATTCATCATCTTTTTCTATGTTTGAATCCTTTGCTTTTTTGTTGAGTATTGGACTCTCAGCGGATGAATTTATTATTGATGTGATAGTCTGCTCTGTTAAACCCATCCTTGCGTAATCCCGGTTTATATTCAGATGATTGATAACATCTATAAGTTTAACCTGTCCGCCATCGTATGATGCAAGTATTGTTTCTTTATCCTGCGGAGTGAAAAGACTGTCTAAATTATAGTCAGATATAGTTTTAACTGAATCAAATTTACCCTTTAAGAAAGCAATACCTTCGGGTATAATCTTATAACTGTATTTTCCCTTTAATGTTTCAACAAATTTTGCGTATTCATCTTTGTAAGCCTTGGTTTTTTTGAACTCATTCTTAATTGTCTCGAATTCTTTTTCCAGTGTGCCTACTTTTTTCTCGCCGAATTTCTTTACAATATGCCATCCGTAGGGGGATCTTATCGGGCCGGCAACATCACCAACACCCATTGTGAACGCAGCGGAATCTATAGGCTGTGCAAGCCTTCTTCTTTCAACATTTCCCAGGTCGCCGTTCTGCACCTTTGAGCCTGCGTCTTCTGAAAACTGCTGTACAAGTGATTCAAAGCTATCGCCGCCTTTAGCTTTGTTGTATACATCAAGAGCTTTCTGGTAAGTACCTACTGAATCAATTACATTACCAATGCTGTCGCGTTTATCCTGTATAAGTATGTGTGATATTTTAACTGATTCAGTTCTTGGCTTGCGGTCAGTCAGCTTGATTATATGCAGCCCGAACATTGTTCTTACGGGTTTTTTGGAATAATCGCCAACGCTCAGCTCATATACTGCGTCTTCAAATTCAGGCACTGTCATACCTGCGGTAAAGTAATACAGGTCACCGCGGTTTGATTTTACAGTTCTGTCCATCGAGTACTGCAGGGCAACTTCCCCGAAATCTTCGCCGGCTTTAAGTTTTGCAATAACAGAATCAGCTTTCTGGTATGCGAGGATCGAATCCTGCGGTGAAGCGTTTTCCGGGAGATTTATAAGTATATGTGATGCGCGAACTTCATCTTTTCTTTTTTCGTATAGCTCTTTTACCTTTGTGCTTACAATTTCTTTATCAACAAGGTATGTTGGGGCGAAATTCCTTTTATATTCTTCTACATCTTTCTGAATATCCGGATTATTAAGCAGGCCGCGCTCACGGGCATCTTTAACTTTCAGCCTGAAATTGATATACAGGTTCAGGAACTGCTTTTTTTCATCAATTGATTTGTTTTTTGCGCTGTCTAGGCTTCCAACAGTCTTTAAATACTGTTTTTCAAACTCACCAAGAGTGATCTTATCATCACCAATATCTACAAGGGTTTTGTTTGCTTTATTGCAGTTTGAGGCAGTAAAAGCAAGCATGGCAATAACTAATAAAATTCCGTACATTTTGAATTTATTCATTTTATTCATTAAATATGATATATTTTTAATTAATTTTTCTTCGGTTTAATCTCAATTTTAGCTATTATTAACATGAGTTTCAAGGCAGTTTTGGCTAGTTGTCAGGTGATAGTTTATTATTGATAGTTGATGGTTAAAATGCTGATGGCTTAATCATTTAAACAGATATATGTCTTTTCGGTTTCAGTTAAAGCAGGTTTTTTTGCATAATGATTATCACTTAGAAAGCAATATTTTTTTTGAGCGTTTCGGGAGCTGTTTTTTGAGAAATCAGCCCGTTTTTCTTATTTATTATTTTCTCATTATGAATAATTTCATGTTGGGAATGGTTTCTGCGTGATAATCATAGTGAGAATGGATTGAAATTTCAGAGCTTTATAAACGTGTAAATTCCCATTATGAATATTCATAATGAGAATGATTCTACCCCGTATACCTCCATCACAATCCGCCATGGCGGACCAGTTTGGGATGGCAAAAATAAGCAAATGACAATCACACTTTACTCCATTTCTATTGAATTATTAGAATTGACCGTCTCCGCAGGGTCCCTCGCTTTCTGCGTTTTTTTGTCCCGAAGGGACTCTCCAAAGGAGTCCTTCGGACCTTCGGAGCAGTCCCGCGTTTCTGCTTAAGCGGGATTGAGGACTCTGCGGATCAACAAAGGAATTTATTTTATTAAGATTTTTCATGTTAAAAGATATTAGTTATTAAATGCAGGTAAAAATTTTGTGAACCTGGAATTTTCCGGGAAAAACTGACGCCGTAGGCGTCAAACATTTATAATTGATGAAAAGAGATCATACGACACCGTAGGTGTCGCACATTCCGCGACCAACCGGTTTTTATTTATGTGCGATACCTACGGCATCGGTTTACATACAATAATTTAACTATAAATGTGGAATCCCTACGGGATTCTTTTTAGAGCTAATCCCGATTGTTTAAGCAGCTACACTCGCTTTCTGCGCTTTTTTGTCCGGAAGGGACTCCTTCGGAGCAGTCCCGCGTTTCTGCTTAAGCTGGATTGAGGACTCTGAAGTAGAGTACTAAGAAGTATATTTCGCCCCTGCAGGGTCTTATATTTTTATAATTACCCCTACTTCGAACACAACTCCGTTGTGTTCTCTTCTCCCCCTGTTAGGGGGAGATTGAGAGGGGGTATTTTTG
>JAUQWQ010000124.1 GCA_030835085.1 Ignavibacteria bacterium
AATTTTAAAAATAAATCAAATTTACCTGGATACCCGCTTCAGCTTTAGAAACAAGGTGAGCGGGTATGACAGAAAAAGGAGTAAAAAATCATGAAAAAAATAATAACAATCTTAGCTATAACATTGTGTGTATATAATATATATGCGCAGATGTTCTGGAACCAGGCGGCGAAGTTCGAGAACGGTTCATATATTGCCGGTCCTAATACACTTTCGCTGAATATAGTGGGCAGTCTTACCGTTGAAGCATGGGTTTACCCGACGGTTAATTCAGGCACAAGATATGTAGTATTCAAAGGAAACGCTTCGAACGGTTATTACCTGAGAATTAATTCAAACGGGACAGTTTCACTTGGAACAAATGGTCTGAACCGTATAACAAGCACGGCGGTTATTCCACCGGGCAAATGGAGCCATATTGCAGGATCATACGATGTATCAAATAATGGTTACAAAATTTTTATCAATGGTTTAGAGGATGCATCGCTGATAAGCATAATCAACAGCGCGCCTAACACAAATACTGATTCTCTTTTTATCGGAAAATTCGGCGCGAACACTTTTACGGGTCTGATGGATGAGGTGCGTATATGGACAAAAGCCGTAACGCCGAATATGGTAAGAAGAAGTTTCAGGACATCACTTTCAATTTCAAACGGTCAGTATGTATCGCTGTTGTTTTCAATGCCGTTCCAGAGAATTAACAGCTCGGGTACTTCGTTTACTATACAGGATCTTTCTCTGAATCCGATATCGGTTAACCCAACCTACAATCGCAGTGTAACCGCAGTGGATCTTGGCGGCAGACCATCGGATTACTTAAGCAGTAACGAATCATTGGTATTCGAAGGTAATAATGATTCCTATGCTGAGCTTCCGACAAATACCCTGAACAGTCTTACCGGTGCAATGACAATAGAGGCATGGATAAATATAACAGGCGGCTCGGCTGTTAATCAATACATAATGCATAAAAATGCACCCGGCGGGAACGGTTACAGGCTGATGGTGAACAGCTCACAGAAATTAAGCTTTTCAATAAACAATTCAGTCTTCAACAGCGGCTCTGCTGTAATTGAATATAACAGGTGGTATCATGTAGCATGGGTTGTTTCAGCATCCGGCAGCTCATCGCTTTACGTAAACGGTAACCTTGATGCTTTTTATGGATCAGCGGGTACGCCGGCTGCGAATCCCGAACCCGCATACATTGGCAGAGGGTTAAAAGGCAACATTGATGAGTTACGCGTTTATAAATTTGAGCGCTCCGCTGATGATATCAAAAAATGCATGTTCGAATCGATGGATGACGCGAATGCTCCTGCAGGTGATTGTTTTGTTTTCAACTTCGATGGCTCTGCGTGGGCACAGAAAAATATCCAGGTCTTTACACTTCATGGCAATACTTACTTTTCGAATACAGCAGCATTCAGCAGCTCATCAAGTCCGCTTGTAAGGGCAGATAATATTAATTTCCGTGAAGGATTCTATAAAGAGATCACTTACCGCAGGATACCTGAATCAAATTCGCAGGGCGCAATGCTGGATGACTCGATATTTATTCCGGATAATGTAACTATCAATGATGTGAATCTTTACCTGGGCTTAAATCATGGCGCAGCTGAGCAGCTTACTATTACGCTTATTTCGCCAACGGGGCAAAGCTACCAGTTCATGAGCGGTTATATAAGCCCCGCGTTGGGCAATAATTTCACAACAATTTTTGATGACCAGGCAGACAGCACATTAACAAACAACAGGTATTATAATCTGCTGCCGCGCGTTAAAACACAGGGCAGTATTAACAGTGCTTTCAGCGGGAATAGTTCCGCGGGAATATGGAAACTGAGGATCAATGATGTATCGGGTCTTGAAACAGGATATTTAACGGCATGGGGAATTCAGATAAACAATTCACCGGTGATAGGCATACAGAATATTTCAGGAGAAGTACCGGAAAGTTTTTCACTGGGGCAGAATTACCCGAACCCGTTCAATCCAAAAACAAATATAAGGATCCAGCTTCCAAAAGGCGGTTTAACAAAACTCACTGTATTTGATATCACAGGCAAAGAAGCTGCAGTACTTGTGAATGAAGAACTGAATGCAGGTACTTATAATATAGATTTTGATGCGTCGCATCTTGCATCGGGAACATATTTTTACAGGCTTGAATCAAATGGTTTCAGCGATGTAAAGAAAATGATATTAATCAAATAAGAAGAAAATCAATTCAGGAGTGTAAATAATATGAAGACAATTTTAATTTTGGCTGTAATGCTGATAACGTATACATTGAACGTTGGCGCGCAGGTTTCAGAAGAATGGGTAAAGAGGTATTCCGGCACCGGAAACCAGGATGACAGAGCATATGACGCGGTAACAGATGCAAGCGGAAATTTGTACGTCACGGGGCAAGTATTCGGTTTACTGGGTGAGTCGAATTTCGCTACCATCAAGTATGATGCTGCAGGGAATACTGTATGGAGTAAATTCTACGATGGCGGTGCGTTTGAGAATGATATTGCCAGGGTGGTTTGTGTGGATGGAGCAGGTAATGTATATGTTACCGGAAGCGCACGGCTGACAGATTCCACAGGGTTGGTTTTCGCTACAATCAAATATAATTCAGCAGGCACTCAGCAGTGGGTAAGGCATACAAATGTCGGCAATGATTCGCCCATGGATATGAAAATTGATGCTGCAGGGAATGTTTATGTTACAGGGTACCTGTTATATCATCCGTATGGCAGGGTAGTAACTGTTAAATATAATTCCTCGGGAACGCAGCAATGGCTGGTTACCTATAATCCTGTTGCCAACAGCTTTTACGGCGGTTATTTTCTGGAAGTTGACGCATCAGGGAATCTTTATATAGGCGGACACCAGGGCGCAATTGATAACGGGCAGATACACCTGCTTAAATATAACTCTTCGGGTACATTTCAGTGGGTAAGAACATACAGCTCGGGCGGTACGGTTGGCGCCGGTGACTTTGTGAATGATATGGCTATAGATGCATCAGCTAATATTTATCTTACCGGACAGGTTAAAGGAATGAGCGGAAGCAGCGGACCTGATATGGTAACATTAAAATATAATTCAGCAGGCACTCTTCAATGGGCACAGAAATTTAACGGTACCGCAAATAATACCGATATGGCGCGCTGTATAGGTGTTGATGCTTCGGGGAATGTATATACAGGCGGAGTTACATATGTAAGCGCAAACAATTCTGATATTGCATTGGTCAAGTATAATTCAGCCGGTACGCAGCAATGGTTAAGGACTATTAATGGACAGGGTAATTCTCATGACGCTGCGAATGATCTTATACTTGATGCCGCAGGGAATATTTTCTTAACAGGTCAATCTACAGGTCTAAGCACGGGATACAATTATATAACTGCAAGATACAGTCCCTCAGGAACGCAGGTATGGTTACAAACATATCTTGGTCCCGGTAACGAGCATGATTATGCCAATGTTATTGCGCCGGGAACTAACGGTTTGGTGTATGTTACGGGCTATAGTGAGGGCACAACCACCGGGAAAGATTTTGCAACAATTAAATACGCGCAGACTGTAGGCATTCAGACTGTAAATTCCGAAATACCGGATAACTTTTCGCTCGGGCAGAATTA
>JAUQWQ010000125.1 GCA_030835085.1 Ignavibacteria bacterium
CGGGTTTTATTAAAAAATTAATTACAGGCTTTTACACTTATTTTGCTCCCTGGTACATTGATTGGGACAAAATATGAACATTGACCTGAGGGACCAAATAGACAATTTTCATGTACTGTAAACGTAGCGGAACAATTTTCATTAAATGTGTACTGGGCACATCCGTCAGAACCTGTATATATTGTTACCATAGGTGCTGTATTACAGTTATTATTAGGAAAAATACTTATTGAACGTCCTGAACCTGCACCATCAATACAGAATGTAATTGTAATTGGGCAAGTGGCAGTTTTTTGAGTTTCACTATTTGAAGATACTCCTATTTCTGCAAAAAAAGCTAAAGCTAGTATTGGCAATAACAAAAAGGCGGTTTTATATATTTTGTTTTTCATTTTTTTAAGATTTAAGTTTGGATTTAAGTGAATTGAGATTAATAAATGAAATTGACATTATGGTGGATGCATGTGTAAGATTCCTCCCTTCTATTCATTAATTAATTCGATTATTATTTAAGATTATATAATAATACAGTGAATCAATTTGTTTCAGTTAAATTTAAATCCGAAAACTCTATAAACAAAATAAAACAAAATAAATTAAACTAAATATTTCATTTAATCAATAGCATTCGTTTTGTTTCTGTTACCCGCTCTGTTTGCAGTGAATAAAAATAAATCCCCGATGCAAGCCGGGAAGCATCAAACATCACTTCATACGTACCCGGATTTTGGTGCTCATTCATTAATGTAGTTACTTCCCTTCCTAATATATCATACACAACAAGCCGCACATTTCCGCTTTCGGGAATACCAAATTTAATATTTGTAACCGGATTAAACGGGTTTGGATAATTCTGGTTCAGGAAATAGTAATTGGGTATTTCAAGAGTTTGAATTCCGCCAACAGGTGTGGAATAAGTAATAATCAAGCACCATCCTGTTAATACACCTGTATCGCCACCGGCTGTATCTGTAATTGCAAGTTTCCAGTACCCTTCGCCTAAACCACCGGTAAAGTTAAAAGGAGCCAAAGGAGATGATGGAATGTAACTTCCTGTAAAAGGCGCCGTACCTGAGGCTATTGGTGTTGTTGCGGAATCATTCAAAACAGTATTGATAAAATTATCACCTGAACCGCCTACCTGATTAATTATCATCGATCCTACACTGCCTTTTCTCAAATAAAATCTAAGATCAGAATCCCAAGTGTGAGTAACATTTGTGATTCTGACATTTACATCATAAATAATACTGTTAGAACCTAATAATACCTGAACTGAATCCAATGCCGTCGCATGATCATTAATAGGTACATTTATACCTGTTCTGCATATTGTTGTTTGAGGATTTACCGGCGGCGTACCCACCATGGCAACACAAGCCATACCCGTTATCTGGGCTGTATATGTACAAAGCACCGGCCCAAACCCGCCGGATGCAGTATCCCATTTTCTTAGTTCAGGACCTGTAGAATAACAGGCTACATAAATTGTGTTGTCATTCGGGTCAACCGAGCCATCCTGCCCGAAATTGATATTTATTCCAAGCGGTCCAAGTAATGTAAACGCACCGGTTGTCTTGTTCACCCGGTAAGAATTATCCGCAACAATATCCAGTGCGTACAATGCTGATGCTGCTCCCAGTCTTCCCAGTAACATAATACCCCCCGGGCATGTTGTTGAAGGTGTTCCAATCGGGGTGCATACTCCTGTTGTCATATTAATTGTAAAGATCTGAGATGCAGAGATACTGGTTGAAAGTCCGTATACATTTGTTCCGTCCCACAACATACCGGATAAATTCGTCTGCGGAACTCCCGTCATATTAAACAAAAGTGTTGTAACCCCGCTAACTGTATCCATTGTCCATAACTGGTAAGGCGCGGATTGATTATATGTGTATACAACACCGTTCCTGTACATCATCCCGCCCGGAAATGTAATGGGCACAGGTGATCCTATGTTTGTGACCGTACAGCTTTCCATGAACGCTTTTCCCAGCGTAAATGTTGGCGAGGATGATACCTGTACAAAATAACGTGTGCCAATTGCCGCATCATTCTGGTGAACAAATGGCGTATTATCATTAATTACCGGAGCGGGTCCAACTGAATGCTGTACATCCTGTGAATATACGTTAATTGCATTTATCACCAGGATGAGAAAGAATGCTGAAAAAGTAATTTTAGCTTTCATTTTAATCTCCTTAAATTATTAAGGAATTATTTTATTAATAACATTCTTTTTGTTTCAACTCCCCTGACTGTATACAGCGAATAAAAATATATCCCGGATGCAAGCTGAGAAGCATCAAACTTCACTTCGAATGTACCCGGATTTTTGTACTCATTCAATAGTGTCGTTACTTCCCGCCCGAGTATATCATAAACTTTAAGCCTTACATTTCCGCTTTCGGGAATACCAAACTTGATATTAGTATGCGGGTTGAACGGGTTTGGATAATTCTGCTCAAGGAAATAATAATTGGGAATTTCAATGGTTTGAATTCCCCCAACCGGACACTGGAAAGTTAAAACTATACACCATTTTTTCAGAATTCCCGTATCTCCCGTTGCAGTATCAGTAATAATTAATTTCCAGGATCTACCTGTTATACCGGGATTCCCATTAAAAATTGAAAGAGGATTTGATGGTTTATATGAACCGGTAAAAGGGGCTGTACCAGATTCAATTGTGCTAGCAGCAGAGTCGTTTAGCAGAGTCCCGATAAAATTATCCCCCGAGCCCCCTACCCTGTTGATTATTTTAGCGCCAAAATTTCCCCTTTGCAGGTAAAAACTAAGATCTGAATCCCATGTGTGATTAACTTCATCAATCCTTATATTCACATCGTTTACTATGCAGTCATCGCCCAAAACTCCGTAAATTGAATCAAGAATAGTTGTATGATCATTAATTGGAATGTTTACATCACGGCATACTGTGTATTGCGAGCCCGGAGGAGTATAAATTATATCTCTCATTGCAATACCTGTACCCTGGGAAGTGTAACTGCATAATAATACACTTGCAGCTCCTGAGCTTGTATCAATTCGCCGCAGTTCCGGTCCGGTTGTATACGCAATCCAGTATAATTTGCCGTCATTATTATCAAACTGGGCATCCTGACCGAAATTCGCGTCGACCCCAAGAGGTCCGATAAGCGTAAATGCGCCGGTTGTTTTGTTTACCCTGAAAAGATTATCGCCAACAATATCAATTACAAATAATCCGTTTCGGTAATCACGCCTGCCTGATACAGATATTGCTCCGGCACAAACTGTACTTGAAGTGCCCAAAGGTGTGTTAACTCCGGTTGTCATATTAATTGTTACCAGCTGAGATTGCGTCATATTTGTTGCAACGCCATAGACTGTTGTACCATCCCAGGTTAAACCTGTCAAATTAGTTAATGGTATCCCCGTCATGTTGAAAACCAATGTGTGCACACCTGTAACAGTATCTATCGAATACAGCTGGTAAGGCGAATTCTGGTTCCATGTATAAACAACCCCGTTCCTGTACATTAATCCCCCGGGGAAAGACATAGTGAACGGCGCGCCAACATTTGTCACTGTACAGCTTTCCATAAACGACTTCCCGAACTGAAATGTTGGTGAGCTTGAATGCTGAACAAATGCACGTGTGCCTATCATATCAGATTGAGGAATGCTGCTGATGCTTTGATTATCATTTTCAGGTGCCGGCCCTGGAGAGGTTATTTGATACTGCGATAGTAAATTTGAGGAAGTATAAAAAAGAAAACAAATTGTAAGTATCAGTGTTTTCATTTTGAGCAGAATTATAGTGTGAAGCAGTTTATTGTTTTATGTAACTTAGTAAATATATTATAAAAATACAATTATAGAATAGACGGTACAAACTGGAGGGAATAAGGCATTTGGCATGTATTTTTGAGGTTTTTGGTTGAAAATGCTGCTTTTTATACAAATAAAAAGCCCGTCCATATTTCTATGGACGGGCTTGTGTTATTTAAACAAGTTTTAATACAACAGAACTTTGTTCATGTAAAATTATTTTACAAGTAACATTCTCTTTGTATCTGTGAATTCGCCTGCTTCGAGTCTGTAGAAGTAAACACCTGATGATAATGTTGATGCATCAAAGTTAACTTCGTATGAACCTGAACTCTTGAATTCATTAACCAGAGTTTTAACTTCTCTGCCTAATATGTCAAATATAACTAATTTCACGTTATCGCCTTTAGGCATTGTGAATT
Organism: Ignavibacteria bacterium; assembly: GCA_030835085.1. Taxonomy (GTDB): domain Bacteria; phylum Bacteroidota; class Ignavibacteria; order Tepidaquicellales; family OLB5; genus OLB5. The sequence continues at coordinate 4,239 of JAUQWQ010000125.1, forward strand.
TAATTGTTGTTGACGGGTTAAACGGATTAGGATAGTTCTGGCTTAAGCTGTAGAAGTTAGGAATTTCAATTGTCTGAATTCCGCCAACCGGGCAGCTATATGTAACCTGTAAGCACCAGTTTGTTAAAACACCTGTATCGCCTGTAGCTGTATCTGTGATAACCAGTTTCCAGTATCCATCGCCTAAACCAGCACCAAAGTTAAACGGAGCAAGCGGAGCTGAAGGAATGTATGATCCTGTGAAAGGAGCTGTACCTGAAGCGATTGGTGTTGTAGCTGAATCATTTAATACTGTATTTACAAAGTTATCGCCTGAACCGCCAACTTTGTTGATGATCTTTGCGCCAACTGTGCCTTTTCTTAAATAGAATGATAAGTCTGAATCCCATGTATGTGTAACATTGCCAATTTTAACGTTAACATCTAAAATTACGCAGCCTGAACCTAATGCAACCTGTAATGAATCAACAGCTGTCTGATGGTCATTAAGAGGAACACTTACTGTTCTGCAGATTTCAACTCCAGGATTAACTACTGAACCCGGAGGTAATACTGCCATACCTGTAGCCTGAGCTGTGTATGTGCAGAGGATCGGTCCTAAAAGACCTGTTGCTGTATCTACTTTTCTTAATTCAGGGCCGTTTGCATAGCACATTGCATAGAATGTGTTATCACTGTTATCAACA
>JAUQWQ010000126.1 GCA_030835085.1 Ignavibacteria bacterium
GCAAGCTGAATATCTGCATCCGGACAAAACTTTCGGTATGCCGGATTAAAAAAGCCCCAAACTGCAAGCTCTATTCCCAATGAATCATGAACAGCCTGGTAATGCGCGAACGAGTGACAGGTATCACTGCCTATTTTACCCCAAAGTTTTACAGCAATTGTATCTGTATCATAATTTACTGAAGCCGGAACTGAAATACTGTCGATCTGTATCCTGTACAGCTCACTTACCGGATCGAGGAACCAGCATGAGGAAAAATAAAACACAGCAGAAATTGCCGCCAACGGCAGAAACTTTAACATAATTTTACTTTTTGCCATTTATCCCAACTCCTATTCTGATAAGCCAGGTGTTTTTTTTAACCCTGCCATAGGTGTCATCAAGCGTATATGCCAGGTCAGGCTCATATTGAACCTCTGCGAGTATTTTAAAATGTTTATCAACAAATTCTGCGCCAAACCCGGTTGTTAAACCAAATATTGTTTTGTTGAATTTTTTGTAAATTGTCGCAAAATCAATATCAGAATTCTCGTTTATTTCCAGGTCAAGTCTTGGGCCGGCATAAACATAAATGTTCATGCTGTTCCAGCCAATCCTTGCCTTTTCACACACCATCAATGAAAGATAGCCTGTTCTGTTATCTATGAATTCTTCTCCGGTAACATTTCCATTACCATCACGTGTTGGGTAGCTGAATGAGGCACCTTTGGGATTATAACTAATTTCTCCTACAGTACTGAAATAGCGGGAGTTTAACAATTCAGCAAAGAATGCTATGTTTACCAGCACCCTGCTAGCCGGTTCTGTTGTATAAAATTTTTTCAGGGTTGTATCCGTTGGGTTCCATTGGGAATATTTGGAAACAGTGATGCCTCCTTTGAATCCCCAGTTTATATTTGTTTGTGCCTGAAGCTGAAGACTTATCAACAGGCCAACAACCGCTGAAATTATTTTGATCATTCCGGAATTATATAATTTGAATTTCCCTAAGTTAGTAAAAATTTATGTTTTAAAACAATAAAAAATGCCCGCTCATTTCTGAACGGGCATTTGATATTAGCTTTTTACTATATACTATTTGAATTAAGCCGGTTTTTCTTCCGTCTTTGTTTCTTCAGTTTTTGTTTCTTCGGTGATTCCCTTTGCAGCTTTTTCTTCATCTTCCATCACTGCTTTATGGCTAAGTGATACTTTTCCGGTCTTGCTGTCGATTTCAAGAACCTTAACGGTTATCATATCGCCGCGTTTTAATACATCTTCAACCTTGGCAACGCGTTTTTTATCTATCTGAGAAATATGCAGCAGGCCTTCTTTGCCCGGCAGTATTTCTACAAACGCGCCAAAATCAGTTGTCTTTACAACTTTACCGTTGTATGTCCTACCTTTTTCGGGCACTTCGGTTATCTTCGCTATCATCGATTGCGCGATGCTTGCTGACTCACCTGAAAGTGCTGCAATTACCACTGTTCCGTCATCATCAATATTAATTTCCGCGCCTGACATTTCAATTATATGCCTGATATTTTTTCCGCCCGGTCCGATAACTGCGCCTATCATATCAACAGGTACTGTCATTGTATAAAGATGCGGAGCGTAATCAGATATATTAGCCCTTGGCTCTGAAATTGCTTCATTCATAATTCCTAAAATATGCATTCTGCCAACTTTAGCCTGCGCCAAAGCTGTTTCCATAACTTCAAATGAGACACCTTTAATTTTAATATCCATCTGCAGACCCGTAATGCCTTCAGTAGTTCCGCAAACCTTGAAATCCATATCACCAAGGAAATCTTCGTTTCCTAAGATATCGCTCAGTACAGCAACTCTATCGCCTTCTTTTATAAGACCCATTGCAATACCGGCTACGGGGCGTTTTATCTGCACGCCGCCATCCATCAGCGCAAGCGTGCCTGCGCAAACGGTTGCCATAGATGATGACCCGTTTGATTCAAGTATATCACTTACTATTCTGATTGTGTACGGGAAATCAACTTCATCCGGAAGCATTCCTTCGAGTGATCTCTCAGCCAAATGACCGTGACCTATCTCGCGTCTTCCTGTTCCGCCATACCTGCCGGTTTCACCGGTTGAAAACGGCGGGAAGTTATAATGAAGCATGAAACGCTTCTTATCTTCCGGCATTAAACCGTCAATTATCTGCTGGTCTGATTTTGTACCAAGCGTCATACTGGTTAAACTCTGCGTTTCACCGCGTGTAAATAAAGCTGAACCGTGATTCCTCGGTAAATATCCGACTTCACAGGTTATTGGTCTGATATCGGTGGTTTTTCTTCCGTCAAGCCTTCTGCCTTCAGAAAGTATCATTTCTCTCATATCGTAATACTGGATATCATCAAAATGTTTTGCGATCACTTTTTCCTGGTCGGGGAATTTCTCCTTCAGGCTTTCGGTAATTGATTCATAAAGCTCTTTGTACTTCTGGCTTCTTTCATCCTTGGTTACATCGCTTCTGTGAATTTCGCCGATAGTTTTAGCCGCAAGTTCTTTTACAGCGTTTTTAAGCTCCTGGTCGTATTCAACAGCCTTAACTTCGCGGTTTGTAACATTGCGCTCAGCCGCAAACTCTGTTTGCATTTCGCATATTTTCTTAATGTTCTCGTGGGCAAATTTAATTGCGCCAAGTATATCTGCTTCGCTTAATTCCTTTGCATCGCCTTCAACCATTACTATTGAATCAGCAGTTCCGCCGATTATCATATCCATATCGCTCTCTTTAAGCTGTGTGTGGGTAGGGTTCACGATATACTCACCGTTAATTCTGCCTACTCTAACTTCGCCCATCGGACCCTCAAACGGAAGGTTTGATACCATCAGCGCTGCTGATGCGCCTACAGCTGCAATTACATCTGCGTCATTTTCCTGGTCGCTTGAATATACTGTACAAATAACCTGTACTTCGCACATAAAATCCTCAGGGAAAAGCGGGCGCAGGGGTCTGTCGATCAATCTGCATGTTAAAATTTCCTTTTCGCTGGGTCTTGCTTCGCGTTTAAAAAAGCCGCCCGGAATTTTTCCGACTGCTGCTGTTTTTTCACGGAATTCTATCTGCAATGGAAAATAATCCATTCCTTCTTTAGGCTCATCAGCGCCAACAACCGTGCAAAGCACAACTGTATCGCCGTATCTCGCCAGCACGGAACCGCTTGCCTGTTTGGCAAGTTTGCCTGTTTCAAGTCTCAGCGTTCTTCCGCCAAGATCCATTTCTTTTACTGTTACCATGTTTATTTTTTTATCTCCTTAAATTAATTAAGGGCTGTTAAGTATTCAAGGAGCTACTCTGTGTTAACATAATATACTTATTATGCCTAAAGCAGGATGGCGAAATACAGTCCGCGAACAATATATTCACGAACTTCATTTCGTCGCCCTGTTTAACAGAATAACCTCTTTTGTTAATAACAGCCCGCCAGAAATTATTTTCTTATGTTTAATTCTTTTAAAATCGCTCTGTACCTGTTTATATCTTTGTTTTCAAGATATTTTAACAGCCTTCTTCTTTTACCAACCATTTTTAAAAGACCCAGCCTTGAGTGGTTATCTTTTTTCTTTGTATTAAAATGGCTTTCGGTAAGTGTGTTAATCCTTGTTGTTAAAATTGCGATCTGAACTTCAGTCTTGCCTGAATCTTTTGCATTTGTTCCGTACTTTGTTACGATCTCCTGCTTTGCTTCTTTGGTTAACATCTTTGGTTTTGCTCCTTAAATTATTATTTATTGTTTGATTTTATTTTTTCTTAATTCATTTATGTATTTCAGTGAATCTTCCTTATCTTTATCTATCTGTGCTATGAGTTCATCTTTACCTGAGAATTTTTTATCATCACGCAGCCTTACCAGAAAATTAATTGTTATTTTATCGCCGTAAACTGTTTTATCAAAATCAAAAATATGCACTTCAAGCGCGCGTTTTATTCCTTCGCTTAAAGTTGGGCGAAACCCATGATACATCATCCCGTAATACTCAGTATTGTTATGTGTAACCCTTACACAGTAAATACCTTCTTTTGGCATTACTTTATTTTCCTTCACCGGCTTTAAGTTTACAGTAGGATAACCTATTGTTCTGCCCACTTTATCGCCTTCAACAACAATACCGTCGAAACCGTATTCATAGCCAAGCAATTTATTCGCTTCTTCAATGTTACCATCAGCCAGCGCATGCCTTATGCGGGTTGAGCTTACCGGTTTGCCTTCAACATCAATTTCATC
>JAUQWQ010000127.1 GCA_030835085.1 Ignavibacteria bacterium
TTTAGGCAGCTGAAATGTAATTTTGGTCACAGGATTAAATGGATTTGGATAATTCTGCGAAAGAGAAAAATGCTGCGGCATTTCACCGGAAATTGCCTGAATGCCTATTGGATTTGTTCCTATCACAAAATTAAGTGACCAGGCTTTAAGCGTACCTGTATTACCGGAAGTTCTATCGTAAATTTTCAATATCCAGGAACCGTTAATATTTGAATTGTTGAATGCGGAGAGCACTTTAATTGGTTTATATGAGCCGGTAAATGGTGCGATTCCGCCGGAAATGGGATTTGCAGCGGAATCATTAAGCACAGTATTAATAAAATTATCACCTGAGCCGCCAACCTGGTATATTGCTGTATCTGTAATACCGTTATGTATCAAATAGAATTCAAGGTCTGAATCATTTGTATGCAAAACTGAATCAATTTTCAGGTTAACATCATAAACGTAATAGTTCACGGGTGTGGAGTATTCAACAGTGATGGTATCATATGCACTTTGGAGGTCAATTATTGTTTTTGTTAATCCGCTCTTGGTAAACTCGTTTGAAAATACAACAGCCGGAACATATTTGATTATCGCAATGTCATTTCCTGTAGTATTGTTATTGCTGTTACTGTTACCTGTTGTGTAAACATTTCCATACTGGTCAATACCAACAGAAATGGCCTGGTCTGTACTGTTTGACGATAAACCGTTATAGATCCTTGCCCATTGAAGTGAACCATTAGAATTGTATTTCACAGTCGCAATATTAGAGTTGCTGTAAGTATTTCCAATGACATAAACTCCGTTGTTATTATCTACTGCAATATCATAACCTGTATATCCATCCGGTACAGCACCGCCGTTGTAATTACGTATCCATTGCTGGTTTCCTGCTGCATCATATTTAATTGTAGTAATAGAGTATGAAAGCGGAAGACCGGGAGCGCCGCTCTCTCCTGTAACATAAACATTCCCCGAATTATCTGTAATGATAGCTCTTGGAATATCTGAGGAGTAATTATAAAACTTGTTCCAGGCAAGTGTTCCGTCCGGATTGATCTTGAATACGGCATAATCAATATTGTTTATACCAGTCAAAAGAACATTGCTGTTGATATCAACGGTCATATCAAATGGTGAAGCGGGTGAACCTGTCCCTTTGCTTCCGCATCTTGTTGCCCAAACGAAATCAAGATTCTGCTCATATTTCAGCACAACAAACCTTGCCGAATCCGGTTGGTTGATATTGCAGTATCCCCCAACAATAATTTTACCTGCCCCGTCCAAAGCAATTTTTCTTCCGCCTTCACTTTCATAGTTATAGAATGTTTGTCCAATTAGTGCGCCTGAAGGACTGAACTTCACAATTGAAATATTATTCTGTGTTCCCGATAAATATTCACCTGTTACATAAACATTCCCGTTAAGGTCTGTTACAATATCATAGCCACCGTTATAGGCAGAACTGTATGAAAACCGGTATGACCATAATTGTGTTCCGCCGGCATCATATTTTATCACGAGCATTTTGTTAGCTCCCCCTGAAACAATATCGCTTTCACCAGTAACGTAGACATTCCCGGCTGCATCTACATGTATCGCCCTTGTGAAAGCTCCGTTATCATTTGGCGCAATATAGTTCTGTATCCATTGCTGCACACCCTGGGAATTGTATTTAACAGTTACTGACTGAATATTCGTATTTGTTGTTTGCCTTTGCGAACCTGTAACATACACATTACCCTGTGCATCTACAAACATGTCATTAACGGCTTCATTTCTTACGCTGTCAGAAGTGAATCTCTGCACCCATTCCTGTATAACCTGTGCCTGCAATTGGATGCCGCATAAATAACAAAATGTAATTATAAAACTACGGATAATTATTTTCATTTTAGTACTCCTTTTATATAATATTTATTTGTTATCCTTCTGATAAACCGCCAAATCCGCTGAAAAGAAGAGGTCTTCGGCTATGAGTTGCTCAAACTATAAAGCGGTTATTTGGCGGAAAATGTCTGATTGAGTATTTGAGCACCTTAAAACATAGCCGAACGGTTCAAACATACTCTATTGACACAGGCTTTACAAAGAAAATAATACGGTTTTTTAGAACGCTGATTTTGTTATTTGCTCAAATATCGGTAAATTTGAAAGATTTTTTCAACTTTTTTAGAGGCACATATGAAGAAAACAAAATTGATTACATTGCTCAGCACCTTTTCTAAACAGGAAATAAACAGACTGGAGGAATTTGTCAATTCTCCCTTCTTCAATAAAAATAGAAATGTGATAAATCTTTGCGGAGAAATTTTACCGTTCTGGCCTGACTTCAATTCGGTTGAATTAACCGAAGAGAAAATATTCAAAGCAATATTTCCCCGCGAAAGATTTGACTATTTTAAGATCAAGAATGTAATTTCGGATCTTTATGCACTCTCAGCTGAATTCCTTAAGACTGCAATATCACAAGGCCGGTATTTGGATGGTGAGATAAACCTGCTGAATGCTTTACATGACAGAAGGCTTGATAACATATACGCTCAAAGGGAAAAGAAAGTTAAAAAACAATTACTTGATGCCGAAATAAAAGATGAAGACAATTATTTAAGGCAGTACCAGCTTGAAAGAGTAAATATTGCTCATTATAAATTCGCCGGCTCTTCATATTCATTTAACAAAATTCAAACTGAGTTTGACAGTTTTCTTCAGTATTCTCTTACCGGCCTGTTGAGGCTTTATTCAAAAATGCTGCATAACAAAAATCACGGCAACATTTATTTTGATATGAAAATGTTTGACAACGTATGGCAATATGCAAAAGAAATGGATTTCAGCGAGAATCCTTCCTGCCTGGTTTATAAGCAAGTAATCGCTCTGGAGCTTTCAAAAAGTGAGACAGATTACAGAAGGCTTCTTGAAATAAAGGAGAAATACAGAAAGAATATCCCGCCTGAAGAGTTTTATTATATTCTACAGGAACAGAATTCCTACGCGGCTTACCGGCTTAAACTGGGTGATGAAAGTTATTATGCGGAGCGTTTCAATGCTTTCAGGGAAATGGTAGAAAACAAGTTTATGGACCCGGGTTATCTGATCTTCCCAAACGTAATATCTGTATATACTTCAGCCTGCATGGCTGATGAATATGACTGGGCAGAAGATTTCTTAAAGAAGGCTCAATACGGGATCTCTCCTTCGGATGAAAAACTGAATACCATAAATTACTGCAAAGGTTACCTTGCATACAGGCAAAAAGACTTTGGCAAAGCATTACAGTTTTTTTCCAAAACAAACTTCAGGCTTTACTTAATGAAAGTTATGGTTAAGAGTTATTCGGTGCGAATATATTATGAGCAGGACCTTTATGAACAAACTATTTCCGCGGTTGATACTTTCCGACATTACTTAAAGACCGAAACAATGATGGCAGAAGATCAGAAAACTGCGCATTATGAATTTTTGAGGAACTTGGCTGAACTTTCTCGCCTGAAACTGGAAGGGATAAATAAAAAAACATCAGTTGACCTGGGGATCCTGAAAAAACAGATCAAACAAATGAGCGCAAATCCGTTAGGTGCAAAGAACTGGCTGATTGAAAAAGCCGGCAAACTGAATTGAATTTATGCATTAAGCTCATTTAACTAAGATCATTTTCAATGTTTTACTGAATTTCTGTCCGGTACCTTCGGCAGTAATCCTGTAAAAATAAACCCCTGATGCTAAATTGCTGCCGTCAAATTCAGCAGAATGATAATCAGATTCTAAAAAACTGTTAACAAGCACTGCCGCTTCCTTCCCTGTAATATCGTACACTTTAAGGGTTACCTGTGCATCAAACGGCAAATTGAAATCAATCTTGCTTTTGGGATTAGACGGATTTGGATAGTTTTGTGAAATCTCAAATTTTCCTGGTGAGCCAATAGTTACCTCGCCAGGGAGCGAATGGTATTCAAAGTTACCATTATAATCAATTTGCTTTAGACGGTATTGATATTTTCCTTTTATAAGATTGATATCCCGGAAAACATAATGTTTCTCTTCATTAACAGAACCGTAACCTTGTACAAATCCGGCTTCCTTCCAGTTGCTTTCTTTTTCACTTTTCCTTTCGACCCTGAAACCCGAATTATTTAGCTCCCAAACTGTACCCCAGCTTAGGGAAACATCATTTCTATTTACGAATGAATTAAAATAAGCGATTTCTACCGGCAGGGCCTCTTCACGATATTTTATTGTAGCATAATCAGAAGCAGGGTTACTTGCTATACTGTTACCGGTAACATAAATATTACCTGAACCATCAACAGCGATTGCGCTTGCCTCGTCAGTGGAATTCCCCGAACCATTATACTTTAAGACCCACTGCTGCACACCTGATGGATTATACTTAATCGTAGCATAATCATTGCTTGTGCTGCTGCCTGTACTATATCCTGTAACATAAATATTACCGGAACCATCCACTGTCATATCATTGGCTCCATCTCCTAAATTTCCCGGAGGCCCGTTATATCTTGCTGCCCACTGCTGAACCCCTGATGAATTATACTTTATCGTTGCAAAATCTCCGTTTGAAGTCCCGGTGCTTGCACCTGTGACATATATACTCGTACCTACTAATACAACTTTAAATGCCTGGTCATTGGAATTTCCCGGTCCGTTATATCTTGCTGCCCATAGTTGGGTACCCGATGAATTATATTTTACTGTTGCATAATCTGAAGCAGTACCGGTACCTGAACTGGAGCCGGTAACATAAATATTACCGGAGGCATCTACTGCAATTGAGTATGCCGCATCCCCTGAACTTCCTGTTCCATTATATCTTCTAACCCACTCCTGAACTCCTGCTGAATTGTATTTTATTGTTGCATAGTCATTGAATGTTGGACTACCCCCATCGCTCATGCCCGTAACGTATACATTCCCTGAGCCATCAACAGCCAATGAAACAGCCTGATCAAAATCATCAGGTCCGTGATATCTTGCAACCCATTGCTGTACGCCCGCTGAACTATACTTTATTGTGGCATAGTCACTGGATGTTCCGCTACCTTGACTTCCCCCTGTAACATAAATATTATTTGAACCATCTATTACGATCTCAATTGCTCCATCAGTATTATTTCCAGGTCCGTTATATCTTGCAACCCATTGCTGCACCCCGGATGAATTATACTTTATTGTGGTATAATCCTGACTCGTACCGTTTCCTGTGCTGGCACCTGTTACATATACATTTCCCGAAGCATCTATTACCATTGAATTTGCCTGGTCTTCATTATTTCCCGGACCGTTATATCTTGCAGACCACATCTGCAAGCCAGATGAATTATATTTTACTGTGGCATAATCGTAACCCAGGCCACCGCCTGCATAACTTCGCCCCGTAACGTAAACATTGCCCTGACCATCCACTTTAATTGAGGTCGCCACATCAACACTGTTTGCCGGTCCGTTATATCTCGCAGCCCACTGCTGAGTTGGCTGTGCGAGCACCATTGCAGCTGCAAAATACATAATTAATATTGCCGGGATCTTGGTTTTAAAATTTGACTCATTCATAAAATTATCATCATTGATTAGAACATTTTGAAAAAAACTATTCCTGCAGCTTTTCTTCTCCAGATTTTGTCGGCGAAAACGTTATCCTGAGGTTGGAAGCTGACAGGAATAATTTAAATGTGAACCTATTTTTTGGGGTAATACCGGATACCGCTTTCGCCATACAAACAAAGATAAAAATGTATACCTGGTGAACCAAAGAATAATTATCAGGTTTTAGAAGATTTCATTTTAGTTTATCTTCAAATCAGCCATTTTTGAAGCGCATTAATCAATTTTGGCAATTTTGTTTTAGAAAAAATGCAGGGTAATTGAAATAAGCTGTTATCATTTATCAAAATTTAAAGTTTTAAAAAAATAAGTAATTAAGCACCATTTTCACTATTTTTGTGTAAATAAACTAACTAAAGCTTATTGTAACTTATTGAAAAATACTAAATTAATTAAGCTCCTGCAGACTTTCTCCGGTGCAGAGATGAAGAAATTCCGGGATTTTGTGAAGTCTCCATATTACAACAAAAACAAGAACGTAATTCGGTTGAATGAAGTGTTGATAAAACATCACCCGGATTTTGATAGCAAGAGCTTCACTGAAGAGAATATTTACCGCTCTGTTTTCGGTCCGGGAAAATATGAATATTTCAGGATCAAAAATATTTCTTCTGATCTTTACAATCTTGCTGAAGAATTCCTCAAACAGGTAACTAACCCGGCAACAGAGTTCACCGGGGAGTTTAATCTGGTTGTGCAGCTAAGATTGCGCAAACTCTTTAATCTTCACAAAAAACTGGTTCAGAGCCTTCAGCAAACATTCAGTGAAAATGAATTCAAAGGCAGCGAATTCCTCTTTGATAATTATCTTCTCGCAAGGGAAATTCAAATAGTTGATTTATTTGAAAAACCAAGCAGTATTTCAGGTATACTGAATGAGTTTGAAAGTTTTTATGAATACCTGATATTCCACTTGCTGCAGTACTACAATCTTATGATCCATATAGGCAAGGAAAATAATGTTAAGATTGATATTAAAATGATAGACGAGGTCGTAACTTTTCTTGAAAAGGGTCCAGTAAGTAACCACCCCACTACTTTAGCGTATCAGTATCTGATACTTCTGAAATTGCTGCAAAAGGAAGAATATTACTTTACACTCAAAGAACACTACTTCAGCAGCTTCAGCAAAATGGATGCATCTGCAGCTTACCGGGCACATATGCATATGTTTGGATACTGTGCCGATATGTATAACTTTAAGGGTGACAGGAGGTTTGTACAGGAAGGTTATGAACTTTACAAACACTCTTACCTGAACGGGAGAGTTACATCCGGAGAGCTGCTGTATCCTGATTTTGTGAATTTTATCAAAGTATTCGTAAGAGCTGGTGATACGGAACTTGCTGAACATTTCATTTCTGATTATTCGCCCCAATTACCCGCTGACCAGTATGAAAACAGCATTAATTTTTCGCGGGCGTATATATCTCACTATGCAGGCGACTTTAAAAAAGCATTAACGTATATTTCAAAAGTAAATTTCCCGCTGGCCATTCTGAAAGTACAGGTAAAGATATTACAGGTTCAACTCAGTTACCAGCTTGGTTACTTCGAAGAAACCAGAAGTATGATAGAATCATTCAGGAAGTCACTTGCCAGGGAAGAAGTGATATCTGATGAATATAAAAGTCCTATAATGAGCTTTATGAAACATACGGTCAGTCTTATGGATCTGATGCTTGAAACTGACAGAAAAAAACGTGAACTCGAACTTAGTCTGCTTAAAAAGACCGTCATGGATTCTCAGCTAAATCATTTTGGTGTACGTTTCTGGCTGCTTGATAGAATTAATGAGTTTTGATACTATATTCATATCACTTAAATCACAAACTCCGATCAATCCCGCGGGGTAGAGTAAAAACTATAGATATAAATTTACTACTTCAGCAGTATCATCTTCTTCACTTCACTGAATGTTAAGGCTTCAATTTTGTACATGTACACTCCGCTCGACATATCAGATGCATTCCAGCCGGCAGTGTATACTCCCGCATCCAGTTTTTCATTTACTAAAGTCTCAACTTCCCTTCCCTGAATATCAAAAACAGTTAATTTAACAAACGAGGCTTCTGTCAAATGAAATTTGATGTTTGTAACAGGGTTAAAAGGATTCGGGTAATTTTGTTCAAGCAAATATGAAGTTGGAATATCTTCATTGTTAACTGATACGCCAGTGAGCTGGCTGCCGCCGGTGGTAGTTTTATACATTTTCCCAAGAAGCCCGGCTGTCCATCCTGTTTGAGAATTGATAAAATACATAGCAAGCAGATTGTAAGCTCCGGCTGCGCTTTGTGAAGTCCAATTAAGCCCTGAATTTGTAGTTTTGTATATTATACCGTCTGACCCTGCAAGTCCCTGCGCCCAGCCTGTGTTAACATCAACAAAAAAACAATCACTGAAATGACCGGCAACATGAACCTGTCCGATCCAGTTAAGCCCGCCATTCGTTGATCTTAAGACATCTCCGCCACTGATTGCCCACCCTGTTTGAGCATTCACAAACATAAAATCATCAATTACCTGTGCGGTGAGCAATGAAGAAACCCAGTTTGCACCGCCATTTGTAGTCCTCAGAAAAACCCCGTCAAAATCATTGTTCCTTCCACCGCCAATCATTCCAGTTTGAACATCGGTAAACTGGATCCTGTATACATTTTCGATTCCCGTAACTGTGCTGAGAAAGAACCAGTTAACTCCGCCGTTCAGTGTTTTGAAGATCGTTGCCACGTTGCCCCCGGCATATGCGGCGATCCACCCGGTAAGAGAATTCAAGAAGGTAATTGAACTGAAACAGTATGAAGTCCCGGTATTATATGCGTTCCATTCAATTCCTGAATTTGTAGTTCTGTATACATTTCCTCCGCAGGCAGTAACATAACCGGTTGTTGCATTCAGAAATTTCATATCACTGATCTCGGAGCCAAAGATTTCGACCAGGCTCCATTGTGCTCCTCCGTTTGTAGTCCTGAAACATGCATTGGAAGTACTGATATAGTATCCTGTTTGTGCGTCAATGAATTGAATTGACATTATATGCTCCGTTTCACCGCTTTGAAGGGGGTACCAGCCTCCCTGTGCATTTGTTTCTATAGATATCAATAATAAAATGATTAAAACTGCAAAGTGATATTTCATTACCTGTTCCCTGTTTAATTGACCCAAAACTAAGTTTTTCCTTTTCTCAATCAAAAGAAACTATTATCAAAATGTGAATTAATATTCTGATCTAAAACAACGAATCTTGTCCTGTTATTGTGATTTCAGTGATTTTTTGCTTAATTTTGCATCAGACGTGTGAATTGGAAACGGGTTATGGAAAACACAAAATTAGTTAAGCTATTACGGACTTTTTCGAAGGATGAATTCAGGGATTTTGAGAACTTTATACTATCTCCATTTTTTAACAATGGCAGCTATCTTGTGAAGTTCTTTGATGAAATAAAGAAATATGCACCAAAATTCAGCAACAGACATTTTACTAAAGAAAAGATCTTTGCAAATCTCCAGCCCTCAGCAAAATACAATGATGCTTATATGCGCAAGCTTATTTCAAATCTTACAAAACTTACAGATGAATTCCTGGCCTACAGTGTGTTTGAAGGAAAAGATAATGAAAAACAACTGGTGCTTCTTCAGCAATACAGGCAGCGCGGACTTGATACGGAATTTGAGAAACTATTTGCTGGTACAGAAGAAAAGTTTCTTGGAAACAATCAACCTGGAGAATCAGACAGCACATACGAGCTTTACAGGTTGTACGGCAATGCAGTAGATTATCATCTTGACAGGGACTACAAAAAGGTGCTGGACTACTACAGGAAAGAATCAGGAATATTTGTTAAATATTCCGTTTCTAAATTACTCGGAATGTACGGCGATATGATAAATGCCAGTCACCTGTACCGGGCAGAATTTGAAATGCCGCTACTTCTTGAAATACTTGAAGCTGCAGAAGAAAATGATTTTTTTGGTGATTATTCACTTAAAGTAACGGCAAATACACTTCTGATCGATCTGAAACAGGAACACGAATACTATGTAAAACTCAAGGATGCCCTCAAGCAGGCTCCGGCCACACTCAACAGGGATACAGAACTTAATGCCTATCTCGCGCTGATAAATTTCGTGATAAGAAAAGCGCACAACGGAGAAACGCAATATTATACTGAGATCGGCAATTTTTATGACATGATGCTTGAAAAAGGCGTGCTCAATGAAGGCGGGTACCTTCCGTATTATTATTTTATAAACATTGTAACAAACCGCACCCGTATGAAAAAATATGACCTGGCGGAAAAATTCATAAACAATTATTCCGGCAGACTTCACCCGGATGACAGGGATGATATTGTAAATTTCTGCTTTGCGAAGCTGAATTTTTACCGCAGGGCGTTTGAGAAAGCACTTGAATATATTGCAAAGATCAATCTTCAGCAGACACACATAAAACTTGAAGTGAAAAATTACCTGTTAATGATATATTATGAGCTGAATATGACTGAGGAAGCATTTTATATTATTGACACGTACAAACATTACATAAAAAGAAATGAAACCGCTTCTGATCTGGTAATGAATACAAACAGAAATTTTCTGGAGTATTACTTAAAATTGCTGAAGCTGAAAGTATCAAGTGATAAAGATGATCTAATACTGCTGTTAAAGAAGATAGAGTCAGCGGAAACTATAAACAAAGAGTGGCTGATGAATAAAGGAAATGCTCTGATAGAAAAAGGAGCTAATTAGCTCCTTTTTCAGTTATACTTTATGATCTGTGTTATCCATAAATCAGATGACTCAGAGATTACTTCATTTTATTAACTGTCTTGGTAAGTTTTGATTTTTTGTTAGCTGCGTTATTCTTATGAATAATACCTTTTACAGCAGCTCTATCCAGAACTTTAACAGCTTTTTTCAGTTCTTTTTCAGCTTCGTCCTTTTTCTTAGCAGCGGTTACGTTTTTTAAAGCGGATTTAATTTTTGCTTTAAAGTGTTTATTATATTCAGTTCTCTTAGGTGTCTGCCTTGCTCTTTTTTGAGCAGATTTATGTCTTAATGGCATCTAATTTTTGTCCTTTTTATACTATTAATAATGATTTATTTTTACGTAATTTAAATTTAATTCCAAAAATAGCCATATCTTATAAGAAAATCAATTTACTATTTAACGCCCGCCTCTAATCCGGGCAATTTTCAAACAAAAAACATTAAAAAATGGAAAAATTGAAGAACAAGATTCTCTGGGTAGATGATGAAATTGAGCTTTTACGCTCAAATATCCTCTTTCTGGAAGATAAAGGCTATTTTGTTGAAAAAGCCACCAATGGCGAAGATGCCGTTGATATGGTTAAGGAAAAAGATTTTGACCTCATTTTTCTGGATGAAATGATGGCCGGTATGGGCGGACTCAAAACCCTCGCCTCTATTAAAGAAGTGCAGCCTAATGTTCCGGTGGTAATGGTCACCAAAAATGAGACTGAATCCCTGATGGAAGATGCCATCGGCGCCAAAATATCTGATTATCTTCTAAAACCCGTTAACCCTAACCAGATACTTCTTGTCTGCAAAAAATTCCTCGAAGGAAAACGAATAAAAGGCGAAACTGTTTCCCGTGATTATATACAGGAGCTCAACAAGATAAACATGTCTATGATGGAGCCGCTGGATTATAACGACTGGATAAAAATTAACAGTGACCTCACACAGTGGGAAATGGAGCTTGATGAACACCCTGAGCTTGGTTTGAAAGATACTGTACTTGCTACGCGTAAGGAATGCAACGCAGAGTTCTGCAGGTTTTTTGAAAGGAACTATGTTGAGTGGATCCACGGCAAAAAGGAAGGTCCCACTTTTTCAAACGGTATAGTAGAAAAATACGTTTTGCCTGAGCTTGATACGCATAAATCAGTTTTCTTTTTTGTTATAGATTGCCTCAGGCTCGACCAATGGATGCTGATGGAAAAAATGCTGTATGATTACTTTAAGATATCCAAAGATTTCCATTACGGCATTATACCATCTGCAACACCATACGCAAGAAATTCTATCTTCAGCGGATTATACCCTAGCGAAATTGAAAAACATTACCCGGAGCTTTTTGCAAAAGGTGAAGATGACGAGAACAGCAAGAACAATTATGAAAAAGAATTCCTGCAAAAACTTCTGGACAGAAAACGAATCAAACTAAGAAATGAACTGCGCTATGTTAAGATACTCGATGCAGATTTCGGCAAAGGAATTGAAAATAAAATATCAAGCTTTTCCAATACTCACCTGAATGCAATTGTTGTGAATTTTGTAGATATACTCGCTCATAACCGTTCTGATAACGCGGTGTTGAAGGAGATTGCGCCGGATGAATCAGCATACCGCTCATTAACGCAATCCTGGTTTGAACATTCATCGCTCTTTAACATGTTCAAAATT
>JAUQWQ010000128.1 GCA_030835085.1 Ignavibacteria bacterium
CGCGAACGCCATCCGGGCTCATGTGGCATGTCCACGGTCTCGGCCACACGCTCGCGCCATAGCAGCGTCCGCCCGCACAGCTAACCCGGCGTGCAGCGGACTTCGCTTCGCTTCGCTCGCTCGCCGCTGACGCCCACGTTAGGCGCCCTTGGATTCCACTCCATGCCCACTCGCATAACAGTCCCACTGGAAGCAATCCACTTCCCGATCGAATGCGGGGCCTGCGGTGCAACTCCGGCCGCCACCTTCCCGCTCGAGATACGTCGCGGCATCGACCTTCTGTTCGTCCGGCAAGTGAGCGACATCCGGCTCGCCGTGCCTGTCTGCGTGTCCTGCTACCGAAAGCGGCGGTGGGCTGGCTGGCTGGCTCTGCCCTTGCTTCTGCTGGCTATGGTCGTGGCGAGCCTGTTCGCGATGGACCTGAACTTTAAGGGTCACAATGGCCCCGCCCTCGCACTTCTCATCCTTATCCTGGCACTGATGCTCTTCACTCGGCTGGGACTCGACGACTACCTAACGTGGCAGTTCATTGGGGTTCATGCCGTTTGGGACACACGCCGGGGACCATGCGTCCGGTTGACCACCAAGCGCCTCCCGTTTCTCGAGGCGCTCCAAACTGTCAATCCCTTTGCAACACGCGAGGGCGCCTAACCCCGGCATGCAGCGGACTCGCTACGCTCGCCGCTGATGCCAGACGTTAGCCGGCTTTAGCATCGAGACATCGTGCTTCTCATTGCGCCAGCAACCGTTGCCCTCGTGGTCGCCGACATTCTCGGCGCTGCGCCTGACGAGGAGTATGTTGCCTGGGCGCAGACACTCCTCGAAACCCACGACTCGCCGTCCTTGCGCCACCTGGCCGTCGAGGAGCCGCCATACTTCAGGCCGCAGCTCTCTCGCCTCTTCCGCGCAGTCTTTGCTGAAGTTGGCGCGCCTTTTCCCGACGGTCCCCAGGCCGTCACACTTCTCGCGCGTTTAGTGGCGCAGCAGTGTCTCGCCGGTGCCCTGCCTCTATCCGAGGGCGTCGCTCAGCTCTATCGGCTTTCGTCTGCATTCCCGGGCCAGCTTGACGACGGCTTCTGGCAGGTCGCTGACGAGGCTCCTGACTGCGACTATTGCTGGGGCGAGGCCACCGGAACGTACCCGTCCCTCGAAGCAGCCATCCGTGCTCATCTTCTCGAGCTCGTCGGTCCGGGCGCCGGCTAACCCGGCGTGCAGCGGACTTCGCTTCGCTTCGCTCGCTCGCCGCTGACGCCCACGGTTAGCTGCGCTACCGTAGAGACGTCCGTCGCACATCCCGCGCCTTCGCCCTCAAGGCCCGTCCCGGGCGCGCCGACGCACGTACCCGAGCCCACGTCGCACGCATCGGCTCATTCGGTCTCCTCAAGGTCCTCGGCTGCGCCAGGCTTTGACCGAACCGCTCCGCATCACTTCGTCCCCGACCACCTCGTCCTCGCCCACCTGGCTCGGACTCGGTCATGGGTCCTCGGTTCTCACCGGCGTTCCCCGGTGCCAGTCCTCACCACGTACATCCGCGCCGCTGCTCTTCAGCCGTGCCAGAGAACCCGGGTTCTCGAAATGCCCAGCATCTCAGCTCATCGCCTCCTGGGCACACCACCGCCGCCACCATCCCCTGCGAACACCACCTGGGCTCCCGTGGCATGTCCTCGGTTTCGGCCACACGCTGGCGCCATGGCAGCGTCCACCCGCGCAGCTAACCCGGCGTGCAGTGGACTCGCACAGCTTCGCTGTGCTCGCCACTGACGCCCACGGTTAGGCGCCGCCCGGCCACCCCCATCTCTTCGCTTCCATGCTCGACCTCACTCAGCTTCACGTCCGACCGACTCTCTTGACCGCTGCACGGGCTGCAAAGGCGCAGGCCCGTGCCTCCCGCTTCCGCCCTCTTGTTCGTGCGCACGGTCTCCTGTTCGCCATCATGGGCTACACACTCGCGAATACGGGCGCGTCCTCCGAGTTTGGCGTGCTTCTGTTCGTCGATGGCGTTCTTGAGCTTCTCGAGTTCTCGCCAGTCCGGTTCCTCAGTGTGGCGGTTCGCTTCGCGCTCAGTCCGTCTCTCAGGCAGCCGTACACGGTCACCCTTGCTGATTCCCAGCTCCTGCTGTCGCGAGCCGGTACGCCCACCATCGTTCAGTGGCGCAACGTGCGCACTGCCGTCGAGACCGACCACCTCTTCGTTCTCGTAGTACCGAGGGCGCTCCCCATCGCCATCCCGAAGGACCAACTCGAGAATCCCCAGGCATCCGATACGCTTCGGTCCTTTCTCTCCGCGCTCGTCCCCGTCGTAGACGACCGCACGCCTCCGTCACCGCTATTCGGCGCCTAACCCCGGCGTGCAGTGGACTCGCTACGCTCGCCACTGACGCCAGACGTTAGGCTGCGGAAACCACACAGTCGCGTTCGTCATGCTTCGCCTCGTTCGCGCTTCAGACGCCCTCGTACCGCCGTTCGACTTTCGAAGGGCCGCGGCCTTACCGCTCGAGGAGCGCTTCAGCGCCAGCGTCAAAGCGGCACGGCAGATACTGGCGCGGTCGCTCTACCAGACGTTCTCAGACTTCCCATGCATTCCCGACCGCGGTGCCGAGCCGTCCGAATTGGCGCGCCTTGAAACGTCTCTCGGTGCGCCACTCCCTGATGAGTACCGGGTCTTCCTTTCTCGCCACCGCTATCTCAAGCTCGACGACGGTCGCGAAATCGGCGGTCTCGACCATCAAGGGCTCTTCGTAACGGAGAGCCCATGGCTCTCCGATCAGCACTGCCCGGGCCGTCGGTACCTCGTCTTCGCTGCGTACTGGCGCTACGCTGACGGCGACCAACTCATGTTCGACCTATCTGTAAGCGTCCGACGAACCCCGTCCTTCCCGGCGCGGGCGTGATCGCGGATTCTTCGCGGTACGGAGAGGCCGATGGGAAAGCGCGATTCGAAGCAGCGGGAGATGGCGAAGCTGGTGGCGCGGTGGCGAGCCAGCGGGAAG
>JAUQWQ010000129.1 GCA_030835085.1 Ignavibacteria bacterium
TGAAGCGTCATAGTTATTTTTACGCAGCGCAAGAGTTTGCTTAAGCGATTTAAGTTTCGATTGCTTGAGGAAATCAATGAAATAGACATTATCCACATACGGATTATTCCTGAACAGGTCTTCGACCGGTTTGAACATAACCGCAGCATCAATAATGCTTTCGGGTGAGTGGCGTTTCATCAGGGCTAAAGCCGGTGAGAACATTAATGCATCACCAATACCGGATAATGCGTTTATTAATATTCTCATATTGTTTTAAATAAGTTTAATAACTTTTTGTAAATACAACTATGGTTTGCAGGAGCAACTATGGTTTATTAAAAATCACAAGGAACTTATCATTAAAATCAACCCTGCTTAATACTTCAGCGTTGCCGTATATTTTCTGGTACCAATCCAGACCGCGGGGCTTTTCAATTCTGTTAAGCCTAAGTTTATTGGAAAGGTAAACATTCTTTTCGGGGTCCCACATGGTAATAATAAGCTTAGCCCCGCTTTTAAGCGAGCGCCACAGGTTATCCATTGCTTTATTAAAGCGGTCATCATCGGTGATATGCTGTGTTACATCTATCATAACTCCAAGATCGAATTTACCCTCAGGCAGCCTAACTTCGCTTATATCTCCGTGAATAAATTCATACTGCGGGTATTTTTTCTGTAAATTGATAATTGATATTTCGGCAATATCATTGCCGGTATATACTTTCGCGCCAAGTGAATTAAAATAGTCAGTCCAGTAACCAACGCCTATTCCTATTTCAACAATAGCCATATCCGGGGTTATTTCAATCCCTGCTTTTTTCATCTCACCGGCTAAGATAGCCTTTTTTTCTTCGTACATCTTAAGGTTCTCTTCATTGCTCATCCTGAAGTGTCCAACACCCTTTAGGTCAAACGAGTTCGTTAAGAGCTCATTCCAGAAAGTTTTGGGCTTATAATTGAACATCATCTTAAAGTATATCTTAATATCGTTTAACAGTGCCATATATTTACCTGCTTAGCATCTCCGGTGCGTATTTTCTTATTTTATCTAAATTGTTTAAAGCATTTGCTGTATCGTTCTTTTCTGCGTACATCTGGTATAAATAATAATGCGCCATCACGTTGTAATCATCAAGCTCAACAGCTTTTTTGTAATTCTCAAAGGCTTTATCATTGTTCTTCTGCTGCAGATAAATATCGCCTATCATCTGGTATGGGGTGCCCCAGCCTGCGGGTCCCGCTGCCAGTGCCTGCATATAAAGGTTTATCGCCTCATTGATCTTTGATTTATCCTTCTGAGTATTCATAGCCTGGTTATACAGGTTCACAAATGATTTTTTGTATTCAGGGTTAGGCTGAACCTGTTTAATCTGCGTTACCTCTTCATCAGTTTTACGCTTATACATAATGTCAGTAAATCCGGCTTCTTTTATGCTGAAGTAATACGGGTAGTAATACTTCATGAATGTATCACTTGTGAACAGGCCGCGCTCTGCATATGCGCTGGGCTTTATACCCGTTGAAAAATAAATGTAGTCAGGCTTGCGGCTCATAATGTACTCAACATTGTAGTTACGCTCTCTCCAGCCTACATCCTTGCTTGATATTTCAGGTATCGGCTTTGGATTATGGGCAACTTCCTTATCGGTCAGTCCAAGCATATCAATTAATGTTACTTCAGAGTAATACGAAACTGCGCCAATTGTGGTTGCCGCAACCGTAAGCGGCTTGCCGTTTTGTGTCTGTTTGTTCTTCAGCCAGCCAGCGGTAATTTTCATTTTTTCAACTAGTCCCTTTTCAAGGTCGGCGTAGCCTTTGATGGTTTCAGCTTCATTATTGTAAGTATAATAAGTAAACCCGCCTATAAATATCAGCCCAACAATTGCGCCTGCAGCCATTTCGCGTTTTTTATCAAACAGTGTGGTAAGCATTGCAAGCCCTTCCTGCACAAGGATAAAGAAAACCGGCATTACCGGAACGAAGAAACGGTTCGGGCGGAGCACATCACCGCCGACGAATATTACATATATTGTGAAGACAATAAATATCATTACTAAATAAAGGTAATTGTAAAACCTGTCTTTGGATGTCAGTGTATAGAGCCCGATAAGCAAAAAGAGCCCGTAGAAGCCGTATGATTTCAGGAAGGTCCATGTATAATCAAACCCCGTGGAAAAATACTCAAGCGATGAGCCCGTTTTGGCGTAAAAAGTGTTAGGCAGCAGGTAGCCGTAATATGAATAGCGCCATATCATATATATCAGAGCGGGAGCAAAATACAGGCCAAGCCAGATAAGATTATTTTTATCAGTAAACTTTTTTAACGGATTTATTCCCGCGGTTTTATTCTGTTTAAACATAATTATAATTTTATGCAAAACAGTGACCGCAAATATCAGGTTGCCTTCGGGGCGGGTGAGTGATGCGAACAAAAATACTATTGAGGATATCGGGAATGAATCGGAATTATCTTTTATTTCACGAAGGTATAAATATATACCAAGTGTAATAAGGCAGCCAAATAGTCCTGTTTCCATTCCGCTAACTGCCCAGTACGCAAACGAGCCGTTTGCTGCAAGCATTACACATGCGCCCAGCGAAAATACGATATTATAAAAAGTACCGTTATTTTTCGGGAAGATCTTTGAAGAAATTAAATATGTGAACAAAAGGGTTAGCATGGATGAAATTATGCCAAGCACCTGTGAGGCTGTAATAAAATTGAATCCAAGTGATTTAACGCCCGCAAGCAGCACTACCCATAAAAAGCATGTATATCCTTCAACACGCTCGCCTATATTGAATACAAGCCCGTTACCTTCGGTAAAATTCTTAACATACCGGTAGGTGATAAATGAATCGTCCTGTATGAAATCGAATGTTTTGGAGTAATAATATAATATTATTGCAAGGATGCCAAGCCCGATAAAACCGAACATCTTGATATCCGGTGAAACGGGAGCTTTTTGAGTTTTTACCTGTGCTTTTTTTACCTGCTTTTTCTGGCTCAATAAATGATAATTACTTTTAAAAAAATGCGGCAGTTATGGATCAAAAATGCTGACCCGCATACTGCCGCTTTAAATACCTATTTTACTTTCCCTGCTGTTTCAATTTCAAAGATTCTATCTTTGACTTTACTTCAGGGTTATTTGGCGAAACTCTATCAAGCTTGTAAAGAATATCAAGCGCTTTGTTATAGTCGTTCCTTGTCTCATAAATATCAAGCAGCAGCTTGTAGGGATTCCAGAATGACTGCATATCATTCGGATTCTTGGCAAGCGCGTCTAGTGCCTCCTTTTCAACTATCGGAGACAGCTCGTTGAACTTGGCCAGGTTATCAGCTTTCAGATACTGCATACAAACATCATATAATATCCTGTAGTCATACGGCACAATATTTCTTGGGAATAACGCTTCCATTCTGTCAAGCACCTGGTTCGTCCTTGCCTTATCACCTGCATTTACAAATTCATAAGCAAACTGCAGGTATTGTGTGCGGTAACTTTGTACAGCATTTGTTTCAACCTGGTTAAAGAATATATCCGGGTTCTGGAAATTATTGAAGAAGTAACCATCCTGAGGTGTTTTTGAAAATCCGGCTGGTGTTTCCATAAAATTCTTCCACATCTTATCTATATTCACCCTGAACTGAACAGGCTGATCGGCTTTAAAAGGAACAACCCTCTTTGCCATACCTTCCTGCACTGCGTATTCTTCCAGCCCGATGTAATTATCCTCGGTTACTGTGGCTGAAAAATATACAGGCCTTTGCCAGTTGTTGGTTTTGATTATATCAAACATCATCTGATCCTGTACTTTTACAGCTTTTACATTTCCTGAAGCGAAAGTATACGGCATTCTCCATGAAAGCTTATCGGGAGTCTGGTTCTTAGCTTTCAGACTATCAGGATATGCGGTCGGGGGGACAGTTACATTTACAACTTTAAAATCTCCCCATTGAATAGGCGAAAGCCTTTTTATTTCATCATCACTGTAACTTATGGGTACTTTAAGACTGCCGTACGGCATTGAGTTTTTCATCTCAAGGATATACCAGTCAGTATTAAGAAGGCTTAAATTCACAACCCTGACATCAGTTCTGTAACCTTCAACTGCCTGCAGGTACCAAAGTGGGAAAGTATCGTTATCACCATTGGTGAAAAGTATCGCGTCTTTATCGATTCCCTGCAAAAGATTATATGCGTATTCAAACGGAACAGTGTTTTCATTCCTGTTATTGTAATGGAAATTTGTTTTCAGCATCATGCCCGGTACAAGTATAAGTGTTAATACAAGTACTGCTCCTGAGAGTGCCTTGTTTAACTGAATGCTTGGCAGGCTTTCTTTTATCAGCTCAATAATTCCCATAATACCTATACCAATCCACAGTGAATAAACAAAGAACGCTCCTGTATAAAAGTAATCTCTTTCTCTTGGCTGCGGGTCCTGCTGCCTTTGGAATAGCGCTGTAAATACACCCATGAGAAGGAACATCCAGAGGAATGTTAGTCCCAGCTTCCAGTCTTTCCGGAAATGGTAGAACAACCCGAAAAGTCCGATGAGGAACGGTATGGCTTTAAATGCCGTGGACCAGAATCCGGCTGCCCCCACCACCAGCAGTAATATTACACTAATAAGGCTGTACAGATACTTTTGAGAAGAATAGAAGTACATCGAGGCAAGCAGCAGTGCGCTGAGCCCGATAATAATTATCATTTTTGTGCCGCTTGAAGCGTTCCAGCCGATACCAACATCCTGGTCATAACTTTCCCTGCCGATATACTGCCAGCCAAGGTAGCGGTTGAACATCTGGTTTATCTGGTAACGCCACAAGAAGTCCATATCACTGGTGTACATAGTCCATGTTCTTTTGTGCATAGGCTCCTGTGAATACCTTCTGGGCCAGAACGGCGCATCGCCGTATTGCTCACGGCTTAAGTATGATACAAGACCGGGAAGATTTTTCGGGTCATTTTCATCAATTGGAATATTATCAACACGCGCTCTTAAAATTACACCGGCATAGATCGTGTAACCCAGTATAATAAGGAATGCCGCTGAAAATGCGATAGCATGTGTCTGCTTTTTGTTTTTTGCTGCCCAGTAGATACCGTAAATCAATGCGGGAGCTATAAGTGCCGCAAATAATGTTACTGCGCCTGAATCTTCAATTTTGAATGCTTTAATATCGCCGCCAAGCCACGTTGGGAACCATATTACCGTTATAGGGTAGACCGCTATAAATGCCGCGGCTGAAATAGCGACAGCTATTAAAAATCCTTTTCTTTCGTATTTGTGTTTCCTGAAGTAAAATATAAATCCTGCAACCAAAATTACCTGTACTACAAGCAAATGTATACCCAGAGATATACCAACTATGAATGCCACTAAAAGCAGAATTCTTTCATTGCCTTTTTCATCGGCTTTTTCCCACCAATGCATTAAAAGCCAGATACATAAACCTACAAGCATTGTACCCAATGCGTATACTTCTGATTCCATTGCATTGAACCATTCCGCATCACTGAACGTGAACGAAAGCGCTCCGATGGCCGCTGCTGAATATATCATTATTGCATCCCAGTTGGTAGAAATTTCTTTCTTCCAAACTTTTATAACCGAGACAATTACCAGGTATAAAAATGATGCCGTAAAAGCGGAGCTGATCGCCGCCAGCGCATTCATACGCAGTGCGGGATTAGAGCCTATGGGTATCATGGTCGCCAGCTTGCCCAGCAGAATCCATAACGGCGCGCCCGGAGGGTGCGGTACGGATAGTGTGTATGCGCATGCGATAAACTCACCGCAATCCCAGAAAGACAGGGTCTTTTGCATGGTGTATAAATAGGTGATAGCGGAAATAAGAAGTACTATCCCGGCAAATATATAATTCAGCCTCTTATAATTCATGTATTTGGTAAAATATTATAAAAAACAAATATATTTAATATGTATGTCAGTTTCAATTGAAAAACTAAGCATTTTTAAGGTTTATTTATGTGCCATATTTACTTATTAGATGCCGGAAAAGATGGAATGAGAACCAATTTGCGAGGGACGAAGTCACGCTTCGCCTTAAAACCTCTGAGAGGGAGGAAGGAAACAATCTCATTAGGATTTTCTAAAACCGCGATAGAAAGTAACAGAACACAGATAATACTGATCAAACTGATTTTCACGGATATTTATCAGTGTTAATCCATAACATCCGTGTCATCAGTGTTCTATATTATTTCAAAAATAAAAAAAGGACGCCTTTTAGCGTCCTTTAAAACATTAAGTCCTCCACTTAAGGGAAGGACTTAGGTGGTCTTACTTCGCCAGAATCGCTATTCTTTGAAGTATATCATAATAAGTGTCGGAAGTATTGAAATATTCTGCATTTTATAAAAAGAAAACCTGGAAGGTTTTTAAAACCTTCCAGGTTAATTTTTGCTTTTTGCCTATTTACTTTTTACTTAACTACCTTAGAAACAAGGTTGGTTAAATAACTCCGTTATTTAACTAATATCATCTTATTTGTCTTCACAAAATCACCGGCGGTAAGCCTGTAATAATATGAACCGCTTGGGAGACCTGATGCATTGAAATCATACTTGTATGTTCCGGGTTTTAATTCCTGGTTAACAAGTGTTGAAACCAATTGACCAACTGAATTATATATTACAAGATTTACATTTCTTGTCTTGGCTATACTGAATTCAATATTAGTAACCGGATTAAACGGATTTGGATAGTTTTGTTTCAATTCAAACTGATTAGGCACTTCTGTGCTTATTGGAGTAATGCCTATTACTGGGTTTGTCAGTTCAAAATCATCAACTTGTGCAAAATAACCATCTGTTGTGCAATCCGTATGATATCTGAATCCGATCCAAACAGTTTGACCAATGTAATCATCTAATGGTATGAAATACTGCTCAAATATTCCATACGGTCCCCTGTCAGATATGGTTTCCAGATAATGTGTAAAGCCGGAAGGCGTAGAATCATTTGTACTTATCCAAACCTGAACACTATCCAGGTAGGGGAGTGAACCGCCGCCGAGAGTCAGCCAATAGCTTAAAAATGCTCCTGCTCCCCAAACGTGTATTCTCTTCGTTACCAACCATGCGTCAGCAGTTGTTGAAGGTGCGCCGGTCGTATCTACACTTGACCACCAGCTTACACCGCATGATTTTAAACCTGAATGTGATTTGGAAGTAGATGAGCTTAATCCAGGTAAACTTGATCCTGAATCTCTCACCGTCCAGTTTGTCATCGGATCAATAGGGAAAGTGGCATTATTGTACTTTGACCAGCCTGCCGGTAAAGAAAGTGAATCTAAACCTTCAAAACCTTCATTCCAGTTCTGAGAGTAAATTGAACCCGATGTTAACAGTGCTATAAATAAAAATAGAAATACTTTTTTCATGGTTCCTCCGTTGAAAAATAGTTAATTGAGATTGGGAAATTTAACCATTTCTTAACTGAAATTCCACTGAAAAAATAAAAATATGCAAAAATGTATAATAAATTGAATTAAACTTATGCAAACGTTAAATTTGTACTCTAAACAATAAATACATTTATGAAAATAATTACAGGCGGTGCGGGTTTCATTGGAAGTGCGATTTGCTGGAAACTTAATTTATCAGGTATCACAGAAATACTGATTGTTGATGAAGATACAAACGGTACAAAGAAACAAAACATTGAAGGATTGAAATTCACTGATTTTGTTGAAAAAGATGCGTTCCTGAAGCTTGTAGAAAAGGGTGCAATTAATTATAAGGTTGATAGTATCTATCATATGGGGGCGTGCAGCTCAACTACCGAAAACAATATGGAATACTTAATTGAAAATAATGTGGAGTATTCCAAATCGCTTGGCAAATGGTGCCTAAGCAATAATGCAAAATATATCTACGCCTCCAGCGCTGCGACATATGGTGACGGCGCAAACGGGTTTGATGATGATATTGAAACTATCCCTGACTTAAAACCACTGAATAAATACGGTCTATCAAAACAAATGTTTGATATGTGGGTGATAGAAAATAAACTGCTTGATAAATTTACGGGACTTAAATATTTTAATGTATTCGGACCCAATGAAACACACAAAGGCAGCATGCGCTCAATGGTAAATAAAGCTTTTGACCAGATAAAAGTGACTGGTAAACTTAAACTTTTCCGCTCACTAAAGCCTGAATACAAAGATGGCGAGCAAATGCGCGATTTTATATACGTAAAGGATGCGGTTGATATGACACTGTTCTTTGATCCTGTAAGCGGAGAAGGCAAAAACAGCACGGGCATTTATAACATTGGCTCAGGCAGAGCCGCAACATGGCTTGATGCTGCAAATTGTGTGTTCAAAGCTCTTGGCAAAGAGCCGCAAATAGAATGGATTGATATGCCCGATAATATAAAGGACCAGTACCAGTATTACAGTAAAGCAAACATGGATAAGCTCCGCCAGGCGGGCTATAAGAGCGAATGTATGAAGCTCGAGGATTCTATAGATGATTATGTGAAGAATTATTTAATGACAGGGAAGTTCCTTGAAGTATGAATTTATTTCTCCAATGTCAAATGTCAAAGCTCAAATGTCAAATAAAGAAAGATATTTTAAGTGAGCAGTAATGAAAATAAAAAATATGATCTGGAAGAAAGAACGGCTCTTTTTGGAGAAAATGTAATTGTGTTTGTAAGAAGTATTAAGCAGGATGAAGTAAACAAACCGTTGATCAGACAAATTGTAAGATCATCAACGAGTATTGGTGCGAGTTATATGGAAGCTGACGGCGGAGTATCTAAAAAGGACTTCAGGAATAAAATCGGGACATGTAAAAAAGAGTCAAAAGAAACCAAGCACTGGTTAAGAATGATATCAAAAGCTAATCCGGAAAAAACTGAAGAATGCAGGGCATTATGGAAGGAAGCTCACGAACTAGTATTGATATTCTCTAAGATATTCAACAATTCAAAAGAATCAGAATGATTTAGCTTTGACATTTGAGCTTTGACATTTGGCATTGCTCCTTCATCTCACTTGTTCCCAGACCTCGCTAATAGATTTGTTTTTGAAGAAGACAGAAAACGAGTTCTTAGTCCAGTCGCCAAACACTTTTATGTAGCCGAATTTCCTGTACCTGCGGGGTGATTCATACACCAGCAGTTCATTCAGGAATTTAATCTTTCCTTTACCCAGTTTTTTTATTCTCCTGTAAAGGTCATAGTCTTCGCCGGCTGCAAGCAGTTCATTGTAACCATTCACTTTCCTGAAAATATCGCTTCTTACCATCTGGCACTCACCCCTGCCCATACCCATGCCTGCAGCGTTAAGCAGTCTAACGTAATTGTTATAAAACCCGTGGAACATTTTATCTGAAAATCTCACATCATCCGGGAATACATGGAACCGGCAGGTAAGCGCATAATTTTTATTATCCGAAAATGAATCTATTGTAGCTGTAAAAAAAAGTTCGGTATCCTCAATTATTGTATCGGCATTCAGGAAATATAAATATTCTCCTTCTGCCGCTTTTGCACCCGCATTTCGGCCCTGAGGAATATTTTGCTTAACGCCCTCTTCTGCCTTAACAACTTTATCAACCAATGGGGTCAAAAGCGATAAAGTGCCATCGGTACTTCCGCCATCGGATATAATAATTTCCATGCTGTATTTTTCTTTTAAAAGGGAAGTGAATTGTCCTAAAGTCTTAACGATGAGCTTCTCTTCGTTGAGTGTGGGGATAATAACGCTTATTTTCGGAGTGTTTTGCAAAGTGCAGAAATATTCTAACAATAATTAATTCACACACAGACAAAATAATAGGAGTGTAAACCGGGTTTACACTCCCAAAAATTTAATGGTTAATAAAAAAGATCAGCTTGCCTGTTTCATTTCAGCAACCATTTTAGCATAACCCTTTTTCTTCAGGGTTCTAAGCGCGCTGGTTGATACCTTCAATGTAACGAATTTATTCTCTTCTTCTACCCAGATCCTTTTTGATCTTAAGTTAGGAAGCTGTTTCCTTTTTGTCTTGTTATGCGCATGGGAAACATGGTTTCCTGAAAGCGGCTTTTTTCCTGTTAACTGGCAAACTTTTGACATAATACTATCTTCTTTTCCGGATTAAATATTCTTTTCTAAAAATTATTCTCTGCAGCATCTGCGGCTGCAAACCTTACGGTTTGTATGGCTTTAATGATGATTCATACACCTTCTGCATTCTCTCAAGGAATTTCCAGGTGCCTTTTTCTGTCTTAACAGATTCTATGAATTTTACATTAAGCAGTTTGGTTTCTTTTCCTGAATCGGGATCTATGACTGTTTCAGCCTTTTTGCCTAATTTTCCTGCTTTATCTGCGAATGTTTGTTGTTTAGCCATCTTTTGTTAGTTTCTGAATTTGTATTAAAGCTACAAAAATAAAAGAAAAATACTTAAAAATAAAGTCCATACCAAACTCCCTCAGGTGAAATTTTGACTGCGGGAGCAGGGAAGTGATAAAAATTCAGTATTTTCTTCAATTTTTTCATAAAATCAGATTTTCCGGGAAGCTGGTTTACATCCCAATCAAATGATAAAAACCACTCTACCTGTGCTTTTCCGCTGCCTGTAACATGGCTGGCATCTCTGATGCTCATACCCAGCGCTAAAGCTAAGAAATTGGGATAAAATTTAGCTTTTGTGACTGATTCAGGAAACATAATCATTGGATTAACGCTTAGCCAAAATGTCATGTTGGTATAATCATCCAGCAGGTCATCCTGTGCACCTGATGTTTTTGATTTTATCCATCCCGGTTTAAAGCTCCATTTAAAATTTATATGTTTCAGGGGTTTGATTTCTTCCTGAAGGAATGGATAAACTGCGCCGAACACATTTGCTCCCATATCTCCCCAGTCAAATCCCCAGTTCGGTGCGAAACCGTCATTTATTTCAATATATGTTTCATATGCAAATGATGTTATTGCTCCATAAAGCAGGGCTTTGCCTGGTGCAATTCCTGCCCACTCATATGCTGCAGATGTTGCAACCGTGAAGATATTTGCCGTATATATATGAGAAGCCTTATCCATATTCCTTGCATAATAGCCATCGGCTGCATATTTAAAATCGTCGCGCTGATCTTTCCACCATGTATTGGAATAATATATATGAAAACCGGTAAACACACCTGCGCCGATAACACCTAAAATTGTCAGCTTTAAAGGGTCTGCTTTGTACTGTTTTATTTTGCGGGGTGTATTATCCGGCTGTTGAATTTTTTGAGAAAAAGATAACTCAGTGTTTCCGCCTGTCCCAATATTTAGATCACCGGAGCTAAAATCAAAATATTTTATAATTTGTTTTTCCTTGAGCTTCAGTTTAATTTCACCCGGGTTGAAGGAAATATCCCCCGCCAGCAGGGAAGTGAATGTAAAAACAAAAAACAGAAATACATGTAAAAATATTTTTTTCATTACCAGTTTACTATATATTGAACGCCATCTTTGTTAAAACGTAATGCCGGAAGCGGGAGGAACCTGAAATGATTTACGATATTTTTGAACCATAACATGAATTTGGAATTACCGGGAATTATACGTTCCCAGTTGAGATCAAGCCCTACATAATAATCTGCATAACGTTTATCATATTCAGTGTAATGATTTACCCCATAACCGGTTACAATATTCAGGTAATCAGGCCAGAAATTCTTCGCTTTTTTACCAAGGAAATCATGCACATTCACCGATAGCCACATTGTCTGCCCGTTATAATCATCAAGGAAGGCTCCGTTCTTTTTGCCGGAAGTAATCTCTTCTGAAGGGTAATAGCTCCATTTAAAATTAAAGCTTCTTAGCGGTTTCCAGTAATACTGTGCAACTGGATAGAGAGCGCCTGTAACATTACATATCTGGTCACCCGGAGAAAATCCCCAATCCTTAGCAAAGCCGTCTTCAATTTCCACATCAGTCATATAAGCAATGCTGAAAGCAGCCCCAAGCCACACAGATGCAGTTGGTGAAAATCCTGCCCACTCAAGCGCTCCGCGGTAAATTGCCTGGATAAGTGCCCCGTCAAAAAAATGCCCGGTCTTATCCGCGCTCATGGCGTAATCCCAATCATCCTGAAAATGAAATTCACCTCTTTGCCCGCTCCACCATGCGTTCTTCTGGTAATTATGCAGCCACCAGAATGCACCTGCGGTTACACCTGTAATAGCTCCGAATTTCAGATAATTCACTTTACGATCCTGTTTTTTAAACTGAGACCCGCTGTTGTTCTTTTCAACTGTTTTGTTAAATGCTGAATCGTTCAATGAAAACTTATCTTTCAGCTTCAGTTTTATAATTGAACCCGTATTTGAAAAATTTGATTCCTGTGAAATAATGTTTGAATCCTGCAGCAAAATTACCGCTATCAGAAGTATTATTTTGAGTAATAATTTTTTATGAATGCTGCTCAAGTTAAAAATTTTAATTTCAGTTAACTTTATAGTAATATACGGAAAAATCTTCCGCACAGGTGTAAGTTTAACCTAAAATGTTCGCTTATTCAATACTGTGATTTATGGTATAAAAATTTTATACATATGTAAATATGTGAAGTAAATACGTTAATTTGTAAATTGATTTTTCAATCAATTACAGATATTTTTGCATATTGAAGACATTACCAATATATACATACGGTTTCGAAGTACTCCGGAAGAAGACCAAAAAGGTCACAAAAATTGATGATAAGTTCATTGAGCTTGTTGGAAGCATGTTCAATACTATGCATAAAGCTTCCGGAATAGGCCTTGCGGCCCCGCAAATAGGCGGTGATATGGCGTTGACCGTGATAGATATTTCAAGGACTGAAGAAAAGAAAAAAATTAAAACTGAACCATTAACCCTCATTAACCCCGTTATTAAAGACTTTCATGGTGAAATTACTCTTGAAGAAGGCTGCCTCAGTATTCCGTACGTAAGGGGAGATGTTACCCGGCCTGAAACTATTTATGTTGAATACCAGGACCTTGACCTGAACAAACATTATATTGAACTGAAAGGATTTATTGCAAGAGTTGCCCAGCATGAAATAGATCACCTCAACGGTATACTTTTTATAGACCATCTGAATAAGGATGAAAAGAAAGTATTAAAACCTGAGCTCGATCTTATCAAAAAAGGTGAAATAGAAACCGATTATCTTCTTGCAGAGCTTCCCAAAAAAGGTAAACATTCAAGTGTATCTCAAGTAAAACACTACAGATAATGAATATCATTTTTATGGGTACGCCTGCCTTTGCCGTTCCTTCACTCAGAATACTCTACAACTCACATCATAAGATATCGGCAGTTGTTACAGTGCCGGATAAACCCAAAGGCAGGGGTCAGCATTTAGCCGGCAGCGATGTTAAAAAATTCGCGGTAGAAGCGGGTTTGAATATCCTGCAGCCTTTAAGCCTTAAAGACCCGGATTTTATAAGTGAATTAAAGGACCTTGCTCCTGATCTTATCGTGGTAGTTGCATTCAGAATTTTGCCGAAAAATATTTTTAAGATACCACGGTTCGGTTCAATAAACCTGCACGCATCATTGCTGCCCAAATACAGGGGGGCAGCACCAATAAACTGGGCTGTGATAAACGGTGAACGGGAGACCGGTGTTACTACATTTTTTCTGCAGGAAAAAGTTGATACCGGAAATATTATTATGCAGAAAAGTATTGATATATCAGGCGAGGATAATGCCGGTACGGTACATGATAGACTTATGGAGACAGGCGCGCAGGTTGTTTTTGATACTGTTGACCTGATAGAAAATACCAATGGTGCTCCTCCTGTTTCAAAACAGAATAACGGTGAGGCAACTCCGGCACCGAAAATATTTAAAGAAGACTGTGAAATAAATTTTGACCAGTCTGTTGAGAAGGTATATGATTTTATCAGGGGACTCTCTCCGTATCCCGGAGCTTACACAGAATACCAGGGCAAACAGATCAAGATATTCAGTACTGCAAAATCACACTGGGATAGCCTAAAAGGACCGGGAAGATTTTTTATCAAAGAAGGAAAGTTATATGTATCCACACTTAACGAGTTCCTTGAAATTACAGAGCTTCAGATGGAAGGTAAAAAAAGGATGAACTCTGCGGAATTCCTTAACGGCTACAGTGTTCTTTTCAAAAAATTCAAAGCTTAAGCAATAACTTTTACTTCATTTCTATAATTTTTTCGATAAGCCATTCACGGGCAATAGTTGTTCTGTTCTCGTCAAGCTTTTTCATCAGTACTTTAAGCTCGGGTTTTTGTTTTTTATCCAGCTTCATTAGGTTGGTAACATAATTAAGGAATAATATATACCTGTCGAAATGTATAGAGAGCATTTCTTTATGCCGCTTTAAATAGTGTTTGGCAGCATCAATTACAGCTTCAAGTGACTCAATTTCACCAAGCTCATAATAAGCCTTTATCAGTGTTTCCTTCGACTTCAGGTAAAAATATGTATATTTATAACCAACTTTTCCAAGGTATCCTACGCAATCCCTGTATTTTTTATTCTGAAACGCAATAAGTGCGGAAGAAAGATTTATAGTATCACGTTTAACTTCGCTTGCAATGTTGCCTTTATATGTTTCAAAGAAATGCTCAACCCATTTCATATGTTTCATGTTCAGTCCGCAAATAATAACCCCGATAAAATCAGTGTATTGAAGATTCTTGTTCTTTGAATAAAAACCCGTTTTCTCAAAATTGGAATGAATCTTGTAAAGCTCGTTCACAAATTTATCTTCACCAAGCGCTATTTTGTTTACGCAGTAGTTTGAAAGCGAATAATAAACCTGTTCAAGTTCATCTTCGTTGTAGCGGGTTATGTTCTGGAATACATGTTTTTCAAGGTCATGGAAATGTTTAACTGTATCGGGTTCAAGTACCATCATAAGTATCTTGTACTCTGAATATATGATAGGGTGATTTTTTTCTATGTTATCGGTATTTTTTTCAATGTACTTCAGGATATTTTCAACTGCCCAGTATGTTTTGTATATGCTGATTCCGGACAGGATCTTCCTGCTGATAACCGTGTTTAGTACTTTTAATTTTGTTACAATGAATAAATGGTCTGCATTTTCGCTCATTTCAAGGTAACTTTTATCAAGATCCATATCAAGGTCTTCGCCGTGGTAGTTAAGCCATGTTTCTTTGAATGTAAATTCGTTATAGTAATAATCTGTATTGCGGTTAAAATCTTTTTTCTGGATCTCCGTTATTTCTTTTGAGACCATATCAAAGGTTTTTAAAATATTCCTGTCACGTAAAGATCTCAGAAGGAATGTTTTGCCGTGCAGCGAATTATTGTTCAGTTCTTCTACTATTAAAAATTCTTCAAGAAGTGATGTAAATGTGCTTATTAGCGTTCGTACGTTCTGGTCTTTATCTCCTTCACCGCTGAAGATGGCTTTTGCGATCTTTTCGTTGGTGATTATATTCGCATCAAACTCATCATAGCTGAAATTTATCAATTCGTACAATTGAATTATCTTTCTGCTTTTATTATGATAAGGCGAATTCAGGAATTCGCCAAATTTTTTAAATTCTGCCGGGCTGATGCCCTTTACCATTTCAGTTAGTTTAGATTCCCGCATAATATTATGGTTTTACTGGGTTAAATTCATTTAACAAATTGAGGTCCGTAACTATAATATATTTGTAAAAACAGCTTAAATTTAATAATTTTAAGAATATAATTCGCTGCAATATTCTCATTTTCATTTAACAAAACCACTTAAAAATCTTTGCATTCTTTTTCCAAATACAATATTTTTAAATTGATAAATATTATTTAAATTAATTATTTAATTATGAAAAAGCTCTCAATCTTAATTGTAGTTTGTATTTTCCAAATTTCTTCATTTTCACAGGGATTAAATGATATTTATGCCCCTACAAACAATCTGGTTTATGCTGCAGGCAATAACGGAGTGATTTTAAGAAGTTCAACCGGGGGATCATTATTTTCAAAAATGGTAATTACAACTGAAAACCTTAATTCAATTTTTTCAGTTGGAAGCCGTGTCTGGTGTGCAGGGGATAACGGTTCATTTTTTATATCCGGTGATTTTGGAGCGAACTGGATGAATATGAATTTATCATCAAACAATCTGAATTCAGTTTATTTTATTGATTCCCTGATAGGTTTTGCAGCAGGTAACAACGGCACTGTTTTAAAATCCACAAACGGCGGGCTGAACTGGAATTCTCTTACAAGCGGAGTATTATTCAATATTAAAAAAATAAAGTTCATTAACAGCATGACCGGTTATTGTACCGGGAGCAGCCAAAATATCCTTAAAACAATTGATGGGGGAGTTACCTGGAGCCAGATCCCGGTAACAATAAACAGTACCCTCACTACTTTTGATGTTAAAGCAGATCTTATCATAGCAGCAGCAACTGACGGTCTTCTATACAAGTCTGTAAACAGCGGTTTAAACTGGACTGTAATTAACCTTAAGGTAATAACAAAACCTCTTATTAATGATATTGATATCAGGGATTCCGTTACATTTCATTTGCTTTTCGAAAGCGGTTCAATTTGGTACTCAACCAATGGCGGCCAAAGCTTTAATTATCCAACGAATGCATTTATGGACGAACTTAGTGCCTTTTGTTTTTCAACCCAGCGCGCATTTGCTTCAGGTAAAAAACAAACTGCTGTTGCAGTCTCAACAAGTCCATTACTCAACTGGATCCTGGCGAACAATACGACTTATACATATTCATTTGAAACGCTTATAACTTCTTTTTCATCCAACAGAAATAAAGTGTTTGATATTAATTATCAGAACAGAGGAGGTTTATATGTTCTTCAGAAAAATAAGTTATGGAGATCTGCAAATTTTGGATCAAACTGGTCATTATTAAGCACAATACCGTTTGATACTACAATAGCAACTGCAACACAGTTGCTTGTTTGCATGAAAGACTCCAGTAAAATGCTTGCCGGCATAAATAAATTCTACGGATCAAGTAACTTTGTATGTGAACTTTACAGGACAGATAATTACGGACTCAATTGGGCTCTTATCCGGACAATTAGTATGGACCCGATCGGTAATTTTATGAACCAGGACCCTCAGCATCCTGATACAGTTTACATGGGTGTGAATGATTCGGTTTTCAGATCATCTGACTTTGGTGCAAGCTGGGTAAAAATAGCAACCGGACCCTACGATGACTGGTGTGATATTGCAGTAAAATATGATGACTCTCAGATATTGTATTCTTCTACAAATCACTATCCTGCAAAGTTACATAAATCAACAAACGGGGGGCTGAACTGGTTTATGGTTGATTTAGTGGCGGATACAAGTTATTCTGAAATGCCGGCGATAGCTCTTTCAAATTTGAGAACAAATATAATTCTACATGCTCAACTTGGCCCAATTTCTTCATCAACCGGTTTGAAGAGATCCTTTACAAACGGCAACTCCTGGTTATTCAATCAATTGCCCGGTACCAGCTGGGCAATTGATATTGCTAAAGATGACCCGGGTCTGTTTGCATATGGTAATGTTTCGTATGACCCGGTCTTTATTTCAACAAATTCCGGCGGTGTTTTTACAGGTACGCCGAATATGTATGCAGAACAGTTGTTCTTCTATGATAGATCCAACCTGTTCATAAATGACCATGGAGCTATAAGCAAATTAAAAGTCACTTATAATATGCCGGTAATTGGGATACAGAATATTTCAAGTGAAGTGCCTGCGGGTTTTTTACTTGAGCAGAACTACCCTAACCCGTTTAACCCTGAAACAAATATAAATTTTTCGCTCCCAAAAAGAAGCCGGGCGGAATTGATAATTTACGATATCACAGGGAAAGAAGTTATTGAACTTGCTGATGAATTTCTTGAAGCGGGAAATTACAGAGTCAGTTGGAATGCCTCGGGATATGCAAGCGGAATTTATTTTTATAAATTGATTACTGGTGAATTTATTCAAACAAAAAAGATGGTACTGATTAAATAACGAACCTTACTATGCATTAAGTGAAACCACATACAGCAAAATTGTATGTGGTTTTCGCTTTTATAGCCTGCTGTAAATCATAAAATAACATGACTTAACAAAGCTGTTAAAATTTCTTTGATTAACCGGAACTGTTTTGTTATTTTTATATCAAAGCTCTTTACAAATTAATCTGAAAGCATCATGAAAACAAATACATTCTTCTTTACCCTGATTTTAATATTACATACACCGATACTGTTAACCGGTACAGATAACAAATTAAATATTCCTGACTTTTCAGTTCTTCCGGCAAAAAGTATTTTCCTGCAGAGTAATAATGTTCATACCGTTATACGAACAGACGGTATTCTTAATTACGATAAAGTAACTTTGCCTTACAGTTCAAGCGGATTTATATGGCCGGTTGGAGCTTCGCAAAAATTAACTATGATCTTCGCATCAGGTTTCTGGGTAGGTGCAAAGGTTTTGATGCCCGGAAACCAAAAAGATCTCAGGGTTGCCGCATCTTTTTATAATTCACATTACTCCCAGGGTAACATACCTGTTCCGGGTGCAACTCCGCCTGCTGCAGTATGCAATGATTCGGCTTTCAATGGTTACCTTGTAAGTACAACCGATCAAACACTGATAAACGGTGGAGTTAGAACCAAATTTGCAGGCGGCAGATCATATACTTTTAATTATATATCATGGGCAGCATGGCCGGTGAACATGGGAGCACCTTATGTGGAAGTAAACGGTTTGCCCGGTTATCAGCCGGGGTGGAATTCTGACAGACCGGGAAATGGTGTGAATAATTCCAGGCCTGATGATATAATCTATACAGTATTTATGGATTATACTAATTGCAGTAATAATCTTCACACACAGGAAATTAGTCTGCCTGGAGGCTCGCTTCCTCTTGGAGTTGAAATTCAGCAGACGGCTTATTCGTATCTTGCACCAGGATTACTGAACTCAATTTTTGTGACTTATAAGATCATAAATAAAAGCGGGAAGAACTGGGACAGTACATATCTTTCTTTGGTGAACGATTGTGATGTCGGAAATTCAGGTGATGATCTCGTTGGTTGTGATAGCTCCAAAAATCTTGCTTATACCTGGAATTCTGATAATGAGGATCCGGAATACGGAACTGCACCGCCTGCAATTGGTTACAAAGTTTTGCAGGGACCGGTAATTTATACAGGTATTAATACAGATACTGCAATATTTCCCTGTTATAAAAAAATCGGGTATAAAATGCTCTATATGTCAGGTCATAATACGTTTGTGAATGGAGGAAACCAGTGCACAGGTGATCCGGATTATTTTGTTAATGCTTATAATTTCATGAGAGGCAAGGATGGCTGCGGTGGAAATATTTATGATTCTATAACCGGAAGGCTAACTCAATATGTTTATAACAGCAGCCAGTGCATAAGCTATGACCCGACCGCCGGTGACAAGAGAAATCTTATCAATACAGGACCGTTTTATATGGCTTCCGGTGATACACAGGTCGTTACATATTTATATGATTGTGAAAGAGGAACTACTAGTAACATTCTAAGTGTCTGTGCAGTTAAAGAAGCGCTTCAGCGCATATCACGGTATTATTATGATTGCGGCGGTACAATAGGAATAGAACCTATTGGGAATATTATACCACAAAAATATTCACTTGAGCAGAATTACCCCAATCCGTTTAACCCTGAAACCGCAATCAGGTTTTCAATTCCTGAACAGAATTTCACAAGGCTGGTTGTTTATGATATCCTTGGCAAAGAGATCGCAGTTCTTGTTAATGAAGTACTTTCAGCGGGAAATTACAATATTAATTTTGCAGCAGCAGAACTGCCAAGCGGAATTTATTTTTACAGGCTAAACACTGGTAAATTTTCTGAATCCAGAAAGATGATCTTAACGAAATAGAATTAATGTTTTTGAATATTCAGCTAATGCAGTTAAGTAAACTTTAAATACTTAACTGCAGAATATTTAAACCGTAGATTCTCTCAATATAAAATATAAACAATTGTTATACACTATTTTAAGTTCTTCGAACGTGCAGAAACTACTTCCAATAGATTTAACAAATCTAATAAAAAATCTTTGCCGGAATTGTTTTAATGTATTATTTTTACATTAAGAAATTTTCATTAACTTATCTTATCGAATATATGAAAAATTTAGTCCTCTTTGCAGCCCTGTTTTTATTTGCAGTTTTAAACAGTTTTAGCTCTAATGATAATAATCATCAAACGATCGTTAACAATTCTGTCCTTGCACCAAACAATATATTTCTTCAAAGCGGTAATATTAATACCGTATTCAGAACAGATGGTATATTTAATTATGACAGAGTAAGTATGCCATTTAGCCGCGCCGGACTCGTTTGGCCAGTATCAGCTCCGCAAAGGCTTACGGCTGGCTTTACCGCCGGCATATGGGTTGGAGCGAAAGTAAACATTGCTGCAAATCAGAAAGAGCTTCGTCTGGCAGCATCGTTTTTCAACTCCCATTTTACTGCGGGCAATATTCCTGTAAACGGACAGGTGCCGCCTCAGTCGGTCTGTAATGATTCTGCATTTAAGGGTTACCTTGTAAATCTTACTGATCCCTCATTGGTAAACGGCGGAATTCGTACCAAAAATGCCGGTGGAAGTACATACAATTTCAATTATTCCCCCTGGAGCGCATGGCCAATAAACCTTGGCGCACCATATGTTGAAGTTAACGGCGTTCCGGGTTATCAGCCCGGTTGGAATGCTGACAGACCCGGTACGGGTGTAAATAATTCCAGGCCCAGTGAAATGATCTTCATGGTCTTTATGGACTATACGAACTGCACTAATGATCCTCACTTAACCGAGCTTAGTCTGCCCGGCGGCTCTTTACCGCTTGGTGTTGAAATTCAGCAGCTTGCGTATGCATATGAAACCCCCGGCATGTTGAATACGTATTTTGTGAGTTACAAAATTATTAATAAAAGCGGAAAGAACTGGGATAGCACTTATTTTTCACTGGTAAACGATGCTGATGTTGGTTTTGCATCTGATGACGCGGTGGGCTGTGACAGCAGTAAAAATATTGCCTACACTTATAATTTTGATAACGATGATTCAGATTATGGATCTGCTCCGCCTGCTTTGGGATATAAAATTATACAGGGACCGGTAAAAAATACCGGAATGAGTTCTGATACTGCTAAATTTCCATGTTATAATAAAGTTGGTTATAAGATGTTAAAAATGACAGGACATAACAGATTTGTTAACACCGGTACACCGTGTACAGGAGATCCTGACCATTACGTAAATGCATATAATTACATGCAGGGAAAAGACGGATGCGGTGCAGTAATTAACAATCCATTGACGGGTAACCCGACAAAATTTGTATATAGCGGTAACGGATGTCAGCATACCGGATGGTATGATTCCACCCAGGGTGATAAGAGGAATCTTATTAATTCGGGACCGTTTAATATGGCTGCAGGTGATACCCAATTTGTTGTATATGCATATGCAATTGAGCGCGGTTCTGATAATTATCAGAGCATATGCACTATGATGAATACTCTTGATTTCGCAGACCAGTTCTACCTCAATTGCAGCGGTACAATTGGAATTGAGCCGATTGGAAATTCAGTTCCTCAAATCTTTTCTCTTGAACAGAATTATCCTAATCCGTTTAATCCTGTTACCAGTATTAAGTTTGGTATTCCAAAGCAAAGTAATGTCAGAGTAATTATTTACGATGCGCTTGGAAGAGAAGTAAAGGTCCTCATCAATAGTCAGCTTGGGGGAGGTAATTATAAGATTGAATGGGATGCTGCTGATTCACCAAGCGGTATTTATTTCTACAGGATAAAAACTTCGGACTATTCAGAAACTAAAAAAATGATTCTCATTAAGTAATATTTAGTTAAGCAGTTAATTGATCCTAAACCCGCATATTCTCACTGAAGTGCGGGTTTTTTATTGTGCAGGGCCAAATATTGAATTTTAAAATTAAGTATATATTTATTAATGATTTCTTGTATTTAACAAATTGAAAATCCTGTCATTGGAAAAAGTTTAAAAAATGAGTGAAAATCTGCGTTTTTAGATAATTTATTCTCTTTTTGTTCTTTTTTTGCATTTAACAAACAAATTAAAATATCTTTGCCAAAACTGATTTAATATGCTATTTTTGAGTAAGAGATTTGAAATTAACTCCTGGTATTAAAAAAGTTTAATCATCCTCTTACTGATGTTGTTAACCGGGGTTAAAGGCTGTTCCGAAGGCGTCAACGGAGGTAAGTAAAAATGGAACTGCCGTAACCCCGGTAATGAAATAGAATTGAGATTAAATTAAAATTATTTTTGTTATATGATTATAAGCGCAGCAGCCTCTGTCTTGATTGATTGTCCTCTTTCGAAGGGCGGGAGAAACAATTATGATCACTGCAGTTCAGGAAGCTGCGCTAAGTTTTTTGCCCTCTTAAAAACCTAGCTATTTATCTTCATTTCAATTTCTTCTTTCCTTTCATTTGTGGTTTGTATTAATTTGCTTTAAAGGCGGTCTGGTTTTCAGATCGCCTTTTTATATTTAGTAATATCAACTATTTATAGTGTAACTAAAATAGCTAACAATATAACTTGACAATACTTTATTTCTATATTATATTGCAGTAGTTTAAAACTACAGCAATATTGAATAAGGAAATTTTAATAGAACGTCTTAAAACTTTAGGGTTCAAGGAATATGAATCCAAGGTCCTTATTGTATTGCTGGGAGGCAATCCTATGAGTGCTTCTGAAATAGCTAAAGAAGCCAGGATAATCCGGAATTCGATATATGATATTTTAAAATCATTTGTAGAAAAAGGATACTGCAACGAAATCGAAACTAACACTATCCTTAATTACCAGATAATTGATCCTGCAATAATCCTTGATAAGATTGCCAGTGATTACAGGAAAAATTTTAATCATAAACTATTAAGCCTGAACGAAACCTTCGGTGAGCTGCAGCAGATCTATAAAAGCGAATCAGCAAAATCTGACGGACCGGATAAAAATATTCAGCTTATTCGCGGGTTCAATAAACACCGTGTAGCACGGTATATGGAGCTTGTAAACGGTTCTACGAAAGAGATCCTTGGCATGTATAGTCCAAGAAGGGTAGTGGTAGAAGAACTAAGCCGTGACGCACAAAGATTCATTAAAGATGGAGGGGTAATACGCTCTATTTACCAGATGAATGAGGATAAAGTACTTAACTCAGAATTGTTGGAAGCATGTGAATTATTCCAGAAGGGCGGAGAGCAGGTCAGGCTGGCAGATTTCAAACTTCCCAATATTTCCGTATTCGATTCTGAAAATGTTTTTATAAACCTTTCAGCTGATAAAAACGTACCTAAACATAAGCAGGCAGATCTCATCATAAAAAATACTGACTATGCCGGGCATATGAAAGACCTGTTTAATACATACTGGGAAAAAGCTTTTAAAATTGAAGATTATAAAAGGAAAAACTAATTCATACTGATATGGAATTTAAAATTAAATTTTCATTACGCGGAATAATTAGCTTATTTTTCATATTTCTGCTATTATTGCTCATTATATAGAAAAATTAGTGAAATTCTGCAAAAATGAAAGAAATTAAGGTATGGTAGTAAATAGCTTACAGGGTGTTCAGATCCTGGTCGTAATGATAATAATTTTTATGCTGTTATTTTTGTAAATTACTGTTAAATTACGTATGAATGGGTAAATCCATTTATGCGTCACATAATTTACATGTACAAAGAAATAATTTGTGAGGTTTAATTATGAATAATAAATACATACAAATAATACTCGGAATAACATTTGCCGTAATATTTGCTATGTCCGGCCGCCTCACTGCTCAAACAGGCTGGTATCCTTTGCAATCTGGCACTGAAAATATTTTAAAGTCAGTATTTTTTGTTTCTCCTAATACAGGTTTTATGGCCGGAAACGGAATTATACTTAAAACCTTAAACGGCGGAACCAACTGGCTTGTAATATCAACTGCGTTCAGCGGTTCATCAATTTACTTTAATGATCAGTATACGGGTTATATTTGTGAAGGTACTGTATTTAAAACTACTGATGGCGGCGTAAGCTGGAATAACCTGAACCAATCATCGCTTATTGCGGTTAAC
Source organism: Ignavibacteria bacterium (assembly GCA_030835085.1). GTDB lineage: Bacteria > Bacteroidota > Ignavibacteria > Tepidaquicellales > OLB5 > OLB5. The sequence goes on from JAUQWQ010000129.1 coordinate 24,148, forward strand.
TTTGCAGATATTAACACAGGTTACGGAGTCGGTTTCAACAGCAAGATCATAAAAACCACTAACGGCGGCGCTTCATGGGAGCTTCAATTCGTTAGTATGTACGGCAATAAATTTAATTCTGTTTTCTTCAGAAATCAGAATACCGGTTTTATTGCCGGCGGTAAAATGACTGAACCTTATAATGGAGTTATTTATAAAACCATAAACGGCGGAAATTCATGGTATGAAGTTTCTCCTTCTTCCGCAGATATAGATTTCAGGTCCATTCATTTTCCATCAAACGAAATTGGTTACGCAGTAGGCGGATATGAATATGGTTCTTCCGGTGTAATATATAAAACTTCCAATGGCGGAGAAACCTGGATCCAGCAGGGTATTGTTAATAAAGATCTGAATTCGATCCATTTCTGGGATACTCAGATTGGATATGCTGTTGGTGAAGATGGCATAATCTTAAAAACAACCAACGGAAGCGCTATCTGGAACTCACAGATATCAAGTACTGATAAGGACCTGAATTCAGTATATTTCCTTGCTAATAATTTAGGCTATACTGTTGGTATCGCAGGTTCTGTTCAGAAAACAATTAACGGAGGAGTTTTCGGCCCGCCATTTGCAGTCTCAGGCAGGGTTACCTTTCCTAACGGGCAGCCGGTTACAAATGGTATAGTTAAAGCATTAAAATATGATGCTCAGCAAAATGCAGTTATTGTGGTTGATACTGCTCATATTCAGCCAAACGGTGATTATATGCTGAGAAATCTGAATATTGACAGCCTTGATATCATGGCATACCCTGATGATGAGGATATGGACGCTAATCCTCCGCAGTTTGTACCTACATATTTTGCAGGAACTAATAACGGAACTATCAGCTGGACCGCATCAAGGACATTATACACCAGTAATAATATTTTCAACATAGATATAAGGGTATTCAATATTACAGGTACAGGCGGCAATTCATTTATAAGCGGGGGTGTATATGTAGCTCCACCGCAAACCGGTGGTTTGCAGAATGCTATAGTTTATGCTATGAGCGGAAATGAGTTCAAGGGGTTCAGCGTTTCACGCAGCGGGGGTCCCTATGATATTAATAACATCACTCAGGGCACTTACCGCGTTGTTTGTGACAGGTTCGGTTACTGGCAGGCAGAAAAGAATGTTGTAGTAGGCTCCCCGAGCCCTGATACAATTAATTTCTATATGACAGGCATCAATGTTATAGGTATAGAACCAATTTCCGGAGTAATTCCTAAAGTATTCAATCTCAGCCAGAATTATCCAAATCCGTTTAATCCTGTAACTAAGATAAACGTTGATATTCCAAAGAGCACAATGGTAAAAGTTGCTGTCTATGATATGATCGGCAAAGAAGTTGAAGTCCTCGTAAATAATCAGTTAAATGCGGGAAGTTATAGAATTGACTGGAATGCATCTAAGTATGCAAGCGGAATTTATTTTTACAGAATCACAACATCAGAGTTTACCGATATCAAAAAAATGGTACTGGTAAAATAGTAACTTGCTGGATTTTTCCTGATTTTCTCCTCCTTTAGAAAAGGCTGACATTCTCGTTACCTCCGTAGAATGACAGCCTTTTATTTTAAATCCCTTGCCGTATACACGAAAGCAGGATTCTCACAAATAATATTATCCTATGCCGCATGTGTTTACACCAATTGCAAAAAAACGTATATTTGAAAAATTTATTTCATCCATTTTTTAAAAAAGCAAATGCCAAGATCAATAAAAGTCTTTTTCATTCTGATAACCGTAATTTTTATTTCCTGCCAATACAGCGGGTGCAGCGATGACCTGTTGGGTACCGTGGGAGTAACAACGCCGATGTTCGGGGGGTATGACCAGAGTGAAGCCGGAGTAATGATGACGCTTTCAGCGCTGTGTTATGTTGCCGAAGGCAACACAAATGCGCTCCAGATAAGGGATTCAATAAACCTGCAGCTGGAGGATTCAAACTACTCAACCGGGGGTGACTGGAAAGTCTGCTGGGGACCCGGTGTAAGTCCAACGGGCGATAACCTGATGTACATGGCGGTTGATTCTACGGGTGACTCATTAAAGTACGCTATATGTGTCAGGGGCACTGTATTCAATTTCGCTAATATTGTCGAAGATATCGAAGTGTGGGATATGGAAAAATGGCCATACTCAGGCGGGGGTGATTCAATTGCTTTAGGGTCACTCAAGGGTCTGGATACTTTGCTTAATACAACCGATCCTTTAACTTTTCTTAGCTTACAGGCTTATTTAAATACACTTAACGCCCCAAAGCAAAAGATGTTTATAACCGGTCACTCGCTCGGCGGAGCTATGGCAACTCTGGTTACCAAGTGGTTTTTGGATCTTGGTTTTACTTCGAAGTTTAAGCTTGAGACCTATACATTTGCGGCACCAACAGTGGGTAATATAAGCTTCGTGAGCACATACCACTCCCAAATGACAGCTACGGGTTCAGAATCACACAGGTGTGTGAACAATAAGGATGTTGTTCCTTATGCTTGGGCAGGTCTGCCTAATATTATCAGTGAAAACATACCGACGACTGTTCCGCCGCTGGTAGCAGCTGTTATTCAGACAGCACATGATTACTTAAAGGACAGCGTTATATATAAACATGTCGAGACCAAACAGTCACTTGGTTCCTTTGATCCTCAGAACTGCGGCGCATTGGGAGAAGACAGTACTTATTTCTGCTGGGTTGGATTTGAACATGCTTCAAACACCTATTTACGGCTGCTTAACGCAGATACCATTAACTGGAGCAAAAGGCGATAGTAATTTTTTCAGGTTAGAGGGTTTTTCATTTTCATGATGATGATTTATCATTATTATTGAGTAACCAAATATTGTTTTTATATGTCCGATAGATCAGATAAATATTTCCGGATGCTTGACGGCTGGCTGAAATATTACGGGTTTGAATCACTTAACGTAAACGCAGAAGCCGGTACCGATATGGTTTATAAAAGAAGCAGGGTAGAGGCAACCAAGTTTGGCAAGGTTGATTGTTACATCTGTGTTAAATACATGCCGGAAGGTGCTACCGGGCAGGAAATGAAAATATACAGCGAAAAAATGTTTTCGCTTGCCAACCGGCACAGAACGGGTATGCCGCTTGGATTTGGTGCCATGCTTGTTGTCTACCCGCTGATAATAACCGAAAACCTTTCGGCTGAACTTGCCGGGTTCCTTAGCCAGTATTGCCCAAAGCATTTCGCGGCTGCTGAGTTTCCTTCAGCAATTGATCTGAATACTTCAAATCTATACTACTATCCAAACACTCCAATATGGGGATATGCTTATTATGCTACCTACAGGCGTGAATCATACAGCTTCTTTTCACCAAAATCATGGGAAGAAGTTTCAAGGCAGCTTGCTGTAAAATAAAACAGGTGAAAAATCTTTTTATTCAAGCCTCTTTTTGAACAAAAGTGGCTTTTTAATTGATTTTAATGCATTTTATCTTGTACAATGGCTAGCTATCTTTGCAATTATTTAAAATATATTTACATTATAATTAACAGGAGTAACTTATGCTAATAGAAACGATTCGCAAGGATATGCAGCAGGCAAAACTTGCCAAGGAAACTGTGAAGGCAAACCTGCTTTCCACTCTGTATGCCGAAATATTCACGCAGTCAAAAAACGGCAATGAAATGACCGAAGATGATGAACTAAAGATCATCCGCAAATTTATGAAAAACGCTGATGAAACACTCTCATTTGATGTAAGTGATGAAGCCAAAGCCAAGCTTAACGAAGAAAAGAAGATACTCGAGGCTTATTTACCCGCGCAGCTTAGCAGGGAAAAAATTGAAGAAATAGTTTCTTCACTTCTTGCTGAAGGCAAAACAATGAAGGAAATTATGCCGTATTTTAAAGAAAAATATAACGGGCTTTATGACGGCAGAACTGTCAGCGAGCTGGTTAAATCCAAAACATCCTGATTAATATCATACAATGATACACATAGCCAGATATTTATTGTTAATATTGTTTGTTGCAGGTATTACTTTATCGCAGGATGCCGAAGGGCTCTATACGCAGGGTGAAGAATATTTCTCTCAGGGCAGGTTTGCTGATGCGCATTTCAGTTTCAGCAAGTACATTGAATACAATCCCGATAGTGCAAAAGGATATATTTCCCGAGGAAATACATACATATTTTTGAAGAAAATTAAGGATGCGCTCAGCGATTTTGACAAGGCTATTTCAATTGATCCCAAAAACTATAAGGCTCACAGCGGCAGGGGAACAGCTTATATTTACATGCAGGATGGGGTTGAGGCTTTGAAGAGTTACAACAAAGCGCTTGAGCTGAATCCAAAGGATGTTGTATCAATGAATTCTATTGCCGTGATATACTATGGTGAAGGAAAAACTTCCGAAGCGCTTGGATACCTGGATAATGCCATTAAGATCCAGCCTGAAAATGTGGATTCATATAAGAACCGCGGCTCAATGCGGCTTTTTAACGGTGATACAACCGGGGCACTGGATGACCTGAATAAGGCAGTTGAGCTGGGTCCCAACCGTGTTGATGTATACAACACACGCGGAGCAATATTCCGCGAAATGAGCCGATATGATGAAGCTATTGCTGATTTCAGCAAAGCGCTGGAACTTGACCAGTTTTCCGCTGAAGCATTATGCAGGATGGGAATTGCATACCTGTATAAGGGTGACTATGATAATGCGATAATGAATATTGAAAAAGGCTTGAACATTGATCCTTCACTCAAAGAAACGATGAGCAAGTATCTTGAAGAAGCAAGAGAGAAAAACAGAAAATAAAGCATAAATGGAAATAATATTACTGATAGCAGGTGTGATTGTTGGAGCATTACTGGGTTTTTTTATTGCGAAGAGCAAACAATCCGGTTTATCTTCCAAAATCGAAGAGAAAGAAAGGGCGCTGGCTGAAAAAGATAAACAAATAAACGATGCCAAAGCTGAAACCGGGTATGAAAGAGAAAAGGTAATATCCCTGGGAAATGAACTTTCGGCATCAAAGGCTAATTACATTAATCTTGAAACCAGGCTTGCTGAACAAAAGGGCGAACTTGAAGAACTTCAGTCAAAATTCACAAAAGAATTTGAAAACCTTGCCGGTAAAATACTTGAAGATAAAAGCAGGAGATTTACAGAGCAGAATAAAGAAAATCTGGATACAATTTTGACTCCTTTAAAAGAACGTATTGCCGATTTTGAGAAAAAAGTAAATGATGTATATATTACTGAAACAAAAGAGCGCGCAGCGCTGGCCGAGCAATTAAGATACCTGCATGAACTGAATAAACAAATGTCAGAAGAAGCCAATAATCTTACACGTGCGTTAAAGGGTGATACCAAAACACAGGGAAATTGGGGCGAGTATATACTGGAGAGTATCCTTGAAAAATCCGGGCTTGTAAAAGGGCGTGAATTTGTGATACAGGAGACAATTAAATCTGATGACGGCGCAAATTTAAGACCCGACGTAATTGTTAATATGCCCGATAATAAAAGCATGATAATTGATTCCAAGGTATCACTTACTGCCTATGAAGCATATTGCTCAACAGATGATAAAGTGATAAAGGAAAAATCTTTGAGTGAACATATTAATTCAATACGCAGGCACATTAAAGGACTAAGCCCGAAGGATTACCAGAATCTATACGGGCTGCAAAGCCTGGATTTTGTACTGATGTTCATACCAATTGAACCTGCATTTGCGCTTGCGGTGCAAAACGATGCTGCATTGTTTTATGATGCATTTGAAAAGAATATTGTTATTGTAAGTCCTTCAACTTTGCTGGCAACTCTGCGCACAATATCCAGCATATGGAAACAGGAAAAGCAGAACCGTAACGCGCTTGAAATAGCTAAAAAGGGCGGGGAGCTTTATGATAAACTTTCAGCCTTTGTAGATGATTTGATAGAAGTTGGTACAAGAATGAAAAGGGCTAATGAAAGTTATGAAAGCGCGATGAAAAAACTCTCTGAAGGCAGGGGGAATATAATTAACCGCGCAGAAAATCTTAAAGTAATGGGAGCCAAGGCTTTAAAATCAATTGACCCAAGGATAGTTGACCGTTCACTTGATGATAATGAGGACCAAAGTGAATTAAAGCTGCTGCCATAGCTGGTCCTAAAAATTACTTACATCCCTGCCAAACACGAATGTTTTGAACCAGTCGAAAAGAACGAGCAATTTATTCTTTAAGCTGACAAGTTTAGTAATGTACACGCTCCGCCAGAATAACCATGTGACGAATCCACTGCCCTTGTACTGATTTGTATTGGCAAGAGCTTTATGACTGCCAATATATGCCAGCATACCAAGATCTTTATACTTAAACGGCTTTACGGATTTTCCTTTTGCAAGCTTATTTAACGCTCTGCCTAAATATTTTCCCTGCCTCTGCGCAGTCTGCGCGGTTACCGGGAACGGTTCATCGGGAATTTCTGTGCAATCGCCAATTGCGTACACATTTTTAGTGCCGCTGACCTTCAGGAAGTGATCTATAACCAGTTTAAACCTGTTATTCTTTGGCAGAGTACTGTTGCGTATTAATTCCGTTGCGGTGTTACCCGCTGCCCAAACCAGCAGGCCGTAATTGAAATGACTGCCGTCATTTACGAATATTTCTTTATCTGTTACTTTTGTAATGTATGAATTTATCCTGACGTTTATTTTCTGCCTCTTAAAGACTTTCATTGTATATTCGCTAAGTTTCGCGTCAAAAGAATTCAGCAAAGTTTTACCAGCTTCAATTAATATTATCTCAATATTATCTTCCAGCCCCGGATATTTTTTCCTTACGTCTTCTTCGATGAAATCATGCAGCTCCGCTGCGAACTCAACACCTGTGGGTCCGCCGCCGCAAACAACAAACCTGAGGTAGCTCTTTATTTCATCTTCGGTTATCCCGGGAATTGACGCGTTTTCAAAACAATCAATTACTTTGATCCTGATCTTTCTGGCATCGGC
>JAUQWQ010000130.1 GCA_030835085.1 Ignavibacteria bacterium
TTAGCTTCAGTAAAATCACATTTTCAACAAGTTATTGTTTAGGTGATTGTCCTGTTTATACTTTAGAAACAGATTCAAAAGGTTATTTAAAATTTGATGGAATAGATCACATTCTTTTTTTAGGGAAGTACGAATATCAGCTTCCTGATACATTGTTAGATGAACTCAAGGGTCTTATCAATATTGTCAACTGGAAAGCACTTGAGAATGAGTATTTCGGAATTATGCATGGACCAACTCTAAAAACAAAGTTATATTGTCAGGATACCTTGTATAAGGAAGTCGACGATCATACCGGTCCGGTAACATGTGAACTAAAATGGCTTTACAATTTTTTTGAAGGAATATCTGAATTACCCTTTAAGCAGAAAACACTTGAAAATAACATATTCCAGGACAAAACCTTAAAAATCAGAAAGATATCGAAAAGCAAAAACCTTACAGAATATCAATTGTTAGACAATAAAAAAAATGATTATATATTAAGTAAACTGTTGAATACTGAAGTCGCTTCCGTTTCATTTGTCCCCGGGTACTTTCTTGAGGTATATGAATTGATTTGGGATGATAAAGAGCAGAAATTGTTTGAGAAAGAAGCAGGGACTATCGAATCTGACGGATTATATTTCAAATTGAACTCAAAGGTGTATAAATGCAATTCTGAAGATTTGGATGAATATTTCGAGGCAATCACTAAATAAGATCAAACGACACCCGCAATCCCGCTATCGCTGGGATGACAAACATATCAATGAATATCAAACTTCTCAATCGGTGATTCGACCGGTTCATCAGGTTTTTTCCCTAATGCAAACTTACGGTTTTTCCATCTGCCAAGGCTCCACCAGATCGCTATCAAAATTCCTTTGGTAATTGAAGTTGCAAATATCGCAATCCATATACCGTTCATACCATATATCGGCGCAAGTATTGCCGCAAGCGGTATCCTTAGAGCCGTTACCGGCAGGTATATCGCAAGCGGCGGGAGTGAATTGCCCGCGCCGGCAAAAGCGCCTGAAAATATTTGTTCGCTCATTGCAAAAAATATGCTGAATGCCGCTATCATATTGTAAACTTTCGCAGTTTCAATTACCGACTGGTCAGTTGTGAATATTCCCGCTATTTGCGCCGGAAAAAAGAAAAGTATCACGCCATAGATTGCCATTGGTACCCATGAAAGATACAAAACACGCCATGCTCCTTTATTCGCGCGTTCAACATTGCCCGCGCCGATATTTTGCCCCACAACAATTGATGCAGTGATCGCAAATGCTTCGCCTACCTGGTAGGGGATAGCCTCCGAGCGGTGACCTATGCCGAGCGCTGCCAGACCCGTTGTACCGAAATCAGCCACATAGCGGCTTACGAATATGTATATGAAAGAAAACGCAAGACCCTCAAGCGATAGCGGTAAACCTATCTTTATGGTTTCCTTTGTAACCTTCCAGTTGTACTTAACATCTTTTATTATCTTTGAAAATTTCTTTTGTACTGAGCTTATGAACCCTTTTCTTTTAAGCAGTACCAGCATTATCAAAAAAACACTTCCGTATGATGTCATTGTGGCTATCGAAGCACCGCGAATTCCAAGATCAAATGTGAATATCAAAAGGGGGGAAAGTATAATTTTCAGAGCAAATACAACAAGCAATAATCTAAAGGGAGTCTGCGTATTACCGTGACCGCGGAATATGGCACTGCCTGATTCAAACAATATTATTGCGGGAAGCAAGACAAGTATCGGGAAAAGGTACTCATTGGCAAGTACTGCCTTAGGGGCATCAAGATTAGTGAATCCATACAGTACCGGCAGCAGGGGAATCATAATAGCCGCAATCAACAAACCCCATATCACGGAATTTACCAGGTTAAGCGTGCCAACATGGCGGGCGGAATCTTCATCCTTGGCTCCCACAGATTGCGATACCAGCGCATTTGTACCTATTGGCACCAGCTCACCCAGCGCAAAAGCGCCCCATGAAAGGAAAGTGCCCACAGCAAGCGCGGCAAGATGCTCGCTGGATATTTTTCCTATCCAGTATGAATCAAGTATCGCTACTGCAAGACTCCTGCCAAGATTCTGCAGGAACACCGGCCATGCAAGCCTTACTATCTGTTTATTTAAATTTCCTGATGTAGTTAGCAAAGATCTTTGTGCAGCAATAAAATTATAAGTGCCATGACCTTTAGGTCGTGGTAAAATGTTGATACAAAAACGGCTTTAGCCGCTAACAGAATTGAAACTATGTTGTGAAAGAAAAAATCCAGAAAATATATCTATCTCTTTACATCAAAAAAACTTCTCAGCAGCTCACCGCATTTATCATCCATTATGCCGCCGGTTACATTAAGCCTGTGATTCAGCGCCTTATTATTTGTGATATTCAGCACGCTGCCGCATGCACCTGATTTATTATCATACGCCCCGAAATAAAGCGCATCCAGCTTTGCTAGCACTATCGCGCCTGCGCACATTGAGCATGGTTCAAGTGTAACATACATCGTGCATCCAAGCAGTACCTTTGAGGTCAGGTATTCCGCCGCTGATGTCAGTGCTATTATCTCGGCGTGCGCAGTAGGATCCTTAAGTGTTTCAACCTGGTTGTGGCCCTTGCCGATTATCATATTATCAAAAACAATTACCGCGCCAATGGGAATTTCACCTTTTTCATAAGCTTTCTCAGCTTCGCGGTAAGCATACTGCATCCATATTTCGTGTGGTGACATTTATATATACATTATTTTTTTAACAACAGAGTAACAGAGGTTCAGAGAAATTATTTTGGAAACTGACCATTAAGTATTCTTTCAAATCCCTGCACGAGTAATGGAACATTCAGTTTATTAACATATTCCAGGCTCAGTGTCTCTGATGCTCTGTTGTTCATCTGTTTTTATCAAGCTCCTTTGATATCTTCTTCAGTTCCTGCAGCTTATTCAGTGCATCCAGTGGAGTCATATTCTCGAGGTCTATTTTATTCAGGATATC
>JAUQWQ010000014.1 GCA_030835085.1 Ignavibacteria bacterium
AACGCCTTCATAAACTCCACCAAATCCTGCAATTCCTGCGCACTCAGGTGTGACGTCCTCCCATGCATGTCCTTATCCGACACCGTGTTGTTGATCGTATCAATCAACAGCCTGGCGCTCCCGTCATGGAAATACGTCCCCGATGCATAGATGTCCCTTAATGTCGGCGTATCAAACTCCTTCACCAAATCCAACCCAATGATCGGCGTATCACTCTCCTCGCCATAAGGATCCTCACCGGCATTTAACGCCTGTATGTTATACACCTTACCCGGCGTTGTCCTGAACCCCTTCACACCTACCCGACCTGTTCCCACATCATGGGTCTGTGCATCGCTAAACAAGGCCTTCGCATCCATCGCATCCCCTGGATGACACTCTGCACACCCTACCTTCGGGTCGTTAAATATCTTCTCACCCCTCTTCTGCGCATCCGTTAGCGTACCATCTGCATTCCTGAACGGACTTCCCGTAAACTCCAGCGAACGAATGTAACAAATGATCGACTCTAACCTCTCCGGTGAAAAGTTCTCACTCCTGAACACAAACCCCGGGTCTCTTCCGCACACCCTGTCCAGCGAACTCGTTGCTCCCACGATCTCATCAGGATGCCCCGTGAACCCCTCATGCCTGAACGGTGGTAAATACCTTCCACCACGGATGTACTTCGTGTTCTTCCAGCTTCCCCAGCCTTCATCTCCCAGATCCCAGATCAAACCTGTCGTCTGACCCCTCTCGTAATGACAGCTGGCGCATGCATACTCTCCCTGTAAACCCCATGATGCATCATTGAATATAAACTGACCATACCTCACCAACTCGCTCTTGTATGGTGAGTGCTTTACACGGTAATGTACCTCTGGCACCGTTAACGGCTCACCCCGTGGAAGCATCTCCCACTCCGGACCCGTCTGGATCGTTGCTACTACCTGCGGTGTACCCGCCTTCAACTCTCCCGTTGTCATCACCCCCACTATACCAAGGGCTGCAACCAAACCAATCTTCATACTCCTCTTCATCTTCTCTATCCTCCTATAACTTAGATATACTCCTGTTACAAATCGAACCATTTACTATTCCCTCCACAACTTATTAATCCACAGGCGTTCTTATCACCGTCACGTTGTTGGAAAAATAGTTGGCTGCATAGCAGAGCTTCCCGTCCGGTGACAGACATACTGAACTTGGCCCGAGCCCTGTTGGCACCCTTGCCACCAAATAATCCCTCACCAAACCAAGGTCGTCCCTCAGATAATCGAGCTCAGCCTGGGAATTGCCCCGCACAACGTTCAACACCTTCCCCATATCCAATATCGTGACGCGGTGCATCCCTCTTACCCCAATGTACAAATACCTCCCCTTCGGATCCATCGCTAACCCATAAGGATTTCCATCATAGTTGTTGAGCTCGTCCAAAGGCAATCTCGCTACCTTTCCACCCGCCTTGGTCTCCAACACCGCTATGTTGTTCGTAAATACCTGGCCATTCTCTGCCTCACATACCGGCAACCAGTTCTTGGGACTCTCGTAGGTCACCACCACATACTGACCATCGGGCGTGTACACCACATCCCTCAGGTTGGAACTCTCCCTGATCACCCTCTTCTCGCTCACCTTCCCTGTTGCCAAATCAATAAAATTAACACTCCGGTTTATTGAACCAACCGTATCATTGACCACCGCTATCGTCTTGCCATCCGGCGATATGTCCAGCGTCCTTGGACCATAATCACTCGTGTAAATCGACCTTACCTTCTCCATCCTCCCCGTGTCGATTACATCAATCGTGTTCCACATGTTCCCTGAACATGCAACATATGCGGTCTTTCCATCCCTGGAAATCTTTATCCCGCTCGGCCAGTCACCTACCTTGATCTCCTTAACAACCTGCTTCCTCGCTATATCAATCACCGACACATTGTCACTCTCGGCATTGCATACATACAAAAATGCATTGTCCGGCGTCGGCGCTGCAGCCTCTGGCTGCACTCCTACTGCCACCTCTCCCACCACCTTCTGCGTCCGTGCATCCACAAACGTCACACTATGCCCAGACTGATTACATATATACAACGTCCCACCATCCGGCGACGTCGTAACAAAAAACGGCGATGGCATATCCGTCTTTACGTGCGTTCCCTGGATAAACCCAGCGCTCGCCACCCCTCCTCCTACCATCACCGCCCCCAATACCGCCGCTCCTATCCATCCTCTTCCTTTCATCGCTCTTCCTTCCCTCCTAAT
>JAUQWQ010000131.1 GCA_030835085.1 Ignavibacteria bacterium
TTTTAAGGGAATCACTTGCAGCGGCAGGGAACACTCATGATTAATGCTGAATGATTAACAGGATCATATTCGCAGCCGGCGGAACCGGCGGACATATTTACCCGGCAATTGCAATTGCCGATGAGCTTGTAAAGCTGAACAGTAAGATCGAAATTAAGTTCATAGGCGCAAAAGGCAGGATAGAAGAGAAAATAATTCCTGCAAACGGATACAAGCTTGAAACAATAGAAATAACCGGATTCAGAAGAAGCTTAAATTTAAAAAATATATCAGCAGCATTTAAAATATTCAAAGCACTGAAAGAATCGAAAAAAATACTGAAAGATTTTGCTCCTGAGCTGGTTTACGGCACAGGCGGCTTTGTATCCGGTCCGGTGCTTAAAGCTGCACAGTCATTTGGACTGACCAACGTTATTGAAGAGGGTAACTACTACCCGGGCGTAACTGTGAAACTGGTTTCACCAAAAGCTGATAAAGTGATACTGAATTTCGAAGGTACTAAGAAATTTCTTAAACGCACCGATAATACAGTTGTAATGTCATATCCTGTTAGAGAAAATATGAAACAGTATAACAGGGCAGAAGCTGCGAAGTATTTCGGTCTTGATGAAAGCAAAAAGACCCTGTTTGTATTCGGCGGCAGCCAGGGCGCAAGGAGTATTAATGCTGGGATGCTGAAATGCTTCAATAATATAACCGGTTCGGGTATTCAATTAATCTGGCAGACAGGCGAGAGTGACTTTGAAATGGTGAACTCGGCAGTTTCATCAAATAGCAGTGTGAAAGCCCTGAAATATATTGATAAGATAGATTATGCATATTCATGCTGTGACCTTGTTGTTTGCCGTTCAGGAATATCGACAATAATGGAGCTTGCAGGTTTTGGCTTACCTGCAATATTTGTTCCATACCCGCAGGCAAGCGAAAATCACCAGGAAAAAAATGCAAGAGCGGTAACAGAAAAGAGCGCCGCAGAAATTATACTTGATAAGGACCTTAACCAGAAGCTTGAAACTACGGTATTGAACCTGATAAACGATGATAACAGGCTGAATTACATGAGAAACAACATCAGTAAAATGGCAGATAAAAAAGCAGCCTCAAAAATTGCCGCTATGCTGATTGAAATGGTAACGAAAAGTAAGAATTAATTAATAAGTAATATAAAAGAATAGTAATGCAGGAAAAAATTCACAAACACAGAATGGATTTTTATTACCAGTCACTGGTAATATACCTGCTGTTCTTTGCCGCATACGTTCTGATAAGAGGTACAGTAGGTGAAAGCTTTAAAGCTCTTTATAATGATCCGATCTTTTACATATTAATATTATTCATTATTATTTTCCTTTTCCTTGTTGTACTGAATATTATCCGTTCACCAATGATAATATTAAAGAGTGACAGGATTACATTCAGGAATCGTTTTGGAGAAAGAGATGTACTCTTTAGTGATATACTGAATGTGAAAATCGGCAGAAGAAGAAAACGTGAAGAAGAAATGACTTACAGGATAATTAAACTGAAATTAAAGAACAGAAGAAAACAATTGAGGATAAGAGCAAACGATTTCGAACGCGGCGGTGAATTAATTAATGAATTTCTGAAAATTAAACAGCAGCCCCAGGGCAATATTTCATAAAGCGGGTAAATGAGCAAAGAAAACATATATTTTATCGGGATAGGCGGAATAGGCATGAGCGGGCTCGCGGAGTATTATCTCCGCAACGGGTATAATGTATCAGGCAGTGATATGACAGAAACGCACATTACACAAAGGCTTGCGGGGCTTGGCGCTAAAATATTTTATGGACACTCGGCAATAAACATTACTTCTCAAATCGATACAGTTGTATACACTTCAGCCGTAAAACCAGATAACTCCGAGATGATAAAAGCCGAAGAGCTTGGCATAAGGAAAGTACGGCGCGCTGAAATGCTTGGTGAAATAGTAAATGATAAGTATTTGATCGCAATATCAGGCACACACGGTAAAACCACAACAACAGCTATGATAGGCAAACTGCTTGTTGATGCGGGTCTTGACCCGCTGATATTTGTAGGCGGTAATGTTCAGCTTTTTGATGGCGGCGCATCAAGATTTGGCAGCGGAAAATATGCCGTTGTTGAAGCTGATGAGTACGACAGATCATTTCTGGCATTAAGACCTGATATAGCAATTGTCACAAATATTGATGCTGACCATCTTGATATATACAAAGATCTTGATGATATAAAAGAAACATTCCGCCAGTTCTGTGACCGCTCAAAATACGGTGCATACATGATTTACTGCGGTGATGATGAAAATATCAAAAGTTTTATGAATACAATAAACCGCGAGAAAATATCTTATGGTTATGACGAAAAGAATTATCTGAAGATAGTTGATTATAAAGCAGAAAATAACGCGCTGAATTTTTCAATTCTGAATTCACACAGGTCATACGATAATGTAGTGCTGAACATGGCTGGCAGCCATAATGCACTGAATTCAACAGCATGTTTTGCGGTATCTAAGGTGCTTGAAATACCTTTTGATAAATACAGGGAGAGCATAAATTCATTCAAAACAGTAGATAGAAGACTCCAGCTTAAATTTGATGCAAACGGAGTGAAGGTTTATGATGATTATTCCCATCACCCTGTTGAAGTGACGGCAAGCCTGAAAGGTCTGAAAGAAATGGGCACAGGCAGGTTAAAGACAGTATTTCAACCTCATTTGTTCACGCGTACTCGCGATTTTTACAACGAGTTTGCACAGGCACTTGCAATTTCTGATGAAGTACTGCTAATGGATATTTATCCTGCGCGCGAAAAACCTATTGAGGGGATTACAAGCGAGCTTATACTTAATGAAGCGATGAATCATAACAAGAACATGAAACTTGTTCATGAAAGCAGGGATATTCTGGCCTGGCTTATAAATGACCTGAAGCCGGGTGATATAATCGTTTTCCAGGGTGCAGGTGATGTGACAAATCTTTGCAATGAGTTTGTAAATATTTTAAAGAACAGCAATTGATATCAATATCAGAAATACAGAAAATTTTTAAAGGAAGGATCACATTAAATGAGCCGCTTGCCCGCTTTACAACTTTCCGAATTGGCGGAGTGGCTGATTATTTTGTTGAGCCCCTGGATATTGATGATGTTGTAAATATTGTAAAATACGCGGCTGATCACGGGATTCCCCATTACGTTATGGGCAATGGCAGCAACATACTTATTAGTGATGAAGGTATCCGCGGGGTTGTAATTAATCTGGAAACAGGCTTTAACTATTTGAAGCATGAAAACGAAACAATAATATCCGGTGCAGGTGTAAAGATTGCCAGGTTTGTTGATTACTGCATACAGAATTCATATGCGGGAGTTGAAATGCTTGCCGGAATACCAGCAACAGTGGGCGGCGCATTAATAATGAATGCCGGCGCTTATGGCGGCGAAACCGCTGATCATATTACCGAAGTAAAGGTTATCAGAAATGGTAAATTAAGGACATTAAGCAAAGAAGATTGCGGTTTCGTTTACAGAAATTCAAATTTAAAGAACACAGTTATTCTGGAAGCTGCATTTAAGCTTCCAACAGGTAACAAAGAAGAAATTTCACGAAAAAGAAAAGAGCTTATAATGAACCGCAACCAGGCGCAGCCTGTTGAAGTACCGAATGCCGGGTGTATGTTTAAAAATCCGAAGGATAATAAAGCGGCAATACTGATCGATCAGTGCGGTTTAAAAGGAACAAAATTCGGCGGAGCAATGGTTTCAACCAAACATGCAAACTTCATTGTGAATTATGACAATGCTACCGCACAGGATGTGGTCGAACTTGTAAAAATTGTTAAGAGTACTGTGCATCAGAAAACGGGAATTGATCTTGAAATGGAAGTGAAGCTTATCGGCTTTGAGGAGGTTACTATATGAAGAACTGGAAAATTACAATCTTATTCACAGTAGTAATATTGTTCACATTCACAAGTATAGTACTTTCTGGTCTTTGGAAAGATAAATCAACTATCCGCAATGTTGAATTAAAAGGTAACATTACGCTTTCAAAAGATGAGCTGTTTGATTTTGCCAGGCTTAATGATTCAATGATTTGCTCAAACTCACTTTCACTTGATATGATAGAAACAAGGATAGCGAAACATCCAAATATCAAAAAAGTGGTGGTATTAAAAGATGGTGCAACAGTTAATATAGAAATATCTGAGAAAAACCCGTTTGCAGCTGCAACTAACGGAAAGGAAATGTTCCTGGTTGATGAACAGTTATCACTTTATCCTATTAAAAAGGAGCATACCAATATTGATGTTCCGGTGATCAGCGGACTTTCAGACGAACTTGCAGCAGGCGTTTACGGCAAAGATGATTTGAGCTGTCTAAAAATTGCACAGTACGTCATAAGCCAGTCAATTAAAATTAACAAAAGCCTGTTCAATTATATTTC
>JAUQWQ010000132.1 GCA_030835085.1 Ignavibacteria bacterium
GAACTGGCTGATAACATAATTATTAGTTGCAATTGTGTACATAGCTTCATCATTAACTTCTGCCCTGCCCACATTCATACTTACAATAAAATCATCGCTGCCTTCATTGGCTTTTTTTGAATCATAGCTGTAAGTCAAACCTGAATTATGCAGTAATTCCGCGCCTTCACCTTTGCTCATTTTTTCTAGCCTGATCTTAATATTGTTCTTCATCATCTGTTTCAGGGTTTTGCCTGATACAGTAATGGTTTGTATCTCATTGCCAAAAGGATTTATCTCCCATATATCGCCAACCAGTATATCACCTTTAAGCAGGCTTTTCCTCAATCCCCCGCCGTTGACAAAGCCAATATCGGCGCCGGTTTTCATTCTGAATGCGTCTGCTTCGAATTGCCCGAGGTTGCTTTCATCACTGTATGATGCTCGCCAGTCGACTTCCAGCTTGCCAATCTTAACGCTCAGCTGCGGCAGGTACTCCGCTATCAGATTATCAACTTTTGCGGCGGCATCTTTATCGTATATTGCCGAATCAAGCACAGTTTCAATAAGCGCGCCGTATGAATCAGTAACTGTATCCTTTTCGGTATCGATTTTCAGGTCAAGTTTACCCAGATTTCTGCCGTATGAACCCGCCTGAACAATAACTACACCGTTTTTGCGGACAGGTTTAAATAATGTGGAGTGTGAGTGCCCGCCAACAATAATATCTATATCAGCGTAGAATTTTTCGGCGATCTTTTTATCTTCATCAAGTCCTGAGTGTGATAGCAGAACAACTACATCAGCCCCTTTTGATTTCACTTCATTAATATTAACAGAAAGCACTGAATCAACATTCAGCATAACAAGATCAGTAACATTGGCAGGCAGTGATGTTTCAAAAAGATCAGGCAGCGTAAGCCCGATAATACCGAACTTCACACCGTTAACTTCTTTGATAACATAAGGCTTGCCCATAAGTTTGTTTTGTGACTGCATGTAAACATTACTGCTAAGGTAGTCGAACTTTGCCAGTGCCAGGGCTGAGTCAAGTGAGTATTGGCTGTAGTCAAATTCATGGTTACCAAGCACAAATGCATCTATGTTATAGGAGTTCATAATTTCTATCTGTGACCTGCCGCGAGTGAAGTTGGAAATAGGCGTTCCCTGGAAATCATCACCGGCATTGAGTACCAGTGAGTTTGGCGTACGGTATTTATTTAAATAACCGGTCATGCTGCCAACACCGCCCACCCAGTAATAAACCGGTTCGCCGGTAACTGAGTCTTTTTTTGACACTTTATATGGCTGGTTGCGCGCATGGAAGTCATTCCAATGCAGAATTGTCACTTCTTTTAGATCCTGTGCATATGTATTAAAGGCAAATATTGCCGTAAGTAATATTAGTATAATTCTCATAAAATAATTTGGTTTGAACTACAAATATAACATTTAATGGTTAAAAAAATGTTAACAAATGAAGAACCTCAATTGAAAAAATAAGTACGGGAAATAGAACACTGATAACACTGATGTTACAGATATCCACGGATAAAATCAGCCGAAATCAGTTTGATCAGCGTCATCCGTGTTCTAATTATTTTTCATCTGCTGATTCCAACAGTTTCATTTATGTAATTGCACCTGTTATAAAAATGCTGTAATTTTGATAAAAATTAGAGGTTTATTGTGAAAAAGAACATATTCTTAGTACTTATCGTTTTACTTTTATTAATTCCTTCCTGCGGAAAGAAGGATACAACTCAGAACAACACGGGCAAATTTAAGGTTGGGTTGGTTTTTGATGTCGGCGGCAGAGGTGATAAATCATTTAACGATGCTGCATACAGGGGACTGGAAAAAGCGAAACAGGAGCTTGGTATTGAATTCGAGTATATTGAGCCGGGTCCGGGTGCAGATAGAGAAGCAGCGCTCAGGCAATTTTCCAATCGTTCTGATATAAACATAATTTTCGGAATCGGTTTTATTTTTACAGATGAGATCACAAAGATAGCCCAGGAATTCCCTGATAAAAAATATGCATGTGTTGATTATACCGTCGACCCTTCGAAAACAATACCGCCAAATCTGGTTGCACTTGAGTTCAGAGAAGAAGAAGGTTCATTTCTGGTTGGCGCTATTGCGGGATTGATGACAAAATCAAATAAAGTAGGTTTTGTGGGTGGCATGGAATCGCCCCTGATCAAAAAATTCCAGGTATCATACGAAGCAGGCGTAAAGCATGTTAATCCAAACTGCCAGATACTGATCGGGTATGCAGGAGTTACCGGTGATGCATTCAAGAATCCGGGCAAAGGCAAAGAAATTGCACTTGGACAGTATAACGATGGTGTTGATATAATCTATCACGCCTCCGGCGTAACGGGACTTGGTGTATTTGAAGCCGCACGAGAAACCAAAAAATTCGCTATTGGCGTTGATTCAGACCAGAACGATGAAGCGCCCGGTTACATCATAACAAGTATGGTAAAAGTGGTTGATGTATCGGTTTATGAAGTGATCAAACAGGTAAAGGACGGCACTTTCAAAGGCGGCCGGGTTGAAACATTCGGTCTTGAAACAAAAGGCGTTGATTACGCATATACTGATAAGAATAAGAAAATGATACCTGAGGAAGTTAGAACTAAGGTTGAATTTATCAGGAGAGAGATCATTGACGGGCAGATAACAATTCCCACAAAATGAGATACAGCAATGCCAAATTTCAAAATCCAAATGTCAAAGATCTGTCTAAAGAAACCAGCTTTGGCATTTGAGCTTTGGCATTCAATTATCCTTTCAATTGTTTTATAAAATTAACCGGAACAAATGACTGATCAGTTTGCTGTTAAAATGAACGGTATCACCAAAACATTTGGTGATGATTTTAAGGCAAATGATTCAGTTGACTTTAACGTTAAAGCCGGCGAAATTCACGCTTTAGTTGGCGAGAACGGCGCAGGCAAATCGACTTTAATGAACATACTTTACGGTATGTACCACCCTGATGAAGGAACCATCACAATAAACGGAAATGCAGTTTCAATTCACTCCCCTGCAGAAGCAATAAAGCTTGGCATAGGTATGGTACACCAGCATTTTATGCTGGTAAGCACGTTGAGCGTGCTTGAAAATATTATCCTGGGCGATGAAGTAACAGGCGCTTTTGATACAATTGATTTGAAACGCTGCAGGCAGAAGGTCAAAAAGATCTTAAATAGTTTTGATATCAGTATTGACCTTGAAGAAATTACAGGTAGACTGCCTGTTGGCACTCAGCAAAAAATTGAGATACTTAAGCTTCTTTACAGGAATGCTGATATACTGATACTTGATGAACCTACCGCGGTATTAACTCCCCGGGAAACAGACGAACTTTTTAAAACCCTCAGAGAGCTGAAGAATGAGGGTAAGACAATAATTCTCATAACTCACAAACTTGATGAAGTTCTTGAAGTTAGCGATATGGTTACTATCCTGCGCAGAGGTAAAGTAGCAGGTATGCTGGATACTGCGAAAACCAACAAGGAAGAGCTATCTGAGCTGATAATTGGCGGAAAGTTCATACAGCAGGAACGTAAATCAGAAGTTCCTTCCGAAAAAATAATACTTGAAGTAACTGGCTTGAATGTAAAGAATGAAAGATCATTCCCCGCTGTAAGAGATGTTTCATTTCAAATTTCAGCAGGTGAAATACTGGGTATTGCCGGAGTTGAAGGCAACGGTCAGACTGAACTCATAGAAGCT
>JAUQWQ010000133.1 GCA_030835085.1 Ignavibacteria bacterium
CTTTGCGGGATTCAAACAGCTTTTCCCGTGTTGTATTTGCTCAAATAATTTCCGGGCGGAAATTTTCAGAGGCCGAATAAAATCAAAAGATACTTCTAAACCGTTGAAACGGTTTTTAATAAGCAATGCTGAATTCACGATAATGCAAAGCCTTCAATTTCGGGCTGGCGGTATTTCAGCAGCTTTTGGGTCAGCATGATCTCATACGGCGCTGTGTAGAAATCCGTTTTATAGCGCCAGCTTCCCATGAACTGCAATAATGATCGCTTCCATCCCCTTATTTTAAGATCACTGTTTGTGGGATAATACGCGTTAAGTGTTTTTTCAAAATTCCTTATCATCTTAAAATGATACGGCTTCAGCCAGGGAGTGAGCGGATTTTTCCTCAGGTCAAAATTCTGCCATTTAGGTGATACCCATTCTTCGAGTGATTTGGGGTAATCAAACCCTTTCAGCTTTGCGGCAAGAGACATTTCTGAATCTTCGAAATTCACAGGTGAATATGTGTAAATAACAATTTCCGCGGCGGGGTTAATTGTCTTAATCTTTTTTATGAACTTCAGGTCTGTTTCAATATCGCGGGTAACATTATCAGTCGGATTTCCTAGCACGAAGGAAAGCTCCGGCACTATGCCGTACTTCTTTGATTTTTCAGCAAGGTCAAGCAAAGTCTGTGCGTTTTGTGTGCCGCCTTTGTGCATAAGCTTTAGTAATTCATCATTACTGGTTTCAGCGCCGTAGAATATCATTTTGCATCCTGCATCAGCCATCATTTGCCAGGTTTCATCGGAAAATTTCATTACGGTATCGGGCCTAGCTTCGCCCCACCACCCAATGCCCAGCCCGTTTACAGCTTTAGCGAAATCATACACGCGTTTTTCTGCCACAAAAAAATTATTATCGTGGAATTCCACCGCGCCGATGTTATATTTTTCCTTCAGGAAAATTATATCGGATGCGGTTAGCTCCGCACTTCTGCCAAGCCATTTACCTTTGTAGATGCCGGCCACAGCACAGAATCCGCACAGGAACGGACAGCCAACGCTTGAATGGTAGCCGATCGTCCTGGGACCCAGATATGTTCTGCCGATGCTCAGGTATTTATCAACATCAACCTTGTGGTATGGCAGGCGGGGAATAAGATCAGGGTCGATAGGCTCTGCCTTAACATTGTGCGAGATCACCCCATCATGCTTATATGATAATCCCGCAATTTGTTTAAGCTCTTTAGCTCCGGGTTTAGCTTCGAGCGAATCCAGCAGTTCTATAAATGAATATTCAGCGTGACCTTTTAGAACGTAATCAATGTATGGTGATTTTAACACAGTATTTGGATGCATCGAAGGGAAGTATCCGCCCCAGATAATTTTTACATCGGGGAAACGGGTTTTAATTTCCTTAGAAATTGAATACGCTCCGCGAAGCTGCAAAGCGGGCATTACTGTAATACCGATATATTTAACGCCATTCTGTATGAGTTTAGCAAGCTCATTTACAGCCGAAATTCCAAGATTTTCATCTATAATGGCATAATCATACCTGCCTTCGAGGAAAGCCCCGAGGGTAAGCAGTGAGTTCGGGACTCTAAAGCCCCAATTTGCCGATTTTGGATTAATGAGTGCTATCATAGAACTGCAAATTTAGTGATAAGGATGGTTAAAAGAAGTTGAAATATAAGCCCGATTTTTTTTAAAGCTAACAATTTTTAAAAAGGAGCAAAAGATATCAGATATGAAGTAACATAATTTCCGGAACCGGAGTGTTTTTTTAATTTAAATTTAAATTTCAGGCTATTTATAAAGTTAATTATTGAAAACTTGTTTTCTGACTGAGCGGACTTATTCTTAAATTCACTCAATGTGCCGTTTCCAGCCACTAAATCAAGATTTACAATTTCAGTTTTCCTTAATCCGCAAATACCGGCAATACTAATCATACCATCCAAATCAATATTAGAAGGTGAAGCATGTGCTAGACCAAAATCTTTATATGCCTGCTCGGTTATTTTATTTACAATATTTTCAGGAACACCCTGTTTCCATAAGGCATCATTTATTATTAAAAGGCCATTGGGCTTTAATAACCGTTTTACTTCACTGAATATGAACTCCATACCGGCTTTATCCTGAAAGCCAAGTACTGATTCCGCATAGATCTTGTTAAATGAGTTATTTTCAAAAGGGCATTTTTCACCGGGCTTAATACTTATTATTTCTGCTCTATCGGTTAGTTTTAAAGACTTTAGTTTTTCTTCTGCAGCTTTAATCATTTCATCAAGAATTTCAACCGCAGTGACTTTAATGCCGAATCTGTTTATGATTTCAATCAAAGTTCCGCCTGTACCGCAGCCAATTTCAAGAATATTATCTGAAGGTTTAATGTCTAATTTTGAAATTAAGAGATCAGTTGCTTCAAACCCTTTGGGATGAATAAAGGTACTGCCGCTTCTTGCTAAATGTTTAAGATATTTTAAGTCCATAGTTAGTTTTTTACAGGTTTTAAAATACCATAACAATATTTCGGTTTGTTAGTAATAACATTTGTTGTTATATTCTTCAATCTTAATTGAGGGTATCCGATCAATTTAAATCCAGTACTTTCCAGCTTATCTTTATCATCAGATTCAAAATAGCCTTTGAATTCACCCTTGAAAAGATCATAATCAAAATTATGCACGTTCTCAAAATGAGTAAAAGTATTTTTAACGGTACTTATTATTATAGTGGAATCTTTGTAAATTGGTATACCTAAAATAATAATTTCTCCATCAGCGTTCAGAAGTTTTTTTGCATCGTCAATTATTTTTAAATAGGAATTAAAAAAATGCAGAGAATGGTTAAATACAATCAAGTCAAACTTACTATTAATAATACTTAAATCCCGCAGATCCATTTGTATGGGCAGCCATTTGCTTTTATAATGTTTTATAGACCTTAATCCGGTAAGTTCGTCATTAAAATAATCTATTGCTGTTACATCATAACCTTTTTCAGCAAGGCGGTTGGTTAACCAGCCATTGTAGGGACCGAATTCCAAAACAGTTCTGATTTTCAGTCCTCTTGTAATTTTATTAATCACTTCGAGAGAATATCTTCTGAATTGCCATTCTTTTGAATTTCGGGAATCTTTTATGAAGGGGAGTTTTTGAAAATCTTCAGTAATTAAGTTCAGAGACCCGTCTTTTTTTCTGTATTCAAAATATTTTGTGATAAAGTTATCAATTTTATTCTTTTTCACCGGTTCCAATAGTATTAAAACATTCTCGCTGAAATGATATACATGACCATTAGAACAAGCATAACTATTTTCTGCATTTATTAACGGGGTTTTACAAACCGGGCACAGGAATTTTTGATGCATTGAGATTTTTTAATTATGAAATTGTTTTTAAATTAGTGAATCTATCATAAATAAAATACAGCAGAACTGTTATCCAACCCGAAACTGTTCCCGCTATCAGGCATCCGGTAATACCAAAAGACGGCAATAGTATTAAGCTTAGGATCAAAGAAACTGAAATGCAAATCAGATTTACAAAAAGAACAATTTTTTCCTTTTTATATTTGAAGAGTCTATAGACTGAGATCAGGTAGAAGAACGAAGGAAGAATAAATAATCCCGATAAAAGATAAACATCGACCGAAAATGAGAGTTTGTAAATGTAATTAAGTATTATCCAAAATAAAATTACTGCAGGAATAATAATAACAATGCCGGACAATATCATTAATTTATTCAGCTTATTTAAACTTTCATCGTTCAGCCTGTAAATATTTTTTACAAAAGGGAATACCATAAAAACTGCAACAGACTGAAAGTACAGAAGAAAATTCTTAAGGACCTGGTAGCTGCCCAACGCATCTTTTGGTAAATAATAAGCTACAATATACTGGTCAATTCTTGAGCCAAGCATGCCGGTTAATCCAAGCAGGAAGAACATGGAAGATGATCCGAGAACACTGAATCTGATTAAACCTGACAAATGAAATATTCCTGGTTTTGAGAGGATACCTGCAAACATAAATGTTAACCAAAAGATCTTTAATATGTAATATGAACAATAAACTAAAAGCAAATATCTTATATTTAATTCTCCGGTAAATAAATATATAAAAGTAAACATAACCAGGCTTGATACTATTTCAGCAAAAACAGATGATCGGAACTTGCGATAATATGTTATCAGTGGATCAAAAGAAGAAACAAGGGAAATCAAGAAGCTCCATACAAATATAATAGCCGCCTCTTTTCCCGATAACGACATAAACAAAACAACAGCCATTGGCACCAGAAGGATCACTCTTGTGATGAAACTTTGCAGCCACAGTAAAGATATTGAAGCGGGCGATTTGCTGAACTCTCTCAGTAAATAATCTTTATTTCCCCAATTGAGTATTAATGAAGCCAGTGTAGCATACAAAAAATAATAAACAAAGCTTCCCCACAGCTCAATACCCGCGAGCCTGATAAGCAAAAACGAAAAAACAATATTGGTAAACGGAGAAATGAGACTGTTCACAGTATTAGCAAATACAATGTTTCCCCGTTTTTTAAGTAACCCAACATTTGTTTTAAAAAAGTTCACTTTTTATTCGTTTTCATTTTAAATAATTAATTCTGCAATTCCTTTATAAAGATTTTTATTTTATTAATTATCTCTTCAACATCAAAACCAGACATGCATTTGGGTTCGCTGTTTTACACCTCACCCCCCTGCCCCTCTCCTAAAAGGAGAGGGGAGAGAAGTGTCATAATTTTTCCATGAATTTATCAATTTTATTTATTATCTCTTCAACATCAAAGCCGGTCATGCATTTGGGTTCGCTGTAAATGCAGTTCACGGTTTTGCTGTTGCTTACGCTCATACAGGGTGAGCACTCAAGTGAGCGGTAGAACACTAGCTTTTGGGGGCTTAAGGGTCCGTATCGTACCGGTGATTCGGGTCCGAAGAACGCTACTACAGGTTTGTTTAACGCTGTGGCAATGTGCAGCGGACCGCTATCGTTCGTAATGAGGCACTCTGTCCCCGCAATTAGCGAAAATAATTCATTTACACTTAACTTACCCGCGAGATTTGTAATGTTTACTTTACTTCTTAATTTATCATGAATTGCTGATACATAATTTATCTCTTCGCTTGAACCGGTGAGTATGATCTCAAATTTTCCGTCAGCGGAAAGCGCATCTATCAGCTTTACAAAATACTCCGCAGGAAGCCTGCGTTCGTAAGCCATTTTGCTGGCATTGGGATTGATGACGATGTATGGTGAAGTAACAGCGGAGATTGTCGTTTCTTTGAAAAGGAACCCCTTCTGTATCTCCCACATGCCTTTCGGCAGTCCATTGGCCTTTAAGGGGGAGACAATTTTTACCAGATTCAGGAAGTTATCGCGGGTATGAATGTGGTCGTTGAATTCGACCGTATGCGTAAACAACCTGCCGCGTTTGTTCTTTTTGTTATCAAACCCGGTGCTGTATTTTGGTTTGATAAAGCGGTTAATCAATGCTGAGTAGTATGTAAAGAACTCAAAATCATAAACCAGATCAAAATTCGTTTTCCTGAGAGATTTGATCAGTTTGATTGTATCAACAAAGAATGTTACAGGATTCGATAGTTTAATAGTAATGATATTATCTACATTCCCGATTACTGTTAACACTTCACGGTTTGATTCAAAAGAGAGGTAATGCAGCTTTGCTGCGGGGTAATTTTGTTTAACCATATTTACCGCGGGTGAAGTTAAAATGATGCTTCCCATTCCCCAGAATTTAATGAAGAGGATATTAGCCGGATCATGGGGATAAGCTGCCTGCTGAGCTTTGGCTTTACCAAAGAGGAAGCACATTATCCTGCCGATATATTCATCGGCGTATTTCATTAGCGGGATGTTCAATATAATAACAAAAGTATTTATTACTCGAATTTATTTATTATGTTACTTTCTTTTGAACGATCAAAAGAAAGTAACCAAAGAAAAATCGCCCGCTGTAGAAAAATTGTCTAAAATCATTCTCACTTCGCTACAGGAAAATAACTCGTCACGCTTTGTTACGCACCATAGGTGCGATTTGCGTGACTCAAACAGATTTTCCTGTTACGCTTCATTCGAATAATTTCTTAACGCCAATTTTTCTGAGACGGGATAAAACATACTTACTTTTTATAATTTTTTAACTACTATTATCACAAGATGAATATTATATTTTTTATTTTATCTTCAGTTTATACAAAGCGGTGAAGCTTACGCCGCGGTTACGGTCTGAGCAGATGATCACAGAACTGTCTCCATCAGCAAATACGGGGTAGTAACACATTTGTTTACCCGATGTTAAAGGGTAATGTTTTCCGGTTGAAGGGTCTTGAATAATGATCACTCCATTATCAGAATAACACTCAATAGTTTTGTTTCTGTTTAATGAATGTAAATTAAGCTTTAACCCCGAAGCATCTCTTTGTATTCCCGTTGTAATATCAACAATCTTTTGTTTCGGTATTCTGTTTTCAATGGTCTCAAATGCTATATGCTGTGAATCAATGAGTACAGGATAGAACACATTTTCCTTATCATATGCATAACCGAAGTTTGAACGAAGTACGAATTTATCGTTAATGCATTCTGTCCACACAAGCCTGCTGCCAAATGCTGAAGGCATTGAAACCAGGTAGTTGTTCCCGGTACTGATAAATTCTGCTTTATCTTCAATGGGTTTATTCAGGCTGTATGAAAGTATTGTTAACGCTGCAACGTGCACGCCGCCAATTGTCAGCAGACGCAATGTGCGTTTATTAAAAAGTTTTATTCCGTTCAGCTCAAGAAGTATTTTTAAATTGACCGCAAAGAATATCAATAACCCGATAAGCTTTACATAAGCGAAAATATTTAGTTGTGAGCCCTTAAATGAATTGGTTAAAAATATCTGAACATGGGAATTCATTAAAAACATAAGCAGTACAAG
>JAUQWQ010000134.1 GCA_030835085.1 Ignavibacteria bacterium
TAATATAGCAGTTCGGTCCGCCAAGAAGGAGTACCTCGGGTCTTAATGTATGACCGCGGGTCAGCACAGACATGTTCTGCTGAATAATGGATTCAAACAGACTTGCCATTAATTCATCAGCGGGAACACCTGATTTCTGCAGACCGTTAATATCGGTTTCAGCAAATACACCGCACTTGCCTGCAACAGGGTGGAGTTTCAATCCGTAATAGACCATGTTACACAGCTCCGCAGCGGGAATCTTAAGCTTGGCATTGATCTTATCAATTACCGCACCTGTACCTCCCGCGCATTTATCGTTCATGCTCGGGATCTTTTTCTTCTTTCCTGTTTCAGGATCCTCTTTGAAAACGATAATTTTCGCATCCTGTCCGCCAAGCTCTATTACAGAAAGCGTCTTAGGGTAGAATTTTTCGACCGCAAGACTTACTGCATTTACTTCCTGCACGAATTTCGCACCAAGGAAGCGGCCGATATTGCTGCCGCCTGAACCCGTTATAAAAATACGGGCTCCTTTGAGCGCATCTTTTCCTATTTTTGATTCAAAATCCTTTATGAGCTCAAGTGATTTTTCCGGCTGTTTGGTATCATGGCGCTGGTAATCACTCCATAATATTTTATCATTATCGATATCCATAACAACAGCTTTAACAGTCGTTGAGCCGACATCAAAACCAATATAGAGCGGATTTTTATTAGTGATCATATTAATTTTAACTTTTTAGTTCAACAATAGTGTTAAGCTGTAACTTCTTCGGTCTTAGCGGAGACTGTTTTTATTCCGTCTTTTTTCATCTTCTCAGCAACATCAAGCACAAAGTTGGCAGCAACCCCGATCACACCTTTTTTATGTCCAACATGGTAGAACGGTCTCTGCAGGTAATCATTTGCATCGATGTATGCTTTTATCTCTTCAATCGTGTAACCTGTTTCATCAAGACATTTCTTGAATTCCAGCTTAGCCTTTGCTTTAGCCTCACCAAGCGCCATCTGTACCCTGGAGTGAGCGTTAACATCACCTTCACCTGAAGTCTCGATCGGGATGAATATCATATCCTTGAACATGGAAGTTACTGCTGACTGAACGCCATCTGACTGTGTGGAAGGCATACAACCGAACGGTTTAAGTGAAAGCACCATGTGACAAAGATCTTTATTCACATAATAGATATTCTTTGCAATTTCAAGATGTCCCTCTCCGCCTTCAACCCTTGAGTTGTAGAACGGATGGCCGAGCCTCTGCATTTCAAGCTGGCTTGCAAGCTCATGGGGCATACCGTTGAATACTTCGCGTATCCTGTTATATTCTCTGTCAAATACTTTTTCTGCTATGGTCAGAATAGTTACTGTCTTCTTATAATCTGTCAGGTTTTTGAGTTTCTTAAGTACCTGGTATGATTTTGGTGATTCTTCACCTTCTTTAATTCCTTTTCTGTCATGGTACATATTCTTTGCCTGGTGGAGCATGTAGAGTATCCATGTTGCAATTGGCTCTACAAGCAATTGAGCTCCTTCTCTTTCCAGGAAGGGGAACATATTGAAATTGCCGTCACCCTCGGTTGTCTGTGCCCAGAATTCACCCGTTACTTTACAGATCGGTTTTACACGAGTTCTATCGACTTTTATCGCGTTGAATTTATCCCTTATTTCTTTCAGGGTTTCCAGGTAGTAATCGCTCATTACCTGTTCAACGAACCTCTGTATATAATTCGAGCCCGGCATTTTCTTCATCAAAGAACCAAGCTTTGAATTGAAATCAAAATACTTCTTATCTTTCATCCTGTGATACATGGTCTCCATGCATTCTTCAAGGACTTTATCTGTTTCACCGGCATTCACTTCGTAAGGCCTTATCTGGTAAGCTACATCATTGATAATATCGCCAATATTCATAGCATTAAGAATACCCAGGAAGAAATCGAGATTCATTTCCAGTCCGGCTTCCATTTCATCCTGTTCCAGGCCGCCCGTCTGCTGGAAGATCAGTACGCGGAAACCATCGAATCCTGAATTCCTGAGAGCAAGGCGGTATTCAGCTTCATACATTCCGAAACGGCACGGACCGCAGGCCCCGGCAGTAAAAAACACATAATTGTTTATAATATCTTCTTTTGACATTCCGCCTGCTTCAAGGTTCTGCAAATACTGAACGAGGTTGCCTACGGTGAAATAAGTGGGATTGCACTGCCCGTTATTACCGTATTCTTTGCCAAGCTGAAATGCTTTCTTATCCGGGGTAGGGATCTCAGACGCATTGTATCCAAGGCCCTGAAGGACACCTTTAACAAGTTTCTCATGTTTCCAAGTTAACCCGCCGAACAATATTGTTGTACTTGCTCTTTGATCTTTTGTGAATGTGGTCTCAAGCGGCCTTTTGAAGTGATCGATGCGTTTGGCCTCAACACCGTATTCTTTTTCAAGGCGCATTCTTTCTTCAAGCAGCAGGCGCTGAATTTCCGCTTCTTTTGATTCGGACTTCTTTAAGCTGATACCTACCGGTGCACTTACCGTATTGGTATCCTCGTTCTTGTTCTGATGTCCCATGTTTTTTACCCTTCCTTTAGGTATGCCTGCGAACAGGCGATTTTTTTATAACTAATAAAAAATTATATTAACTTAACTTTACAATTTTTGCAATAGATGGTATCATAGTCTCGCCAGATAAGCTTGCGATTTTGGGTCTTAACACAAATAGCATATATAAACCTGGCGGGGCAACATTTGCGTTTGGAGGTGGTGTAACAGTGTATGGATTAGTTCCATTAGATGGACCCGCCATAAAGCTTAATCCAACAGAAAGCTGGCTCATGTCTGTTGAATGGGTTACAGCGCCTAATCGTATTAGTCTGATAGTAGATATTGGGAGATTTGTTTCAATATTAAAAGCACTGTTGTATGATATATTTGATATCGGTGTAAGTATAACAGGACGAGTTCCTTCAAACAAATACCCTGGTTCGTATATTTCAGAATGCATTACAACATCGGCATTTACTCCGCCGCCGCTACCTGCTAACCAAACTCTTGCATCCGGCAAGAGCAAAGCAGTTGTATGATGCTCTCTTGGATAAACATGAGCCGGGTGCATAATGGATTTCCAATTACCAATTTGAGGATCACTTGTATCTATAAGTTCGGCGGAATAAACCGGGTTTGCTCCGAAGCCCTGATTTGGTTCAGTAGAGCCCAGATTTCCACCTACAGCAAATAACTTATCATCAGGAAGGATTATGGTTAAATGGTTCTTTCTTGCAAAGAATGAGAAATTATTCAAATGTGTCCACTGAGGATTACTTTCTGCAATATCGATGATATCCACTGAATTTACTGCAAGGCTGTCATAAGACGTATCGCTGGTGCTTCCGCCAATTAAGATCACTTTAGCTTTAGTATATGGTGGTAGTAATGGAAGCATTGTTGACGTCCCATTTAGCCTATAGTCATTTCTTATTCCACCTATTGCTTGCCAATAACCTCCGTTTGGTATTCCGTTCCAGAATGGATTGAAAAGATATGCCTGTTTCATTGGAAGTGAGTAAAATATTTTCCCCGCGTTTGGTCCAGCAGGAATAAGATGAGCATATGGATAATATTCGAAATGTCCGTTAAATGGTTGTGTTGCACCTGAGTGGGGAAAATAACTCCAGCCATTAACTTCATCGTAGTATTGAGGTTCTCTTGCGAGTGTCCAAGACATTGGCGGGTTATTATCTTCAATCCATCCGGACATAACAACAATCGTGCCATTAATAGAACCCTGTGGGACAACTCCTAACTGAGTCAATGTAGGATAAAAACGGTCGTCTGCCATTGCGTAGGGATTTAATGATTGTTCACCTGCAACTTTCCATTCTTGCCCAGGAATTGCAGGATTTGGGTCAAAAATATAAGTGTAATTAATCCCTCTATTGCCGGCAGTTGGATAGTGCGGTACGTCAACAGGCGGGGGATTTTCGGATAATTTAATTCCGCCTGCCATCATTATCTTTCCATCAGCCATATGCACATGCCCGCAGCAAAAAAGTCTGGGAGGAATATATGGATCGCCTGACGGAGGCGATGTCGGCCAATCAGGTATGTCCTGTGCAGTAATTAAATTGGTTTCCGGATCCCATATACGTGATTGAACTTTATCGTTAGGTCCTTCAAGAGGAAATGCGAAATGATATAAAACTTTCCATTTCCCTGTCACCTGATTAAAAATTACACACGCATGAGCAGCTATATGTTCAGTATTCTGAACAACATTAGGCTGATTACCTGCAGGAACAGGTACAAAAACAGGGCTCCATTTCCCTGGATGAGGTGCTGCCATTTTAAGCTCCTTTATTTGTTTAAAATCATTTTCTTAGTTTCGATGAACTGTAGTGTTTTAAGGGTGTAAAAATAAACTCCGCTGGGGTAGTCTTTCACCTTAAATTCAACTTCATATGTTCCCGCATTTAATTCTTCATTAATTACTGTTTCGATTTTTCTACCAAGTATATCATATATAGTTAAATTTACAAAACCTGCTTCAACAATCCGGAATCCAATATTTGTAACCGGATTAAACGGATTCGGATAATTTTGGTCCAGTCTATATTCATTTGGTATTTCATTTGAATTTTGAATAATTCCAATAAGTTGTGAATACTTGATTGTTGCATAGTCACCAAAGCTATAACCTGTTACATAAACATTGCCTGATTCATCAACTTCCAGAGCAGTAGCTCTATCATTAGGTGCCTGAGGGGGGCCAACGCCATAGTAAATCACCCATTGTTGTATTCCAGAATTATTACATTTAATTGTGCAATAATCAATATTGTTAGTTTCTACAGTTGCGTATCCTGTAATATATAAGTTACCATTTGAGTCCATTTTCAAACTGCTCGGCTGTGCATTATTAACTAAATTTGCTGCCCATTTCAATAGTCCATTATTGCTATATTTAATAATTTGGTAACCATTATTAGCCACTGCCACATAGACATTTCCAGTATCATCCGAATCAATTGATATTCCCGCGCTTACGTAGCCCGTAAATTCAATCCATTGCTGAATACCAGAAGGGTTATATTTTATAACTGCGCATTCAACGTGATTATTGCGCCAAACATAACCTGTAATATAAACATTTCCAGAGTCGCTAACCGCTACTGCTTTAGTATAATCTGCACCTCCTCCCGGACCATTATATCTTTGAACCCACTGAAATACTCCCTGTGAATTCCATTTTACAGTTCCCCAATCAGCCAAACCAAATGAACCTGTAAGATACACATTACCCAATGTATCTATATCCATTGCAGCAACATAGTCATATTGATTATCGCTTCCGCCGCTGTCATAAGTTCTTTCCCATAAAATACTTCCGTTTGTATCGTACTTTATTACCGCAAAATCAGGTCCTGTCCCTGATTGTGTTCCCCAGCCGCCAACGATAATGTCTCCATTTGCATCGATAGCAACTTTAACAGGGATATCGCTGCCGCCAACGTCATATCTTCTTACCCAAAGCTGTGCACCCGTCGGGCTATATTTAATAGTAGCAAAGTCATTATAGCCTGCATCAGGTCCGCTTCTGCTGTAGCCTGTGACATAAACGTTCAAAGAATTATCTACTGCAATTGAGGTTGCTACATCTAAATTATTTCCAGGCCCATTATACCTCATTACCCATTGCTGAACGCCCGCTGAATTATATTTTATTGTTGCAAAATCAGGTTGTGCACCGCTTGGAGTAAAAGCCTCGCTTCTTCCGGTTACATAAATATTTCCATTATTATCCAGAGCTATTGCAGTAGCCTCATCTTCGCTATAGAAATGATAGCGTGCCGCCCACTCCTGGGTCACCTGCCCGGATACAGACTGGGAAGCTTGAAAAATGCTGAAAAATAATATGATATATTTGCTGCTCATTGTATATTAGATGATAACAAAAAAACTTCTTAAAGATTGAAAATTAAATCTGAGCAATATTTGCTGCTTTTAACTGCTCCTTCTATTGTTGCAGGAAGTCCCGTATTCGTCCAGTCACCTGCAATGAAAAAATTCTCAAAGATTGTTATATTATCCGGTCTGGAGCTTAGTGACTCCTGATCCGGTACAAAAGTTGCCCTCATTTCCTTTATGACTCTTGAAGCTCTCAGTTTCTTATTTTCAAATCCTTTTATGCACATTTTCAATTCTCTCAGAGCAGTTTCTACTATCACTTCCTTATCCATTTCAGCAATTTCACCCGCACTGCTGATAACCAGGGTAAGCCGGTCTTTCGCTGATTTGAATACCCATTGCACATTTGTACCTAAAAGTCCGGCGAAACGCTCTGTAAACACATCATCAATATCCTCTTCGAACCTTAAATGGATATTTACAATGGGGGAGGGCTTCAAATTCCCTGCCTTGCTAACCTTGTTGTAAATACTCTCACCAAGCACATCTTTAAATTCAAAGAACGGTACTGCACTGATATAAAAATCACTTTTTAATTCTTTATTATCTTCAGTAATAATTGAAGTTATCCTGTTATCTTCAAAGTTTATTTTAGTTATTCTGCTATTTGAAAAAGCTTCCGAACCTTTGCCTCTTAGGTACTCAATTGCCGGTGATATCAGAATATTGCTAAGTGTATCATTTGGAAGAACCAGTTCTGAACCGCCTTTTTCAAGAAATCCTGTTTTTATAACATCTGCAAACATTTTAGCCGAGGTATCCTTTGGTTTTGCATTAAAAACGGCTATTATGAACGGTTCCCAGAAGTTCTTTATTAGTCTTTCTGTTTGCCCTGATTCAGAAAAGAGCCTGTCTGTGTTCATAGATTCCAGTCCACGCAGTTTGCCTTTCTTAAGAAGGTTCACAAGCCTTATCAGCGCTTTTTTATCCTGGTACCTGAGTGCCTTATATTTGATTATCCCCGCCAGTAAATGGAACGGGGGAGGGAGATTAGGGCACTCAAAAAGGTACTCATTAGCTTCATTATCAATAAATTTGACCCTGAGTTTCTTTTGAAATGTCAGTTTATCAAGACTTCCGATTATCCTGAGGTAATCAAATGTATTTTTGTACCAGCTGGCAAGTATATGCTGACCGTTATCTATTTCTGCTTCAATTGTCTTGTCAAAGAACGAGTATGTTCTGCCTCCGAATTTAGGAGAGGCTTCAAATAATCTTATTTTATATCCTTTATCTGCCAGGAAAACCGCTGCTGAGAGTCCCGCAATACCGCCGCCAATAATACTTACTTCTTTCTGCATATCCAGCAATTATTTGTATCCAACTCTCTTAAACTGAATTAAACTCACCAAGCAAATTCTCGCTTACTGTATATTCTTCACAGGTCAGATCGAGTTCCTTGTACTGATCAGCAAACCTCTTCATAAACTCTGCCCGGCTTTCGGGTGATTCCCACATATCAACAGTCACAAACCTGTTTTTATTCTTATTATCTTTCAGTAATTCCGTCCCTAAATAACCCGAAGCTTTCTTAAACAGCTTGACCCAGGCACCGTCATATTTATAAGTATTCTCAAATACTTCGGCATATTCGGGTTTAACTATATACTCCCAGATACATACATATGCCATAATGCAATGAACTACCTGTAAGCAACCCTGTATTTAACAAAGACACCAAAAGTATAGTAAAGCTTTTTTAAT
Organism: Ignavibacteria bacterium; assembly: GCA_030835085.1. GTDB lineage: Bacteria > Bacteroidota > Ignavibacteria > Tepidaquicellales > OLB5 > OLB5. Next base: position 7,642 of record JAUQWQ010000134.1, read on the forward strand.
TTTGATACCCTTGCTTTTTTGTGAAATACGTTATAATTCATTTTTTCTATCTTCTGCAGAATATTAAAATATATCTTCTCCATTATCCGGGCAGGGAAGAGCAGTTTCCTGTTTTCTTTCACAAAGCAGTCATTTGCCTTGTTAAAATACTCACGTGCCCGTTCACACTCAAACTTCATGAGCTCAACAAATGATTCATTATACCTGGAGCTCAGCAGGTCTTCTTCGGTATATCCAAACCTTTTCAGGTCCTCTTCGGGGAGGTAAATCCTTCCGTTCAACGCGTCAAACTTGATATCTCTTAAGATATTAGTCAATTGTAATGCAATACCGAGATTCACTGCATACTCTTTTGCACTTTCAGTTTTATAGCCGAAGATCTCGATACACATAAGTCCCACAGTTGCCGCAGCCCGGAAACAATACTGGTACAAAGTGGCAAAATCCTTATAACGCGATACCTGCAGGTCAGCTTCCATTCCTTTGATAAGCTCAAAGAACGGCTCAACAGGAATGTTGAATTTTTTAATTACACTGTTGACCTTATTAAGCAGTGAATAATTTGAATTGCCCCTTAATGACCTTTCGAACTCATCACGCCATTCCCGTATTTTTTTGAACTTGAGCTCCGTTGTCTCAGCATCGTTATCAACAATATCATCAGTATGCCTGCAAAAGGCGTAGACTGTATTTATGGCCTCATATTTCTCCTTTGGGAGCAGGGAAAATGAATACAGGAAGTTTGTCTTGCTTGACTGCGTTATTTCTATGTGTTCGTTATTTGACAAATTTTAAAACCTTGTCCTTACAAATAAACTTATTTTATTCAAAGTTGAAATTTCCGGCCTGCGGTTAAATACATCATATTCAATCTGTTTTATCTTCTTCAATATAGTTGTGCCGCCCAGCCATGTCAGTTTCAATTCTTTTGAAAGCTTTTTTAAACCGCTTTTTTGACGGCACATTTCGATAAGCTTCCTGCCCTCATCAAATAACTTCTGTGTTCGTGTTACTTCATACCCCATAAGCTTTTTAAAGTTTTCATTATACTCTTTATTCCAAAGCATTTCGTATGAATAACCAAACCTCTTCATATCTTCTTCAGGCAGATAAACCCTCTCTTTTTGCAGGTCAACGGCCACGTCCTGCCAGAAATTGGTTAACTGAAGAGCTGTGCATATCTTATCAGAATATTTAAAGAACTTTGTATCTATACATCCGAAGATCATTAAAACCAATCGTCCAACCGGGTTAGCTGAATTTGTGCAGTAATCCAGCACCTCATCAAAGCTCTTATACCGCTGTTTAACTACATCCTGCCTGAAAGCCTTCAGAAGCCTTTCAAGCGTTTCTATGGGTATCCTGTTATCCCGCACTGTAATTCCCAGCGCTATGAATATCGGGTCATATGCCTTGCCCCTGTAGCATTCTTTAAGCTTATCGTTCCATTCATCCAGGAGTGCCAGCCTTTTTTCATTTCCGCCAAGTATCCCTTCTTCATCGGCAAAATCATCTGCGGCACGTGCAAATGCATAAATTGCATATACATATTTGCGTTTTTCCTTTGGGAGTAAAAGCGAAGCTACCGGAAAATTCTCATAATGCTTTTTTGCGATATCTTCGCAATATTTGAAAGAACTATTTATCAAGCTGTCCTGCATCAGTTCATTGACATTAAATTACCATGATTTGTGCTGAACATTAACATAAGATCAATTTATGCCAAAATGAGTTCAGTAAAAATCTAACACGAAACATTTGATTGTTCTAAACCAGGAGTGATGATGTCCGTAAATATGTTTCTCTGGACCGCCAGAGAGAAATATTATCAGAATCCAGTATATGATGTGCGAGTAAATCTATTTTGTGGTTTAAGGACCGGGATAAGTTCTTTACAAATGAATAAATGGAGACCTTTGATCTTTTGTATACCAAAGCAAAAAGCAGTATGATAAATCCGGATGAGTTGGAGTTTGTCGGATCGTTCGGATTGTAATAGAATGCGAGCCAGATTGCAGATAACGCAGTAAACACTATCATCCAGAAGCGAGTGTTATATGAAGCTGTATGGGGTTTAAGCCGTTTCCAGTAGAGGTTGTTGCAAAGCTTGCGGTAAAACTCCATAGTGAGAAAATTGTTCAGCACCCAAATGAGCTTTCCGAAAAAACTCGTTTGCAGTATCAGCTTTATTTGCAGGTAGATGTTATACAAATTTCTCTTTTGATTATTCAGTAAATTTACGCATATATGTTTGAAATGTCAATTAAAACGCAAATTTAATCTATACATTAATATATAGATGGAGGGGTAATTAATTTAACAGCGATAAATATCATGTTATTTACAAGGAGAGTGTATCTTTTTCTTCGAATACTTTACTCGTACCTCAAAGCATCAATAGGATTCAGCTTTGCGGCTTTGAAAGCAGGGTAGGTACCGAAAAGTATTCCGATAAGCGAACAAACTATCAGGCCAATTACGACCCAGTCATAAGGTATGGTTACGGGAAAGTTAAATATCGAACCGAGAAGGTTACCAACTCCAATACCGACTGCTATACCAATTAATCCGCCAAGCTCGCAAAGAAGTATTGCTTCAAACAAAAATTGTGTTAAAATATTGCTCCGCTTAGCACCGATTGCCATTCTGATACCGATCTCTTTGGTCCGCTCGGTCACAGTAACAAGCATAATGTTCATAATTCCGATACCAGCCGCAATAAGTGATATAAACGATATAACCCCGGCGCCGTATTTAAAATAAACCGTGAAGCTGTTAGCTTCGCGAATAAGTGATTCATTTGACCAGATATCAAAATCATTCTCT
>JAUQWQ010000135.1 GCA_030835085.1 Ignavibacteria bacterium
TACTCGTCCCCGGCCTGGGAGCCGATGGTGACCCCGCTGCCGATACCCAGTTCTCCTGCCCCCGTTTCGGTGTCGATGACCACGGTGCGAATGGCGACGCTGAAGGTCATCTCCCCGCCGGGCGACACGTGGCCGATGCACCCCGTATAAACCCCCCGGGGAGAATCCTCCAGCTCACGGATGATCTCCATGCTCCGCTTCTTGGGGGCGCCGGTGATGGAGCCGCAGGGGAAGAGGGCCCGGAAGAGCTCAGGCAGGTCTATCCCATCCCGCAGCCGTGCCGTGATGGTGGAGGTCATCTGGTGGACCGTCTCCAGGGTCTCCACCGCGAAGAGCCCGTCCACCTGCACCGACCCGGTCTTCGCCACCATCCCCAGGTCGTTGCGCAGAAGATCCACGATCATCAGGTTCTCGGCCCGTTCCTTCTCGCTCTCGGCAAGGCGGGTCTTGAGCTGCTCGTCCTCGCTCCGCCACCGGCCCCGGGGGGCGGTTCCCTTCATGGGGCGGCAGGTGAGGACCCCGTGGCGCAACTCGAAGAAAAGCTCGGGGGATGCCGACAGGATCTGGAAGCTTCCCAGGTCCAGATGGGCGCAGAAGGGGGCCTTCTGGGCGCGGCAGAGGTCGCCGAAGTAGGCCCCGGGGTCCCCCGTGAAGGCGAAGCGCTGGCGGAAGGTGAAGTTCACCTGGTAGGTGTCGCCGGCGGCGATGTACTCCCTGATGCGCCCCATGGCCCCCTGGTAGGCCTCCGGCTGCAGTGTGGGCTCCCAGCGGGTGGTGTCGTAGGCCCCTTCCCCTTCCCCCGCGTCGGGGAGGCGTGGCGAGAAACCGAAACGCTTCTCGAACAGGCCGAACCAGAGAAGCGGCAGGGAGCCTGCGGGGTGGGTGGCGAGGCCGGTGCCGAGCCCCGCCGCCGCCTCGTAGGAGACAAAGCCCGCCGCGTGGAGCCCCCGGGCCGCGGCCTCCTCAACCCTCTTCAGGGCTGGGACCACCTCCTCGGGGGTGCGGGCCACTATCTCCTCCACGAACCCCTCGAAGCGGTACGAGGACGGGTGGTGTTCCGGCGCGAAGGACGCCAGGGTGACGGCCGGCGTCCCGCTCATGGCGCACCCGCCCCGCACAGCTCCACCACCGGGCATTCCCGGCAGAGGGGCTGCACCGTGCCGTCGCACCCCTCCGAGATTCCCAGGTGGCAGAGGGGGAAATCGTACTTCACCGGGTCGGCCGGGTCCAGGCGCCGAAGCGCCGCCGTGATCTCCCGGGCCATGCGCCAGTCGGCCTGCTTGCGCTTCGTGAACCCCAGGTGGCGGCAGATCCTCTGGATGTGGGCGTCCACGGGGATCACCAGCTGGCTTGGGGAGACCCCCATCCAGACCCCCAGGTCGATGCCGTCGGCGGGGCGGACCATCCAGCGCAGGTACATGCAGAGCCGCTTGCAGGCGCTCCCCGATGCAGGAGAGGGGAAGAAGAAGGGGAAGTAGGAATCGGCGGGGATGGCATCGGTGCCGAAGACCGAGGCGTAGTCAAAGGCGAGGATGGCGGCGCTGAACTCGATAAGGGATGGGGTGATATCCTCGGCATGGGGATCGTGGCACCCCAGGAAGAAATCGCCGATGGTGTCCGCCTCCTCGATCATGGTCCGGGCTGCCAGGAGGAGCGCGCAGAGGTCGCGGCCGTCGTTGAAGCGGTGCTTGAAGCCGGCGAAGCGCCGCAGCCCCTCTTTCGGTTCGAAATTCTCCACGAATCGCCGGGGCGACGGCCCCAGGGCGGCAAAGACCGTCTCCAGGTTCCGCAGGATGATCTTCACGTTGCCGTAGGCGAGGCACGACGCCACGAGCCCCGCGATCTCCCGGTCCTCGACAGAGGCGTAGCGGTGGCAGAAGGAGAGGGGGTCGTTCGCCAGGTGGCGGGGCGAGCGGGATGCGTAGAGATTGTCGAGGACGGCCTTGATGTCCAACGGTCAGCTCCCGGGGGAGTAAAGTGGGCGCGGAAAGCCGCTATGGTACAC
>JAUQWQ010000136.1 GCA_030835085.1 Ignavibacteria bacterium
TTGTTTCATAACTGTTTGATGAAACGTTTTGTTTTTTGAACTGACCGGTTCAGCTAAGATACACTTTTACACCGATCCGTTTCTTATCGGGATTTCCGCTTCGCTCCGATTTATTTAATAAGTACCATCTTTCGGGATTCAGCAAAAACATTTGCCGAAAGTGTATAGAAATAAACACCGCTTGAAAGATCGCTGCCATCGAAACCAACTTCATATGTCCCGGGTGAAAGCTGCTGATTGACTATGACCTGAATTTCTTTGCCCAGAACATCGTAAACCGTGAGCTTTACCAATCCGTATTCGGCGATCCGAATTCTGAAATGTGTAGTGGGATTGAACGGATTCGGATAGTTCTGAGAAAGAGAATAACTTTGCGGTACTTCAGACTGAATTTCTTTTATTGGTACCAGTTCACCGCCATTAGTTGTTTTTATAACAAGCCCTTCAGAGCCTACAGCCCATCCGGTATTATCATTTATGAATTTCATTTCCGTAATTCCGGTTAAGCCGAGGTCAATCTGTAATCTCCAATTAATTCCGCCGTTTGTTGTCTTCAATAATCTGTCTCCGTAACTCCACGTATCTACCCAGCCTGTTGACTGATTGACCATATGAAAAGCATAAACTGTGCCCGGCAGCTGCTGGCTTAACCATGTATTTCCTCCGTCATAAGTACTTAAGATCCTGCTGCCTCTCATGACCCAGCCGGTATTAACATTCTTAAAATCCATAATATTATATACAATACCTGAATCATATCTCTGTTCTGTCCAGTTGTTCCCGGCATTAGTGGTCTTAAAAATTCTGCTGTCATTACCCATTGGATAAGTGCAATAAGAAACACAAATCCAGCCCGTATTAATATTCAGAAACTTAAGAGCCGGTACATCAGTACATATTCCGTAAACGCAGTTTAATGTATCCCAGCTTTGTGCACCATTTGTTGTTCTTAAGATCCTTGAGTATGAAGAAGGAGACCCGTACCTGCCCCAGGCATAACCGGTATTAACGTCATAAAAACTGATATTACCGCCGCTGGCATTGATGTTCAGCAGAGGCGTTTGAACCCAGTTGAATCCGCTGTTAGTTGTCTTAAACACTGCAGACCCGCGGACATAATATCCGGTATTAGCATCGAAAAACTGCAGCTTATCAATCAGGTAAGGCGCACCGGAATAAATCTGTTCCCATGTTGTACCTCCATTAACTGTTCGGTATATTATACCGATTCCGCTTGTTCCCGTTGTTACCCATCCCGTATTGGCATCAACAAAGCTGACCGAGCTGAAAGTCAACTGCGGAATGTGGAATGACCCTGATTCACTCCAGTTGATTCCATAATCAGATGACCTGATCACTCTTCCGCCATAACCAACAGCAACAATGTTGTTCCCGGAATAACTAACTGAGTTGATATGATATTTCGAAGAAAATGAAGTAAGCTGCCATGAATCACCTGAATCTGTTGATCTGTAAATACAGCCGGGAGGCCCTGAAAATCCGCCGCCAACTGCATAACCGGTAGATGAATTTATGAAATTCATTGCACTCAACGTTCCCGTTTGCGGATTGGAAAGTTTTGTATTCCAGCTTATGCCTCCATCAGTCGTCTTTCTGATAATACTTCCGGTTCCTGCAACAAAGCCGGTATTTGAATTAAGAAAATACAGGTTCGTAAAATCTAAATTCACAGAATCAACACGATTCCAGTCCACTCCTCCATTGGTTGATTTATAAACCCTTCTATACATGCACAAGTAACCTGTTAAGGAATTGGTAAATTGTATTCCCCTGACCATTGAAGGCAATGCAACAGAATTACTATCCCACGAGCTGCCTCCGTTTGTTGTTCTATAAATGTAACCGCCGGCAGTAACCCATCCGGTAGATTCATTCAGAAACTGAATAGACTCTCCTAAGCCGCCAAAAGTTGAAACCAATACCCAAAAGTTTCCCGCATTGGTTGTCTTAAATATCTTTGTGTAAACTCCGGCATTATTTCCTGTCATAAATCCGGTTGAAGGATTTATGAATGATGTATTCCAATAAACAAGATTCTCCAGTCCCCTAAGTGATGTGGTTGTAAACGGATTGCTCCACGTAATGCCTGCATCTGTTGACTTGATAACCGTACCATAGTATCCAACAGCAATGACATCATTTTGCGTTAAGAACTTTACACTATTAATGCCCATGTTTGTTGGTTTGGGATTCTGGAAGTACCAGCCTGATATCTGCGTAAATATTTCAGAGTTCAGAATGAATAAAGCTATAATCGCCAAAATTATTGTTTTCATTTCACTAGCACCATTCTTTTTGTTTCAATAAAATTAGAGGAATTTAGGGTATAAAAATACACACCGCTTGGCAGATTGCTGCCATCGAAATCAACTTCATACCTGCCCGGTGACAACTGTTGATTGACAAGTACCTTGACTTCCCTACCCAATACATCGAAAACAGTCAATCTCACCATTCCCGGTTTTGGAATTTGGAACCCGAGCTTAGTCATCGGATTAAACGGATTTGGGTAATTCTGCGAAAGTGAAAATTCCACCGGTACTTCGCTCGAGATCTGATTTACTCCAAGCTCACCCGTATAGACCGATATACCTCCATCAATTCTGGCAGCCCAAAGCTTGCTTGTACCGCTTCTGCCTTTTGTAATGTGGTTGTATCCTGCATTACCGGGGGCTGTATATTGAGCCGCCCAGTTTTGGCCGCCATTGGAACTGTAAAATATCTGGTTCGATAAGAATCTGACGTACCACCATGAATTTCCCGTGCCTGTGATCCCTCTGATAATCTCTGCACCTGAGCTACCCGGCAATATTGTCCAATTGTTTCCGCTGTTTGTGGTTTTTATAATGTTCCTGTCGGCACTTGAAAAACCGTTTGCCGGGCTATCGAACCAGATTGCCGAGGGATATGGATATCCGCCGGAGGTCAGGTCCTGCAGTACCCAGCTTGCTCCGTTGTT
>JAUQWQ010000137.1 GCA_030835085.1 Ignavibacteria bacterium
TACTACACTTGTAAACGAAGAACTTAAGCCCGGTACATATGAGGTTGATTGGGACGGCTCGAATTTTTCAAGTGGCGTGTATTTTTATAAAATAATTACAAATGACTTCACCGAAACCAAGAAAATGGTTTTGATGAAATAAAAATCAAATATTATGATAAATATAAAATTTACAATCTTACTCAGCTTATTATTTTTCAATTTATGCTATTCACAAAGTGGAAACTGGAGAGTTTTAACCCTTCAAAGAGAACTATTTTCAATAAATTTCTTAACTCAAAATAAAGTATCGATATTCGCAGGTGATTATAAATACCAGAGTACAGATGGAGGAATTAGCTGGAATTTACCGGTTAGAAACACAATGAATATAGGATTTTCAGGCGGTTCACATTTTACATATCCTAATTATATCTGTTTTGTTGATAGTTTATATGGCTGGGCAACGCAAAACAATACTGCAATTATTAAAACGACAAATGGAGGATTATTCTGGAATACTTATAATACTAATTTAAGCAATTCAAGTCTCGTTTGCATTCAATTTATTAACAGACAATTGGGCTTTATTGCAGGTGGAATTGGTAATTCAGGAGTTATTGCAAAAACAACAAATGGCGGAATAAACTGGGTCATGTGTACCAGTTCTCTCAAGAAGCCAGTTACTTCAATTCATATGATAAACAGTTTGAAGGGATTTGCTTCAAGTTTCAGTAATGATACTATAGCTCAGACTAATGATGGTTGGAATTCCTTTGAATATAAAAAAGCAGGTAATGGTGCCTGGATAAACAAGATATTTTTTCTTGATTCCTTACAGGGCTGGCTGCTTGGAAATCCAAATTACATTTCAAAAACAACTAACAGTGGATTGAGTTGGCAGGTTTATTCTGCACCATCATTAGGCAATACTGTTAATATGTATTTCGTAAATTCTGCTACAGGCTGGATAACTTCAACCAGAAAAAGAATATTTAAAACAACAAATGGCGGCATAAACTGGTTTAACCAGCTTTCTGCCGGAAATGAAGATTTGGAAGTATACAGGGATATTTATTTCAAAGACCCCAATACCGGATGGGCTTTAGGTACTTCCAGCAATCTTTTAAAAACAACTAACGGCGGTGTCAACTGGTTTGATACATTCAATAATCCTAATGGAAATTTAAGATCGATCTATTTTGCTAATGTAAATACAGGCTGGTGTGTCAGTTCATTTGGTCTATGGAAAACCACAAATCGCGGGTATAACTGGACCCATAACCAATCTGTTCCCGTTACAGAAATGAATTGTCTGCAATTTATTAATGTAAATACCGGCTTCATGTGTGGTGCAGGCGGGAGCTTCTCGAAGACAACGAACGGGGGTGTTAACTGGACAGCAAGTACAATTGGCACAAATAACCTTGTAAAGCTGAATTTCATAAATGATATTACTGGTTTTATATGCGGAGCAAATGGCACGATTTTAAAAACTACAAACACAGGTACAAACTGGACGACCCAACAAAATAATTTAACTGTTGCATTGAATGATATTCAGTTTACTGATTCGGAAAACGGGTTTATAGCCGCAGATAACGGAAATATTCTGAAAACCACCAATGGTGGTGTTAACTGGGTGGTCTTAATTCCTTTTAATAATTTTAATTACTCGGCAATACATTTTGTAAACAACAGTACGGGTTATGCAGTAAGTAACAGGTATTCCGGTACCGGTGGATCCAGCAGATTAAAATTAAAAACAACCGATTCCGGAATTACATGGAGTCACACAAACATTGAAACATATTATGGTCCTTATCTGTATACAGATATTTTTTTTATAAATGAAACTACAGGTTGGTTGACCTCAAGCGATTTCTATGTAGGGTATATTTCGAAAACTACTGATGGAGGAATTGGATGGTTTCAGACCTTTGGACCTAATGGTTCCAGCTCTGGTGCACATGGTGGTCTATTTAATATTTATGCTATTAATGAGGATAATGTTTGGGCAGCGGGTGAAAATGGTACAATTATATCCACAGCTTCACCTGTAGGTATCCAGACAATTAGTTTAGAAATTCCAAAGAGGTATTTACTAAGTCAAAACTACCCCAATCCGTTCAATCCGCAAACTAAAATTAAGTTTGCAGTGCCGAAGGCATCATTCACGAAACTTATTGTTTACGACCTGCTGGGAAGGGAAGTAACTACGCTTGTAAACGAAGAGCTTAAGCCCGGCACGTATGAGGCTGACTGGGACGGCTCGGGTTATTCAAGTGGTGTGTATTTTTATAAGATAATTTCAAACGAATTTACTGAGACCAGAAAAATGGTTTTAATGAAGTAGATTTATAATTAATACTAAATAATAAAATGAAACTTTATAAAACGATTTTCATAATAATTTTAAATATTCTGAATATATTTGGTCAAACTGAAACCTGGAACTTATTGACAGTTAGCAGAGATCTATATTCCATAAATAACTTGAGTGAAAATAAGATGCTTATCTTAGCCGGGGATTATTCATTTAAAAGCACAGATGCAGGTGTAAGCTGGAGTTTACCTGTTAATAATAATGTTAATGCAGGTTTTTCAGGTGGTTCGTTTTATAATTACCCGGATCAGACTTCATTTGTAGATAGTCTTTTTGGATGGACGGTTGTTTATGATAACACTGTTAAAAAAACCACAAATGGAGGACAAAACTGGATAACTATAAATACCTCTTTAACTAACCATTATATTACTTGTGTTCAATTTATTAACAGATTGAACGGATTTATAGCGGGTAAAACAAATTTGAATAAAGGATTTGTAGCTAAAACCACAAACGGTGGAAATTCTTGGACAATTTGTGTTAATACCCTGGCTTCAATACCATCTACTTTTATTATGCTTAATGCTCAAAAAGGTTATGCAAATATGAATTCGGACACTTTGGCAGAAACAAATGATAGCTGGAACACAGTTGTTTATAAAAAAGTTGGAAACGGTCAGGGGATACAAAAGATTTATTTTTTAGATTCATTAAATGGATTTGTATTAGGAAATATTGATTTTATAAGCAATACAACTAATGGTGGATTAAGCTGGATAATGAAAACGGTAAATCTTGGCAATACTGTAAATATGTTTTTCTTAAACTCACAAACCGGCTGGGTAACATCTACAAGGTACAGAATCTATAGAACAACAAATGGAGGTAATAATTGGATATTGCAATATATGAATGGTATTTATACTAACGATGTATATAATGATATACTATTTAAGAACGAATATACAGGTTATGCTTGCGGTTCAATGAGTGTTTTGTTAAAAACAACAAACAGCGGTAATAACTGGTATAATGCTTTCAACGTCCCTCCGTTGTATATAAATTCCATTGAGTTTGTTAATTTTAATACAGGCTGGATCGGAGGATCTACGGGTTTATGGAGATCTACTAACCGAGGTTATAACTGGATTTCTTATGATAGTCTGAAGGATATTTTAGTAAAAGATATAAAGTTTATTAATGAAAATACTGGATATTTTACTTCCGTCAATAAACTGTATAAAACTACAAATTCGGGAATTAACTGGTTTAATATTTATGATCAAAATGTTGAATTAAATAAAATTAGCTTTCTAAATCAAAATACAATTTGTGTATGTTGTGATAGTGGTAAAGTAATAAAAACTACTAATAGTGGATTAACCTGGTTTCAGTTAGAAACAGGGATATCGGGTTATTTATACGATATTCAGTTTGTAAACGATCAATCTGGTTTTGCATGCTCAGCTTTTGGATATTTCGTAAAGACTACAAACGGTGGAAGTAATTGGTCGATCCATTATCCTTTTGATCAAAAAACTTACAGGAGTCTATCTTTTATAAATTTACAGACAGGGTATATTGCAGGAGAGTCCACAATCTCTCAACCGCCTTACCCCCCCTCGTTTACGAAGGTATTATTAAAAACAACTGATGCAGGAAATAATTGGAGTTTGAAATATTCTCAAAATGGTTCAGGTTATAATAAATTTACAGATATTTTTTTTATTGACGAAAATACCGGTTGGATCCTTTCTGATAACACCGGAGTAGGTGTGATACACAGAACACTTAATGGTGGTTCTGATTTATCTACTGTATTTGGTCCTATAGGAAATGGATTTGTTACTAATGGTTTCAATTGCATTAAATATCTGGGAGCAAATAGAATTATTGCAGCTGGTGATAATGGTTCGATAGTTTCATCAATATCTCCCATTGGTATAAATTTGACAAATTCAAAGCTGCCTATTCATATTTCTTTATCCCAAAACTACCCCAACCCCTTCAATCCGCAAACGAAGATTAAGTTTGAAGTGCCGAAGGCATCAATTGTGAAACTGATGATATACGATCTGCTGGGAAGGGAAGTTACTACACTTGTAAACGAAGAACTTAAGCCCGGTACATATGAGGTTGATTGGGACGGCTCGAATTTTTCAAGTGGCGTGTATTTTTATAAAATAATTACAAATGACTTCACCGAAACC
>JAUQWQ010000138.1 GCA_030835085.1 Ignavibacteria bacterium
CCCGCATCACTTGCATATGGAGTGTACATATCATTAAAGATCCTGTTATATGCACGGTGCTCAGGAATCTTGACCCCAAAGTTCGGGATAAATCTGCCTGCTTTAAAATAAAGCCCTGCGGGAAGATTTGATACCATACCGTAAATTTCATACTTGGTTGGCAGTGGATTTGGTCCGTATGTATTCGGTATATAAAGTCCGGGTGCTACCATTAAATTGATATATTTATTCAGCTGAGCGTTTACATATAAGTCGCCCTGCATCTGGAAGAATGAATTGAAATTCGGATTTCCTTCACCGGTCTGGTCATCAATGAATACCATTCTCATATCAGAACCCATTGAAATGCTTTTTGTCAACTGGGGATCGATTTCAGTGGTCTTGTTGGCTTTTTCCCAGAATTTGAAATACAGGTTATCTTTGCCGTACTTCACGCCGTAAAGATTCCTCATTCCACCGCCGGTTGGATTGATATGGCAGCTCTGGCATTTTTCACCTGTATAAGCCGCAAACTTAGGATATGAATACAAAGCGGAAGTTAAAACGAAGAACAATACGAAAATTCCTGAAGCAAATCGAAATTTTGTTTTCATTGTGTGATGTTTTGTTTAAAAATAGTTAATTAGTTGCTCAATATCTTTATTTTTTTATAAAAATGCAAATAAGATATATTTACAGCAAATACCATTTATTATAAACGGATTTTAAAGTATTTTTGCTGTTAACGAAACACTTTTAATGAAAGAATACTTCAAGTTAGTTAAGCTTTTAAAACCCTACAGGCACCTGTTAGTGTTATCGTTTGTATTAATAATAATTTACTCGGCATGTAATGCCGCATCAATTTACCTTTCAATCCCCCTGCTTAAAACGCTTTTTACCGGCACTCCAACAGATCTTTCAGTTCTGCCCTCGCAGAATTTCTTTGATGCATTAAGGCAATCAGTCGATAAATGGATATTTGCAGGCGGCGATAAATACAGCGCGCTGGTGAAAGTATGTCTGCTGCTGTTTTCAGCTTACCTGCTTAAGAACATTTTCGTATTCATGCAGGGAATATTGACGCAGTATGTGGAAAAATCATTGATTACTGACCTAAGGCGCAGGATGTTCGAAAAATTCAACTCCCTTTCACTCAAATACTTTAATGAAAGACGCTCAGGCGATATAGTATCGCGCTTTATTACCGATGTGAATACGATACAGAACACCGTATCGGTTACATTCACAGACCTGATAAAACAACCGGTGCTTATTATAACATTCCTTACAATGGCATTCCTGATAAGCTGGAAGCTTACGCTTATATCTATGATAACGGTTCCATTGAGTGTACTGCTTATAATTTTCTTAGGCAAGAAGCTTAAAAAGTACAGCATCCGTGTGCAGGAAAAGCTGGGTGAGTTCACTTCGGTGATATCAGAAAATATCTACGGCGGCAAGATAATCCGTGCATTCGGGATGGAAGAGTTTGAAAAGAAACGGTTTGAGTTCAAGCTTAAGGATTACTTCCGCTCATTAATGAAAAGCGCTGTGTATAACGATATGACGCGTCCGTTAACGGAAATTGTAAGCGTTGCATTGGGAGTATTTATAATATGGTATGCCGGAAAAGAAATATTTTCGGGCAATTCACTTGCCCCCGAGGAGTTTATAGGCTTTCTGCTGATAATCTTCCAGCTGATGTCGCCAATTAAAGATTTCAGCTCGGTATCAAACCGTATACAGGAATCATACGCATCAGCCAACAGGATATTTGAAATAATTGATGCTAAACCTGATATTGAAGATAAACCGGATGCCAGAGATAAACATGAATTTGAAAGCAGCATTGAATTTAAGAATGTGAGCTTTACTTATAACTCCGTTGACCGGATGATACTCGATAACGTAAATATTAAAATAGCCAAGAATGAAAATATTGCAATTGTTGGCTTAAGCGGCGCGGGTAAATCAACAATGGTTGATCTCCTCCCCCGCTTTTATGATGCAACTTCAGGTGATATTCAGATAGACGGCATAAACATAAAGGATATAAAAATAAGTTCACTGCGCAATTTGTTCGGTATAGTTACACAGGAAATTATACTGTTCAATGATACTATCCGCAATAATATTGCATATGGGCAGGAGCATATCCCCGAAGCGGATATAATTAACGCCGCTAAAAATGCCAACGCGCATGATTTTATTGTGAACACCGAAAAAGGCTATGATACCGTTATTGGCGAGCGCGGATTGCGGCTATCAGGGGGACAGAAGCAGCGTATTGCAATCGCCAGAGCACTGTTAAAGAATGCCCCGATCATGATACTTGATGAGGCTACCTCATCGCTTGATACGGAATCAGAGCACCTGATACAGGAAGCAATTGAGAGGCTGATGCTAAACCGTACATCGATAGTTATTGCGCACAGGCTTTCCACAATTAAGGATGCTGACAGGATAGTGGTTGTTGATGGCGGAAAGATAACAAGTGTCGGGACCCACGATGAGCTGCTTAAAGATGAAAAGAGTATTTACAAAAAGCTTTATGAAATGCAGTTTGGGTGAGTCCGTTTTTAGTCTTTTTAAGTTTTTCACACATAACGGATTTATAGTTAATTTAGGTTATGTTCTTTTTGTCTTGACACAAAAAGAACCAAAAAAGTCAAGGCTTATTAAAAATGACTAAAATTATTCTCGCTTCGCTGCAAGAAAATAACTCGTCACGCTTCGATGCGCACCATAGGTGCGATGTGCGTGACTCAAACAAATTTTCTTGCTAACGCTTGCTCGAATAATTTCTTAACGTCATTTTTAATGAGGCCATTTCAGAGTCAAAAGCAGAATCAAAGAGCAAAAACAAAATCAAAAACAAAGTCTTGAATATCTCAGCAGTCGTAATAACTAAGGATGAAGAAATTAACATTAAGGATTGCCTCGAAACCCTGAAGTGGGCAGATGAGATAGTAATTATTGATTCAAACAGCACAGATAAAACCCTTGAACTGGCTTCGGCTTACACAGATAAATTGTATTCAACTGCTACAAATGTATTCAGCGAAAAGCGTATTATGTCATTTGGAAAATGTTCAAATGACTGGATATTGTTTCTTGATGCCGATGAGAGGATTACTCCGGAGCTTAAGGAAGAAATACTATCGCTTGTTCCCCCACCCGGAGTCTATGGCTACAGGCTGAACAGGAAAAATTATTACTTCGGGCAATGGCTAAAATACTCAGGCGTTTACCCCGATAAACACATACGTCTGTTTAACAAACAGCACGCTTCAGTTACTCCCAGAATTATACACGAAGGAGTTGAAATACACGGGACTGTTGGTGAGCTGAAAAATGATTTTATACATTATTCATTCCGTGATATGACGCATATGATGGATAAGATAAATCTTTACAGCACCCTTGAAGCCCGCGAGAAGCTTGAAAACAATAAACAAATATCGAAATTTGGTGTGTTTACTCACGCTTTATCAGCATTTCTGCGGGTATATATTTCAAGAAAAGGATTTAAAGACGGTACGGGCGGATTTTTCATCAGCTTTTGTTATTCAATGGTAAGTTTTCTTTCACATTTAAAATTACTAAAGCTGCAGGGTAAATTATAGGATATCACAATTTCAACAGTAAAAGAAAATATTAACAGGTACACAGATATTCTGATATATGTATTTATCGGATTGGCTGTATTTACATCGCAATTTTCAATTGCGACTTCGTCAATTGGTATTGGCGGGTTGATAATTCTGACTGCATTTAAGCTAATAGTAACAAATGAAAAATTACAAATCAACAGCAACCTGCTTTACCTTTTCGCAGCATTCATATTGGTTCAGGTAATTTCATCGGCAGTATGCGGCAATCCGGCTGATTCATTCGACCACATCTACCGGAAAATATCTTTGTATATCATTTTTATAGCTTCAATTTTATTTATAAAAAATACTTCGCATCTTAAAAAGATGCTTATTGTATTTATTATTTTCACAGCATTGATATCAACGGTAGAAATTGTACGGTTTGCACTGGAGTATATTCCAAATCCAACCAAACCTCTTGGTGAATACAGGCTTGAATATTACGGCTACCCGGTTACAAATGGTGAAATTAAGATGATGATACTGCTTATCATTGTTCCGTTCTTCCTGGTAAAGAAAAATTACCTGATGAATAAGCTGTATCTGGCAATATTGTCACTGCCTTTGATCATAACTTTTTATCTTACAAATGCGCGTAATGCAATGCTGGCTTTATTTGCCGCTCTGATTGTTACAGGTTTACTTAAGAACAGGTATTTTCTCGGCGGATTGATAGCAGTTTCAGTTTTATTTTTATTTTTAGCTCCCGATGCGATGACAAACAGAGTATTGAGTATCGCTGACCTGAATCACCCAAGCAATCATTCCAGGATTGTGATGTGGGAAACATCCGTTAAGATAATTAAGGATAACCTCCCCTTTGGCGTGGGTGATGTTGATAATAATGTAATTTACAGGATGTACAAGACTCCGGAATACCACGGCGAAGGTTCACACATGCATAGTAATATATTCCAGATACTTGTCAATTTTGGTGTCATCGGATTTGCCGCATGGCTGTTACTAATGCTTTATATTTTCGTTAAGCAGGTACAGGTATGGCTTAAGACGCGTGAATTTGAATTTCTGAATATACTCGCATTAATTTCAGTTACATCGATGATTGCTTTGCAGATTGCCGGGCTAACCGAATGGAACTTTGGTGATGCGGAATTCGCCGCAGTATTCTGGTTCAATCTTGCGCTGGCTTTCTTAGCATTAAAATTCAAATCGAAGGGAGATGTTCTGCCCAATGGCTAAGATAAGCGCAATTGTAATTACATATAATGAGGCGGCTAATATTACTGAGTGCCTTGATTCACTTAAATGGTGTGATGAAATACTTGTAATTGATTCAGCAAGCAGTGATAATACCTGCGAACTGGCGAGAGAGTTCACCAATAATATTACCATTACAGGCAATTTGCCTTATGGCGAAAAACGCAATATCGGCATCGATAAAGCATCATTTGACTGGATATTATGGATTGATGCTGATGAAAGAATTTCGTCTGAACTGAAAGATGAGATAACAAGCTTAATTAAAGACTCCAAAACCCATAATGACGCATACCTTATTAACCGCAGGAGCTTTTTTATCAATAAATTCATTAAACACTCGGGCTGGTACCCTGATTACACTTTAAGATTATTCAAAAAATCAGCGGGAATAAGGTTTGATTCACTGCTTGTTCACGAAAAAGCTGTATATAACGGTAAAACCGGCAGACTAAAACATGACATTTTGCATTACACTGACAGAGATTTTGAACATTACTTAAACAAGCTCAACAACTACACTTCGCTTAGCTCAGAAGAACTTGCTGCCAGGGGAAGGAAAGCCTCCTTTATTGATATTATTTTTAGACCTGCTTTTACGTTCTTTAAGATGTATTTTTTGAAACTGGGGATCTTAGATGGCTATATGGGACTGGTTTTGAGCACCTTATCTTCAGTTCATGTAATGACCAAATACTCTAAACTATATTTAGTGAATAAACCTAAGTTAAATAATTAAAGCAGTTACAGTATGGATAGTAAAGAAAAAAATACGCAGCTTTTTATGTACCTCGTTGGTTCATTTGAAATGTCAGCAATGATGGCAATGGGAAAAATAAAAAATCCCATGACCGATAAAACCGAACGCGACTTAACACAGGCGCAGTTTTCCATAGATATCATGGATATGCTGAAAGAAAAGACAAAGGGTCAGCTATCGGAATATGAGGCGAAATTCCTTGATAACACTCTGGGACAATTGAAGCTGAATTACATAGACGAATCTAAAAAGCCAGAAGAACCAAAAAAGGCAGATGAACCGAACCCTGCTGAGGAGTTGAAAGAATCAGAAGCAGATAAAACAAGCAACACTGAAGAATAATGATATTTGGAATACGCGGAAATACGGCAAAAACAGAGCTCGCATTCATAGTTCACAGGCTGGTTAAAGGTCTTGATACAGCGGGTATAGATTACATTTGCGAAGCGGAAATTGCTTCGGAGATAAGAAAACAGTTTTCACTCAGGCTAAAAGTGCCAAAGGTAGCTGATGAAAAAGAGCTTGTTAAGAGATGTGACTTTATGATATCCATAGGCGGTGACGGCACTTTCTTAGCAACCGCAAAGCTTGTTGGTAACAGGAATATCCCCATAATAGGAGTAAACCTGGGTAAGCTTGGATTCCTTGCAGAAACCTCGACACGCGAGATAATAACTTTTGTTAAGAAAGTAGTTAAAGGAGATTATCTTATTGATGAACGAACCGTACTTGAAGCCGTTGCTGTGAACGGCGGCAATACACGCAGGGTGGTGCACGGAATGAACGAGATTGTCATCAATCAGAATGAAATTGTTAAAACAATTGATATCAGTGTTTATTTTAATAACCAGCTGGTCAACAGCTATCACGCTGACGGGATGATAATAGCAACCCCAACTGGCTCAACAGGTTATTCGCTATCAGCGGGCGGACCCATTGTTTTCCCGAAAACGGAAGTGTTCATACTCTCACCGCTCTCGCCTCATACACTAACGGCAAGACCCGTAATACTGCCTGATAACGGAGTATTTAAGGTGAAGATAAATTCACGTGTGCCTATAAATGTTGTGAGTGACGGAAATGACATAATAAAGCTCAGCGCCCCCGCAGTTGTTGAGCTAAAAAAAGCGCCTTATAAGATTAAAATCGCAAAAGCCCTGGAAAGCAACTATTTTAAGGTCTTAACAGGTAAACTTTTATGGGGTGAAGATAAGAGGAAAAAAAGCAGGTATTAGTTTTCATTTCATTTTTTGCATATGAAGTTTTGTATAAGCACACCACAGCTTACAACAATCATATATTATTTTATAATTCGAAAGGATTTACTGAAGTTTGGATAGACGTATCTGGATCATTTTTTTAACCGTATTTATAGATCTACTTGGTTTCGGTATACTCATACCAATTCTGCCAACATTCGCGCAGAATGAACTTGCAATGAATGAGACCCTGATAGGCCTGACAGTCGGAATATTTTCACTCATGCAGTTCATTTTCAATCCTTTATGGGGCAGGCTCTCGGATATCTACGGCAGAAAGCCGATATTGATATTCGGGCTTGGCGGAAATGTAATTTCATACATAATTACAGGACTGGTACTGGGCGGCGTTTTGAAATCAATTCCCCTGCTTCTTATTTCACGCGCGCTTGCGGGGTTCTTTTCAGCCAACATAGGCGCTGCAATGGCTTACATAAGCGATGTTACGCCGCCTAAGGACCGCTCAAAGGGTATGGGACTCATCGGCGCGGCATTCGGCTTAGGATTTGTATTCGGACCTTTTATAGGCGGCATTATGGCTAAACGTTTCGGGTATGACTTCCCCACTTACTTCTCCGCCGTGCTTTCTTTCATAGCGTTATTGCTTACAATTATGTTTGTGACCGAGTCACTCCCCAAAGAATTACGGGGAGCTAAAACAATGGGCGGGTTTAATCTGAAAAACGGGTTACGGAAATTAGTATCTGCTTTAAAACACCCGCACGTCGGATTCTTGATAATGCTGTACTTTATAGTAGTATTTTCAATTTCAAATATATTTTCAACTTTCCAGTTATACGCTGAAAGCAAGAACGGCTTCAGTTTTGATATCGAAGAGGTAAGTTACCTGTTCGCCTTCACCGGTCTGGTTGGCGCAATTACACAGGGTCTGCTGATACGGCCAATACTAAAGATATTTGATGAACGAAAAGTATTTATAGCAGCATGTGTTATTATGGGAGTTGGTCTGGGGACAATCCCCTTTTCAAATCATATATTAGTTTTACTACTGGGCAGTTTATTTTTGATGAGCTTTGGTAACGGTCTGCTATTAAGTATTGGTTTAGGCTTGATATCGAAATTCAGCGAGCGTGATGAACAGGGCGGAATACTTGGCTTAACGCAATCGCTTGCATCATTTGCCAGGTTTATCGGACCAAGCTGGGGCGGTCTGGTTTATCATTATATCAGCTTCGCAGCGCCGTTTTTGACAGGCGGAATTGTAATGATTGGCGCGACTGTGATGAGTCTAAGATTACTTAAAGATAAATACAGGCATTCGAGTAATACTGTTGGAATGTAAATTAAAAAATTCTTATGAGTTATTTTTTGTAGATTTAGAATGATTTAGTTCTGAAATAAGAAATTCCGAGGAATCAATTACTACGAATTCTATTTTTTCTTCAAAAATCATTTTTATATCATTTCTAAGTTTGATTTTTAAATTTTCATCATTTAGAGGATTTCCAGAACTATCTTTATAATCATCTTCGTTATAATCATTTTTCTTAATTTCAACTATTTCATTATCAATTTCAACATCGCTCATCTCTCTTACTTCAACATTTAAATAACCACCCAACCAATTTTCATTCGTATTCACATTTGCACAAAATGACTTATCGAAATTACAAATAATGATTTTATTTTTGTATTTGTCATTTCCAAGATAATAAATTGGGATACCTTTATATGCTCCTTGAAACCCAGCCACTCTTTTACCTCGAGAATGTTCATAATAATGGCTATAATTTGAGTTTTCACTTAATTCTTTATATACACCATATACTCGGTCACAAAAGAAAATCAAATTTGCTTTTTTATCATTCTTCTCGAAAATTTCTAACTCACTATCTAATAATTCAACAATATTTGAGTATTTATTTATGTCCTTTTTAACTTGCAATATTACTTTCATAAATTCAATTTTCTCAAATCTCGTTAAGTCCCCGCCATAATGCTCAGTTCCGAATATCTTCTGATAACCTTCATCAATAAACATCATTTTAAAACGCTTACCATTTCTCTCGATACGCAAAGACTTAGTAACCCGATTAGTCACGATATTTAGGTTAATATTAGTTTTAAATAGATTATTTACTAATGTAAATGGTTTCCATGTTTTGTATATTCCTTCTTTAAATAAGTTAATTTTATCAATAGAAAGTTCTTGTTTTGATTTTTTTTCATATTCCTCGAAATCAAATCTTTCCTTTAGACGCAACATATTATCTTTAATGCGATTAACTCTAATCTTATACTTATCCTCAGAAATTGCCCAATGAAAAATCGAGTTCCATTTTTCATAATTATTCAATAAAATATCGCAAACTTCATTTACTCGATTTGAGAAATATCTTAAAGAGCTTTTTAATGGTATTTCGTCAATATCATTACTATTCGGGTAATTATTACTTATTAAATCTATTATCCCAGAAAAAGTAAGCCAACTAGTCGGATTATAATCAGGAGTGTATGCCTGTAATGGAATCCTTTCTATATCGTTCCCCCATTCTGAAAAATTATACAATTCTCCTCTACTTGAATAAGAATATTCCGAAATATTTATCAAAATCTTTTCCCCCGATTTGTAAAGATGGGGAATTTTTTCATAGTACCAATTAAAAGATTCTATATTAAGTTTTTCGGAACGATATAGTTCAATTAACCAACTCCTAATACCTTGAAACATTAAATAATACAGTTCAAAAGATGCATTCTTTAGTTTTTTTTCATTTTGACTAGTTGTAACCTCTTCATCTTCAACTAAATCATCAATATTGTACTCATATTCGTATCTATCGCTAACAGAATTAAAATATTCGATTATACGTCTATAGCTATCTTTATCATCGTTTTTAATTGCTTGATACAATATCTCACTTATTGTAAAATATACTCTTCCATAGAACATTAAAATTTTATATTTCAATTTATAATCAGTTAAACGATTAAACTCAATATCTAAGAACATGGTAGTAAATTCATTTAAATGCAAACACATTTTGTCAACGAAAAACTTTTTTAAGTTACCTTGAGACAAAATCTTTTTGTACATCCAGATATATACGTATTTATATTTTTCAACTAAAATAATACTTTTATTGTTCAGAGATTCAACGTATAAGTTGTATATAAATAATAATATTTCATGAATAATCTCTTTGTTTTCTTTAAGAATTGCCTTTTCAAAATAGTTATATATCCCTATATGATCTCTATCAATAACATTAATTCCAGTATCAAAAAAATTTGTCGAAGGATACAAATCTAATTTTTCCTCATACTGGTATTTCTTTAGTAATACAATTACATAAATATGGATTTTTTCATGAATGTCTAGTATACTTCTAAAACTTACTTCGTCATTCGAATAAATTGCAGATTCTCCATTTCTTTTTAAATTGTTTTTTAATTCTTTCAAGAAATCTTTTTCATTTTTTATTTTCTTTAAGGTAAAAATGCTTCTATATTTCTTATTTAACTTTTTTGCCACTAATTCATTAAAAACACCAAACACAGGGGTATACTTGTACAATATATCATTTAGCCTTAGAATCACGAAAGTTCCCGTAATCTCTTTAACACTTAATATTTTTGTTAATAGCCTCATATTGATATCCGTGATTCTCATATTCTCACGTAAGTTGAAATTAAGTATATATTTGTTTTCTTTGGTATTTATGTATCCGACGACAAGACCATTTATAGATTCTATAGTTTTGCGATAAATATTGTAACTTAACCGCTCTTTTAATTCTTTCTTTATAATGGTTTGGATTTCTTTTTCAATTAAGGAATGATACTTATTAATTATATAATCATTATCATAAGCTTTATAAACTAAGTAAAATGAATATCCGATTAAGGAACATTGAATTACACATAGCCACATAAATAAAACTGAAAATCTGATATAAATATCATCATGTATTGCATTAGAATTTACTAAAAATGAAACGAAATAATTTATAGCAATCAGTGAAATCGAATAATATAAAACTGGGTAAAAATATGTTTCCTGAAGAGTCAATTTAAAAATATCCTCACCTCTTCTTATATCTTTCAAACTGTTAACTATGAATATGAAAATTGCTACACTTACACTAAATATTGTAACTATATTAGTAATTCTATTATTCAATAAAGAGGTAGCTTGCTCTTTAGATAAGGGAATTATTATCAAATTATAGAATGTAAAATTAAAGGAAGCTAAAACATAAATAACTATTAGAAGGGGTAAAATTAGCCAAATACTACTTGTTCCCTTTGTAAAATTTATTAAATTTTTAAATTTATTAAGAATTTCATCTTGTACTTTTAGATCTAATATACTGTTTAACTCTTTTTCAGTTTGTCCTGAAAGCCAATTATTTTTATTTATCCTCATTATTAACTTTTGATAAGTGATTTGTATTATAAAAATACAAATTATTAATTACATTTAATGTGTTTACTTTTTTCCTTAATTTTGTTTTAAATGTTACCAAATTTCAAAAATAAGATTGTTTTAGCACCAATGGAGGATGTTACAGAGCCTCCTTTCCGCATGATATGCAAGAAGCTTGGCGCGGATGTGCTGTATACTGAGTTTATCAGCTCCGAGGGACTGATACGCGACGCGCGCAAGGCGCGGGAAAAGCTGTTCTTCTATGAAGAAGAACGCCCGCTTGCGATACAGATATACGGCGGCAATGAAGAAGTTATGGCGGAATCATCACGCATTACTACAACAGCGAATCCCGATTTTATTGATATAAACTGCGGCTGCTGGGTTAAAGATGTAGCCATGCGCGGCGCAGGCGCGGGTCTGCTGCGTGATTTGCCCAAAATGCAGCGCATTGCGGAATCAGTTATGGCAAACACTACGTTACCTGTAACACTCAAAACCCGCTTAGGCTGGGATGAGAATTCAATTGTAATAGTTGAAGTCGCTAAAATTATGGAATCAATCGGAATAAAAGCTCTTACCGTACACTGCAGACTTCGCAGCCAGGGCAATAAGGGCGATGCTGACTGGAGCTGGGTAAAACGCATCAAGGATGCGGGAGTGACAATCCCAATAATACTTAACGGAAATGTAAAATCTCCCGAGGATGTGAAATTCGCATTCGATACATACGAACCTGATGCTGTAATGATAGGTCAGGGAGCGATACAGAACCAGTGGATATTCAAGCAATCAAAGGAATTTTTAGCGACAGGCAAATATACTGAGCCGCCGATAGATGAAAAAATTGATGTATGTATTCAGCACTTAAAACTGAATTGTGAAGCCAAAGGCGAAACTTATGGAGTTCTTGAAATAAGGAAATTTTATGCCGGTTATCTTAAAGGGCTGCCGAATATATCAAAATTCAGAATGGAGCTCATGTCAATAAAAGAAATGGAACCTGTAATAGAGAAGTTAATTGAAATAAGGGATCATTATTTACAATTAGTTGACTGATTTAAATCAATAATTGCGACTTGCCAAGGGCACTCCTTTGGAGGAATCCGCATATTTTTTATTCTTTATTTCTCCGCTCTTAAGAGCGGAGCTATATAAATGAACGGAGACACTCAAAAGAGCACATTACAATTGATCATTGATAATTGAAAATTAATAACTGAAATCAATATCCGTCCCCGTCTCTGATCAGATCATTTTCATCAAGATTATACATTAGCGCAGAAGCCCTTACGGCATAATCAATTACACCCCAGAGCGGTTTTGTAGTCCACGGCACACAATCCTGCCTGTAATACCACCAGAAATAACCTCCTACAAATTTCGGAGTTGTTATGCGCATTTTATAGTAGCGGTTTATATAAGCTTCTTTTAATGCCGCGTTAGTGGTACCGCACTCCCCTATCCCTAAATTAGAATTCGGAAAAATTACGTGGAGGCTATCAAAAACCTGCTGCCAGTTCGGCTGAAAATTATTGCAGTCATCTTCATAATACGATACAAATACATAGTGCAGCCCCTGCTTCATTTCAGGGCTAATATTCGCGTTAACCCAGCGGAACATTTCGTTCTGCGGATTTTCCCAGCAATCCTTATTATAATATAAAGTTAATGCTGTGCGATACTGCAATGAATTAGCTTTCTCATATGCATAACTAATTTTTGCTTTAACTGAATCTTTATGACCCAGCCATTCACCGTTAACTTCATTTCCAATTTCCCATATATCAACCTTACCGCCAAGCGTATTCATATATTCATCAGTTCGTGCTTTATACTGGGCTACGGAATAATCTTTGACATAATAGCTGTCCAGCAGCTCTCCCATTATTATCGAAACGTTATCCAGTTTATTAACCGCAATTGTATAGTCAGAGGCAGGGATCCATTCATCAAACACTATGCGTGTTGTCATTTTATACCTATGATTACCGATTGCTGTTACAATATTATTTATATTATTAATGCCGTCAATTGTAATTCCGTACATCTTACGGTTTGACTGGCTGTTAGCTGTTGATAAGATTAAAAGAATTCCCAGAACTGCAAATATGAATTTCCTGATTTCCATTTCCAAACCCCCGTTTGTTTACATCAAATCTAAGCTAATTTAAATTAAGATAAATCACTTAAACAGCTATAATTGTAAAAATTAAAATA
>JAUQWQ010000139.1 GCA_030835085.1 Ignavibacteria bacterium
TCGTCATCCTGGTCGTTGAACGTGCCGACATGCAGTTCGTAGATGACCAGCTCGTTCCACGGTGCGAGCTGGAAGTCGTCCCCTTGCCAGTCGAAGCCCGGATCGTGAATGACCCCGTTGCCGATCGAGCTGGTCACCTGGCGGGCATGGGGGTCGATGCGGCTTAACTCCCCCTTTTCCGTGATCAGCAGGAACTTGTACTCATCGCCCACATGGGCTTCTGCCACTTCAGTGTACCAGTAGCCGTTCTCCTCGGCATGCAGGGGATGTTTGTCGCCGTTCCATCCGTTGAACGAGCCGATAACAGATACTCGCTCTGCATGGGGTGCCCACACGCGGAACGCGACCCCCCCATCGTGGGGGATTGCCCCCATTCCCGTGATCTTTGTTTCGTCGTGCATGGAGCGCTCCTTCCCGTGTCAAGCAATCTAGTTAACTGCATTTTTTGTTGTACGTTCCTGACTTGCCTCGTTATGTTCAGCGCCATGGGGTTGAACTGTCCGGACACTCACTGATGACCTGTCTCGATCGACCGCTGGAGCGCCACCTGGTTCTTGTGCTCCTTTGTCTTGAGTGCGAGGTAGTCTTCCCTCTCCAGCTCGAAGAGCTGTCTCCTGTAGCGGTTCGTAAGATCGTACCACTGGCTGATTCTCTTACTGAAACGGCTTTCCTCGGGATAGTGAACGGTATTCAGGAAGGACTGGATCGCGAAATAGTACCGGACAGCGTTTCGCTCAATGGCGCCGCGACGTCCGCCGATATAGACGGGGTTGCCGTTACTGTCTGTTCCGGTCACCGTGAACCCCACCTTGCTCCGACCAAGTGTTGCAAAATAGCTCTTTTCCGCCAGGCGAAGTGCAAGGCTGCTGCTGTAGGCATAGCTGACGTGGACAAAAGTCCTTCCCCCGTCAAGGGGAAGGGCCTCGAACGTCATCCGGTGGTCTTTCGTGCCGAATGGGCCTCCATCGGCACTGAGAATTATATCCAGATACCCCTGCTGCTGGGCAATGGTGCGGTAATGGTACGAGACCTGACGCGTGTCTTCCGGAGGCTGGTAAACTTTGCGGCCCAGGTAAAAGGTCAGCAGCCAGGCGTCCGGCAGTTCCCGGTAGGTGCATGCCTTGACATTCGGGTGGAGGGATACGACATCGCACCAGTTTGCCGGAACCTTGAGCGTGTTGGCTACGGTGTTGAAGGGATAATCGAAAATCCCGTAGACATCCACATGAACTCTGTCGTCCCGCTCGAAGGACTCCAGAAAAAGAGGAAGGCCGAAGCTGTTTCTCTCCAGTTTGGCCATGTTCCGGCGATAGGTATCGAGCAGAAGCTCTTCGCCCTGGCGAGACTTTTCGACAGCTGAAGCGGAGCTGGCGCATAAAAGAATCGAAGCGGCGACCATGAACAGGCAGATTTTCAGAGTGTTTCTCATCGCATGTATTGGATTCACATGTTTCACTCCCACCATAATGAAACCACGTAGACACAATGTTACAACCACCGGATGAATAAATTCACAAACCACTCCCTGAACCTGGGCAATAAGGGTCTATCTTTCCACTCGTTCCACTGGATCTGCCGGGAATCCGCCAGATCCCCGGCAAACATCGTCTCCATTTCGACGGCAAACTCCTGGCTCAAAATGACCGCATTCACCTCGTCATTGCTCAACATGCTCAAGAAGTCCATGTTGGTTGAGCCGACGGT
>JAUQWQ010000140.1 GCA_030835085.1 Ignavibacteria bacterium
GACCATACAGGCGTATTGATCTTTTCCGAAAGGTACTTTTTAAAATAAAGTCCCGCCCTGCGTGAAGGAAATACAATCTGCAGCGCGGAAATATCATTCCCGTGTTTACCAAGAAGCTCACCCGCTAATTTATCTAAAAACGGCTTCAATTAATATTTGTCCTTACAATAATTGAGTTCAGTTTACTGTTTCGATCTCTAAATCATTCAAATAAAACAAGTTCATTTCAATTTCTTTAAAACCCATTTCGCCAAGAATTTGACCATATTGTTGTATTTGTTTAATGTGCTCATCTTTCTTCACGCCGGACTTGTAATCAACAATAACAGCTTTATCATTATCAATTATAACTTTATCCGGTCTGTAAATGCTTCCATCAGTCAGGATAATATCCCTTTCATTCATAACATTTTCAGAATCAAACCACATCTTTACCTTACTTATTGCCATAATCTCGAGCAGTTCTTCAGTTAAATCAGCTCTTTGTTCTTCTGTAATGAGACCCATCAATACAAGCTTCTGCGAAGCTTTTTCAATTTCTACTGCGGTTGAATTACTGATGGATGATAAAGCTTTATGAATAATTATTCCGCGATTTTTTAATTCCTTAAGCTTTATTTTGTTTTCGGGAATATAATTTTCAAATTCCGGCTTAACAATAATTTTATCAACAATATTCCCTGATACGATTTGACCTATCCTGTAACTACCATATGAACTTTTCTTTTCTGTTTTTTTAACATTATCATTTACAGAACCATTTTCATAAACATAATTTTGCGTATCAAAACTTTCTGCAAGTACCGGTGAGTTTGTCAGAGTATTATATATTAATTTTCCTGCGTGGAATGATTCCTTCCCTTTTTGCGGAACGCCGATGAACAGTTTTTCTTCAGCGCGGGTGAATGCAACATACAAAAGGTTCAGGTTATCAAGGTATGTTAATGCTGATTCTTCGTTGTAATCGGCGGCAAAATATGATTCCTGTAAAGCGCTTGATGCTTTTACAAAATATGCCGGCAAAGTATCAAATGGCGGCTTATCAGAAGATACCCATATCATATTCCGGTTAGCGCTTAAGCCAAACTCCCAGTTGGCAAATGGAATAAATACTACGGGAGCTTGTAAGCCTTTTGCTTTGTGGATTGTCATTACCCTTACGGCATCTTCTTCATCGGGTACAATTATGGTGTTATCCTGTTT
This sequence comes from Ignavibacteria bacterium, assembly GCA_030835085.1. Taxonomy (GTDB): domain Bacteria; phylum Bacteroidota; class Ignavibacteria; order Tepidaquicellales; family OLB5; genus OLB5. The sequence goes on from JAUQWQ010000140.1 coordinate 1,204, forward strand.
GTTATCTTCCCACCAGTTAATAAAGCCATAAACATCGCTGTTATTTTCATTGGAATATTTTTTCAGCACATCTAGGAACCGGATAAGATATGTATCAGCGGTATCGCCCAGCCCGAAAAGCATTATGAGCTCTTCGGCAAGGTCATATAAACCGAGTCCGGATAATTTGCTGCTCAGCTCAATGCCTTCAGTTTTTTCAAAGAATTCACCTGGTAAACACTTTTTAAATAACGAAGTACTATGATCAGTAACCAAATGATCGGAAAATATATCGTTCAGTCCTGTATCTTCATTCTTTATGTATTTAAGATAGTTGTAAAGAATCTCTGCGCGTGCGATGACGTTGTTTGAATCTACTATATATTTAAAAATGTTTATAAGTAATCTGACCTTTGGTGAATTGGTTAGTAATAATGAATCACTTGAAACCACCTTAAGCCTGGCATCTATCAGTGAGTGTGCTGCTTCCACTGCATCAGAATTATTCCGAACAAGCACCATAATATCTTTCTGCCTGTAACCGTTTAGCAGTAATTGTTTGATGTTTGATATCATAGCGGCCATTGAAAACTCGCGGGAAGTTACATCTGACTCAGGGTCATTTTTATAGAACTTTATATTTATATATCCATCATCAGATTTATCCGCCGGCAGCTGACCCGCATCAGCAAATGCTTTGGCAATTACCGCTGATTCTATTTCGGGAGCTTCGCTTGTGCAGATTTCAGATGCTGTTTTAAAAAAAGAATTATTGAACTCCACTATTCTTTTTTTGCTTCTGTAATTTGTATTAAGGGTTTCCTCTTTTATAGATTCATTAAATCCCGCAAGATCATTTTTCACTTCCTCAAGCAGCAGCTTCATGTTACCGTTGCGCCAGCGGTAAATGGATTGCTTGACATCACCCACAATCAGCGAAGCGTTATTTTCGCTGAGTGCGTTTTCTATCAGCGGGAAAAAGTTCCGCCACTGAAAAGTAGATGTATCCTGGAATTCATCAATGAGGAAATTCCTGTAGAAACTGCCGATTTTTTCATATACAAAAGGACTGCTATCACCTGAAATTACATTCAGCAGCAGGTTATTTATATCTGATATCAGCAATACATTATTATCATCACGGTACTTCTTCAGTTTATCTGTAAGATCTTTGAATATTCCGGTAATGTAAATAGTTTTTATGAGCTGAGAAGCAGTATTATATTTTATAAAATTCGTGTCGTAATTTTCCACTGCTGAAACAAGCAGGTTATATAAACCTGCTTCAGCGGCAGGTTTAACAGCGGGTTTTGAAGTTTTTCCGAACCACTTATTAATATCAATTGATGCTTCCCTTGCCCTTTGACCGGGCTCGAATTTACCTGTAACTATGTTATTTATAAGGTAATTCATAAATCCTGATTTTTTATAAGGAAAGTCATCAATCACCAGGCTGTATTCATCAAGAAGGTTACCTGCTTCTATTGAAAAATGTTTCATCCTTCCTTCAAAATCATTTTTAATGGCAAAAAGTATGCTGATAAATTCCTTTAGTTTTGTCTTTCCTTCTTTCCCGTCCTTGCTTCCGTGTCTTATCATGAACCTTTCGGAAAAAATTTCACGGGCAAGTTCTTTTATCTTAAGGTCAATTTTCCACCCTTTTTCATCGTCTATGCTGTAGTAGATATAGTCCTCAAGGAATCCCGTTAACTCGATGTCAATTCCGGCATCATCAAGAAGCTTATCGGTAATTTTATCGAGCACTGCCTGCTGGTCAAGCTCAATGTTATATCCAAGCTGAAGCTTAAGCTCCCTTGCAAACGAGCGTATTACCTTGTGAAAGAAACTATCTATAGTTGAAACCGAAAAGTAAGAGTATTTATGAAGAATTTTTTTAAGCACAAAAGCAGATGAAGTTTCGATATTTCCTTTTACACCTTCATTAATCAGCTTCTCCTTAAGTTCAGCGGCTTCGCCGCGGGAAAGTTTTGTGAGGGCTTCTATAATACGCGATTTCATCTCGCCGGCAGACTTATTGGTAAAAGTTACCGCAAGTACATTTTTAAACGATTCAGTATCATTTAAAACCAGCTTAAGGTATTCCTTTACTAATGTATAGGTTTTACCTGAACCGGCCGAGGATCTGTATATTGAAAAATTATTCATTTAATGAAGTAAAGATATAAAAATGTATTTACAGATACTGGTGATTAACTACAATCCATAACTAAATTACAGCTCAGGCTTTGATGTCAGTTCTTAAGATGTTTATCCAGAAATGATTCCATTTCCATATAAAAATCAAATTTATTCTCCTGGTTCTGGAACCCGTGACCTTCATTATCTTTCACCATATATGGTACATCAATGCCCCGTTTTTTCAATGCTTCAACCATCTGGTCAGATTCATTAATATTGACCCTTGGATCCATCTTACCCTGCGCAATGAATAGCGGCGCTTTAATTTTATCCACATGAAATACAGGTGATGATTCCTCCATCAGCTTTTTATCTTTTTCAGGGTGACCCACCATTTCATAAAGCATTTCAAGATAAGGTTTCCAGTATGCCGGTATTGAATTCATAAATGTAAACAAATTACTTACGCCTACATAATCAACTCCTGCAGCGTAAAGATCAGGTGTATAAACAAGCCCGGCAAGTACTGCATAACCTCCGTAACTTCCGCCATAAATAGCTACCCGTTTTGGGTCAGCAATACCCTCTTCTATCAGCCAGTTAACTCCGTCAGTAATATCATCCTGCATGCTCCTGCCCCATTGTTTAAAGGAGCATTCCCAGAACTTTCTTCCGTAACCAACTGAGCCGCGAAAGTTCATTTGCAGAACAGCATAACCGCGGTTTACAAGGAACTGTATTTCAGGGTTGAATCCCCACTGATCTCTTGCCCATGGTCCCCCATGCGGATTAATAACAACCGGAAGCTTGTTGTGCTCTATGCCAAGCGGAAGGCTTAAGTAACCGTTTATCGTCAAACCATCCCTGGATTTATAGGTAACAGGTTTCATCTCAGCCATTTCATTCTCATTGATCCACGGGCTGACGTCAGAAATTTTTGTGAGCTTATCGGTTATCTTATCGTAGATATAATTTGCACCAAGTGAGCGGTCGCTGTAAGTACGCACAATAAATCTTTCTTCATTATCATCTTTATCAGTAATGAATATCTCATAATTTCCCAGCTCTTTTTCAAGCCTTTCAAAGATATTCTTTGTTTCCTCATCCAGGAACACCCTTTCACGTTTCCAGGTATAAAAACTTACAGCCGTAAGCACTTTACGTTTTTTACTGTAACTAAGTGAGTTCACATCTACTTCCGGATGTTCATAAATGACTTCTAGCTCAGCGGCATTTTTTATATCATATTTTATAATTGCACTTTTATCCCTGCCTATGTTGCTGGATGCATACAGATATTCATTATCAAAAGTAAAAAATACAGGTGTTAAGCTCTCTTTAAAATTTGTGGTTATAACAGTTCTCCACTTATCCTGTTCGCTTTCACGGAACAAAAGACTTGTATTAACGCCATCTGTGGTTATTGCTGCCCGTATTCTGCCGTTATGGTCTGTTACCCACCCTGAAATATTTCCGGGATTTTCAGCTGTCATTTTCATTTCGCCTGTTTCAAAGTTCATCCTGAAAACATCAAATATTTCCGGGTTCCGTTTATTCATTTCTATCAGTATTTCAGAATCAAAATCTTCCAGTTCATCAACAAGGTTTGCGCGCACTCCTTCAAACGGAGTAAGATCTTTATTTATACCGCTATGAATATTCACCGAGTAAAAATGATAATTCTCATCACCGGCATTATCTCGCTGGTAAATTATTGTATTATCGTTCCCCCAGAAATATATATAAATATCCCGTTCCGTCGCTTCTGTTATTCTTTTTGCGGAATCACTTCCTGTTTCCTGTACGAAAATATTCAGCCTGTCGTTATAAGGGGCAAGATATGAAATGTATTTTCCGTTTGGTGAAATATGATAACTGGTTTTCTCGGGATTTCTGAAAAAATCCTTTAAAGGTATTGTACGCATGTATTATCGAAGAGTTTAATTATTTTGTGGTATTATTAAGTTATAAGCAGTGAAAAATAAATTTATATTTATTTAAATTTATTCAGGAACGGGTGATACTCGCCTATTATACCAACCGGAGTTGATGTCCTTATCTCGTATACAGCTTCTATTGAAGGCATCGCTTCATCTATTTTAAATCCGTTGCCGTTTAAGATCTCGGTATAACTGTTTGTATGCAGGTCTGTGAATCCTTCCGAAAATTCAATTTCTTCGCCATCCATAGTTATTGAGCGGAATGTTTTATCTCCGGCCTTCAGGTCATTTCTATCTATTGAAAGGAACCATTTTACATTCGCGTTTTCAAGCTCCAGCAAACCGGCTGCTTTATCATTTTTGTAATAGTGCAGGATATTTGACTGAGCTTTACCGAATATCCAGGTAAGCATATCAAAAAAATGAATACCTATATTGGTTGCTATACCCCCTGATTTCATCATATCACCCTTCCATGAATAATGATACCACATACCTCGGGGTGTTATGTAAGTTAAGACTATGTCGTACTTCTTTTTGCTTTTGGCAGCTTCAATTTTTTTCTTTAATTCAATTATTGAGGGGTGTAGCCTGAGCTGGAGAATTGTAAATACGTTCTTACCAGTCTCTTTTTCAAGTGATCTCAATGCGTCAGCGTTCCACGGATTCAGAACAAGCGGTTTTTCGCAAATAGCATTCGCATCCGCCCTCAGCGCGAACCTTATATGCGCATCGTGAAGATAATTTGGCGAGCATATACTAACATAATGTATACGTTTCTCTTCGCCCCCGCGGCGCAGCTTTTCACAATGACGGTCAAATCTTTCGAATTCAGTAAAAAAGGAAGCTTCCGGGAAATAGGAATCTATCACTCCCACTGAATCATTTGGGTCGAGTATAGCCAGTAAGTTTTGTTTATTATCCCTGATAGCCCTTAAATGCCTTGGAGCGACAAAACCGCCTGCGCCGATTAAAGCAAAATTATTTGTTTTGTTATTTTCAGCCATTATCTTTTATGTGTAAACACGAAAATAACAAAAATATAGATATAGAAATATGTATTTTTACATATGATACAATATATTTTGAACTGCACAAAATTTTACTTTTAATTGCTATATTTGTAGAAATATTAAGCACTTGCCCGCGATAAAAAAAACTGAAATTGCGTATATAAAAGGTGTAGGACCCAAACGCGCTGAAGCGTTTGAAAAACTGGGACTGAAATACTCCACCGATCTGCTGACCGTTTATCCAAGGTTATACCTGCCAAATACTACCATCCGAAGCCTGGCGAAATTCCATGATCAGAATGTTGTAATTAAAGGAAAAATAATTGATAAGTTCAAACCTTTCAAGCCTAACCACCCCACGCGGATAGTAATATTTGACGGAACTGCAAGTATTGAATCATTAATGTGGGGAAATACATTTTACAGGGAAAAGCAATTCAAAGTAGGTGATGAGCATATTTTCTGGGGAAAAGTTGCATATAATGCTTATGAACGCGACATCAAGTTTGATATGAGAGATCATAAAAAATTTGAAACAGGTGATGAAGAAATGATGAAATACCCGTTCATACCAATTTATATTCTTTCAGAAGAATTAAAAAAAACATGGATAAAACCCCTGGCATTCACCAAAATAATTTTTAATGCCCTAAAGAGCTCAGCTGAAAATATAGCCGAAGTATTAAGTGAGCCGGTAAGAATTGCAAACGACCTGCTTGATCACAAAACTGCCGTGCTGAAGATGCATTACCCGCGAACTATGGAAGATATAGAAATAACAAGGCAAACTCTTGCATTTGAAGAGTTGTTTTACCTTCAGCTTGTTATGGCACTCAGAAAGCGGTCAATTGCTTCTGCAGAAAAAGGTATCCATTTTGAAAAGATCGGTGAAAAGTTTGAAATACTATTCAAAGAACACCTTGGGTTTGAGCTTACCGGGGCACAGAAAAAGGTGATAAAGGAAATTCTTGGTGATATGCGCTCAAACAAGCCTATGAACAGGCTTCTGCAGGGTGATGTGGGCAGCGGGAAAACTATCGTTGCAGTATTCTGTTTTTTGGTTGCGGCTGAAAACGGCTACCAGTCAGCTTTTATGTGTCCCACTGAAATACTTGCCGAGCAGCATTATAAAACACTGCAATATTACTTCGATAAGTTAGGCTTGAACTCAGTTTTACTGACAGGCGGACAGAAAAAAAAGCACCGCGAAACTGTTTTGGAAGAAATAAGAACCGGTAAAGCACAGGTTGTGGTAGGCACACATGCTTTGATACAGGAATCAGTTGATTTTAAATCACTTGGTTTTACTGTAATAGATGAACAGCATAAGTTTGGTGTGATGCAGCGCGCAAAACTTAAAGCCAAGGGCAGCAATCCCGATGTACTTGTTATGACAGCCACACCTATACCGCGCACGCTTTCGCTGACTGTATACGGTGACCTTGACGTATCGGTAATAGATGAGCTTCCCAAAAACAGGAAAAATATCAAAACCGCTCTTCGGGGCGAAGCCGACAGGTTAAAAGTGTATAAATTCATAAGGGATGAAATAAAAAAAGGAAGACAGGCGTATATCGTTTATCCTATAATTGAAGAATCCGAAAAACTTGATCTAAAATCAGCAGTTAAGCACTTTGAGATCATCAAAGAGGATATCTTTCCCGACCTGAAGATTGGTCTTGTTCACGGCAGGCTGCCGTGGTATGAAATTGATGAAACCATTGAGGCATTCAAAGATAAAAAGCTTGATATACTGGTATCAACAACAGTAATTGAAGTAGGTATTGATATACCTAACGCTACTATAATGCTGATAGAAGAGGCTCAGCGTTTCGGGCTTTCACAGCTCCACCAGCTTCGCGGAAGGGTAGGCAGGGGTGCAGAGCAGTCATATTGCATACTTATGGCAGAAAGTTCCGGCGAGATATCTGCTGAACGTTTAAAGATAATGACAGAAACCAACGATGGATTTAAAATTTCAGAGACAGATCTTAAGCTGCGCGGTCCGGGAGAGTTTTTCGGCACAAGGCAGTCTGGTACATTAAAATTCACAGCTGCTGATCTTGTAAAAGATATGCCGCTTATTGAAAAAGCCCGTGATTCGGCTTTCAAAGTTGTGAATGAGGATCCGCAGCTGAGGAGTCACGAAAATTCGAATATACGCGAACATTTTCTTACTAATTACAGGGAATCGATGGAACTGATAAAAATTGCATAATGCATATAAACTAAAACATTACGGTTATGAGTAACAGAATGAAGCCTTTGGTTTTTTTGATAATTCTTGCCTGTATTTTCTGGCTGGAAATGTTTGTACTAAAAACATTTAACTTCTGGCTAGAAATGACAATTGCAGCTTCGCTGCTGGCAGGGCTTGGTGTATACTTTAATCACCGTAACGGAGAGGCCATAAATTACCGGTTGTATTTTTTTGAACCCAAATACATTTTGACAGGTATTGTATCTGCTGCGCTGCTGTATCTTGTGTTCTACACCGGTGATATTATATCGAAGGTAATTTTACCTTTTGCCGATAGGCAGGTAGTTGGGGTCTATAATAATAAATCATTGCTTGATCCCTGGGTAATAGGTTTACTGTTATTATTCATAATCGGACCGGCTGAAGAAGTTTTCTGGCGGGGTTTTGTACAGGATACGCTGGCAGAAAAATTCGGCGATAATAAAGGCTGGATCATAGCTTCGTTAATATACGGAGCAGTTCATATTGTCGCATTGAACTTCATGCTCTTAATGGCTGCTCTTATCTGCGGATTGTTCTGGGGCTGGATGTTTAAGAAGTACAGGTCTGTATGGCCCGGAATTATCTCTCATGCTTTGTGGGACCTGACGATATTCATTCTGCTGCCTGTCAGATAAAATTTTACCTATAAAAAAAGGAGCCTTACGGCTCCTTTTAAAAAACTTAACTTTGGTATTTTATCTAATAAATTCAACAAGTGCGCTTGCAACAGTGTTTTTCTTGCTGTCAAGAAGGAAACATCTGTATATACCGGGAGAATCAACCCTTAAGTCACTTGATTCAAAATATATGTATTTCATATCTGCTGATACGTCAAAATCCACTTTTTTGTAATAATCAAAACTGTAACCGTTGTATTTATCAAACTGGATCGCACAATCTTTTAAACCTAAAGCGTAATCACATTTTACCATTACAGTAATAGGTCCGGTATAGAACCTGTCACTGATAGATACTTCACCTGATGAACCATACTTCTCACAGAAATAAAGAACCGGCCCGTTCTGGGCTTTTAGTTCACCGGTTAAACCCATAACAAACAATAATGCAAAAACCCCTAAAAACAATTTAAATTTAGTCATTTTGACCCTTTCTAGTATGTTTAAAAAAACTGAATAATAATTATACAATTTAACAAAAAAAAAGTTTCAAATAATATGCATATAGTTAGTAAAAATGGTACTTTTCTGGAAAAAAATTTAAAACTTGTTGTTAAATCTATATAATTTAGCTAGTTAAAAAACACCCGCATTTTTACAAAAATAATGAAAATTTCAATCATATATATTGTAATTTCTAATTTATATATTTGAAGGTAATATGAATTATATAGACCAAAAATTCAATAAAAATTCACAAAGGACAGAATTTTTAATACCTTTATTAAATATCATTTCCGATTCTCTGGCAATTATCAGCGCTTTTGTATTATCCTATTGGATAAGATTTTATTTTACGCCTATTGTTAATATTTTGCCTTTTAAAGGCGAGATCCCGCCACTCAGAGGATATATAATCCTGGCTCTTATTGTACTGCCGGTATGGCTGCTTATTTTTCAATCCAGGAAAATGTTCAGACCCAAAAGACTTGTCTTTATTTTTGATGAGTTTTTCCTGATTGGCAGACTTGTGACTTTTGGCATAATTTTTTCATTCGGGCTCATCTTCTTTTACAGGGTGTTCCCGTATTCAAGAGTGGTTTTTGTATTAGTATGGATAATTTCAATAGTACTTATCACAATAGGAAGATATTTTGTTCTGAAATACGAAAAAACTCTTTATAACAGGGGGAAGGGTCTAAAGGATACCATCCTGGCAGGAAATAATCAGACAGCCTTTGATATTTTTAAACAGTTTAAGGAACATAAATACGCAGGTTTTAATATAATCGGATTTGTTGAAGAAAACCCGGGACCTTCCAATGGCCTGCTGCCGGATGCTATGAAGCTGGGAACATATAACGACGTGGTTGAGCTTGTTCAGAAGCTGAATGTTGAAACTGTCCTTGTAACTATTCCTTCGAGCGAACATGAAAAACTTTTCGAAATGATGAAATTGAGCGAAGGTGAAAATGTAGAATTTCTTATGGTCCCTGATTTCCTTGAAGTAATAACATCTTCTGTACGAGTTCAGGAAATTGACGGAATTCCGTTCCTCAAGATCAAGAGTATCCCGATGAATATATGGAACCGCATACTTAAACGCGCCTTTGATTTTTCTTTTGCATTTACAGTGATGTTTATAACCTCACCATTATTTATTCTGCTATCCTTAATAGTGAAGTTCACATCAAAAGGACCTGTGTTTTACAAGCAGGAGCGGCTGAGTATGACAGGTAAAAAATTTGATATGATAAAATTCCGCTCAATGGTAGTTGATGCCGAAAAAAATACCGGGGCAGTTTATGTAAAAAAGGGTGATTCAAGATATACTCCGATTGGCGAAATACTCAGGAAATATTCTCTGGATGAACTTCCGCAGTTCCTGAATGTGTTAAAAGGTGATATGAGTATAGTTGGCCCAAGACCCGAAAGAGAATACTTCATTAATCTTTTCAAAGGGAAAATTCCCAAATACCTTGAAAGACACCGCGTAAAATGCGGCATAACAGGCTGGGCGCAGGTAAACGGATTAAGAGGAAGTGATTCATCGATAGAAAAAAGAATTGAATATGATATTTATTATATTGAGCACTGGTCTATAATATTTGATCTTAAGATCATAATTAAAACTATAAAAGAAATGTTCTTTAGCAAGGCGGCTTTTTAAATGATAGAAGTGATCCTGTTTTACGCTCACGCTGTATTTTTTGTTTACATATTTGCCAAAAATTATGTTGAACAAACGAAAGTCAGTGCGTATCTGAGCACAATATTTGTAATTATAATTTTTACTGTAGGGTGGACGTTTTCAGCATTTGTTGTGGGCTTTTTTATTCCCGATGAAGGTTTGACAAGAATTCTGACAAAAGCAGCATTTTCACTGGGTTTGCTGACGATGCTTGAAGTAATTTTCTATAAATTTTACTTTGCAAAAAGTAAACCTCGTGAGCAGTTCATTTGAAAAGCAGATTTTTCAGTTCAATGCCACATCACGGGGCAGAATATTTATAGTGATCTTTCTTATCTGCACTCCTGACCTGACAGAATAAATTCCAATAACAGCTTCTCCTTCAATTCCTTTTGATCTTACCTTAATGCTGCTTCCGGTCTTTTCCCCGGTAAGTTCTATAAGATTTTTCCCGTCATCTATCAGGAACTCAGCCTCAATTTTACTGAAGGGCACTTTAAAGCCAAGTATATTTATCCTGTAAACTTCAATAATCATTTCAGAATTAACACTTGCACGCAAAACCGGAGGGTTCATTTCAATCTTTATATCGCTTGATGTAAAGATAAGCCTGTCACCTGCCAAAACCAGCAGAATTACCGCCAGTATCCATGTCATTTTTTTATACATTCAGCAGCAGGGTAAATTTAATTTTATATTACCGGTTTGACGAACTTTATCAGTCGTCACCGAATTTTAATTTCACGTTTTTGGGAAGCTCTATCCTGCTTTCAGTATTAACCGGTTTTACAGGCTTTTCTGCTTTCTTTTCTGTGCTTAACCGTTTGATAATTGTTTCATCAACTATCTTGGCTTGTATAATATCTTCTTCAACTGATTTGCTCGAATCCGGGTCAGTAACCAGCAGGTTAAGCATTGGCGTTGCCTGAAAATCATCCGATGATACTATACTTACATGTTCAAATTCCTCAAATAAGCTTCTCTGGCCGGGTACCTTTTTGGGTCTGAAAGCGGGAATCCTTGTTTTTATCCTGAACTCCTCTTTTTCTTCCTCATTTACTCCCCCGATAAATTCATCCTCATCATGATCTTTTTCTGAAAACATTTTAATTTCATCGTCTGTTCTGCCTGTCATATCCAGTTTTTCAGAAACTTCCCTTGCCTGTTGTTTTTTCTTCAGCTCATCATATTTACCCGTTTTATATAATCTTTCCCGGGTTTCAGTTATCCTTTCAACAATTTCGTTTTCATCTGAATTCAGTATTTTACTGTTCCTTATTTTAAATTCACCATCAAGCATAATATCCGAAAAATTATTAGATGTCAGATTATCAGCAATAAAGTCACATACACTTTCATATGTAAATTCCTCAGGAAAGAACTGGAACCTGGCATCGGATATATCGATAAAAGCAAATGTTGCAGGATTATTGATATCTATCCTGTAACTGCTCTCACCGTCCGTGTTTCCTTCAAAATAAAGCCTGTGCGGGGTACGTGTAACAGAATTCAGGAGCTCGGTGTTTGAAAGATTAAGTTCCCTGTATTTATTCCTGAATAGCCTCATATCTTTAAGAAGATCCTCACCTAGCCAGCCTGTAGCAATTGAAAATTTTATCCCATGACCTATATAATCATCAATCGGGAAATACCTGGATGTAAAATAATTAAGATCACGCGGACAGATTATAATGTTCGCCTTACGCTCCGTGATAATCTTCATATCGTTATAATCCAGGTACAGCGGGTTAATAAGCGATGTGTGGCTGTCTATTAAACCGTATTCATCAAAAAGTGATATTACAGATTTATGGAATGTCTGCCTGAACTGTTCTGTCACATCTTTATTCACAGCAACTTCAAGGAAAAGGTTCGTTAAATTATGATTTTTAAGGTCCGTAATTCCTGAAATATCGTAAACAGTCAATAAATTTTCCTGGGTTACATAAAACGAAGGATTTAAATATTTAAAATCCCTTATTGTATTTACATCCTGCTTTATGGGGTAACAGACTGAAATGCCCTGTGCGGTTTTTTTAACCGCATTTGTTACCGGCCCTAAATGATTAATATCTTTGCGGAGCGAAAATTCATTTATATACAAAACCCCTGATTTAAGCGAGCGGTTAAATGAATAATCATATATATTCTGCAGGTCAGCCTGGATAGTTTCACTCTGCAGGTCCTGGTACAGGTAATTGAAAATCAGGTCAGTGCAAAGATCATCTTCAGCTTTTTCATAGTGTCTTCTTTTTAAAAGATAGTGCAGCAGCGTTCCTTCTGAACGAAGGCAGGAATTTACCAGCGGCGGCATTAAAATTTTACGTGAGCAGTCAATTATTTCAGCGGTATTGCCGTGCAGCTCTATCCATTTTGCAAGTTTGCCAGCACCTTTAGCTGAATTATCAGCCATATCGGTAACTTTGTTATCATTAATCAGCAAAGAATACCTGCCGAAGTCATTATTCTTATTAAATGTTAAAACGTATGCGTCTTTAAGTATTTTCAAAGGTCTTCTATTTCAAATTTTTCATCAATAATAAATTTACTTTTTGTAAGTGTGTTTTTACCGCCGGATGCCAATGCATATTCAAAACCTTCTCTAACGCTTGCCGCGCCGTACTCGCCTTTAACATTCACAGCTATGAATCCAACCTGGTAATCATGGTCACGGTTAACATGCGAAAGCAGGTTAAGTTTGATAACTCGTTTCACAGCATATTCACATGCTTCCTGCGGAGACATCCCCTGAGCCATCATTTCAACTACCAGGAAACTGCCGCATGCACGTACACACTCTTCACCCCGGCCTGTCGAAGCGGCTCCGCCTACTTCTCCATCAACATAAAGTCCCGCGCCTATTATGGGCGAATCCCCTACCCTGCCGTGGAGTTTCCATGCAGTCCCGCTGGTAGTACAAGATGCTGATATTTGTCCGTTCTTATCAATTGCAACCATGCCAATTGTATCGTGGTTGCCGTCATCGTTGATTCCAAGTCCGCCGGATTTCTTTACTTTATACTCATCTGTGTGGAATTCCTGTGACCTGCCGTAGAGCCCTTTTTTCCATTCAATATACTTTTTAATTGAGCCTTCAGTGTGCAGAATATCCGGCTGAAAGCCGTTTGTGATAGCAAAATTATAAGCGCCTTCGCCTGCAAGGCAAACATGTTCAGTCTTTTCAAGTATCAACCTTGCAACTGAAACGGGGTTTTTAATATGCTCAACACAAATTACTGCGCCAATGCGCGCTTTCCAGTCCATAATTGCAGCATCAAGCGTTACTCTCCCTTCTGCATCAGGTAAGCCGCCGTAACCAACGCTCAGCACATTCGGGTCATCTTCTGCTACTCTAACGCCGTGCTCCACCGCATCAAGTGAAGTACCGCCGTTATTGAGGATCTCAGTCGCTTTTTCATTTGCAGCGATTCCGTGTTTCCATGTTGAAATTACCAATTGTTCCATATCTACAAATATAATTAAAACTGTGGTATATATAAAGAAAACAATTATAACTCACAAAAATTTACCTGATACGACGCAGGACTATTTCTTTCAAACTTTTTTTCTCAATTTTGGATTCAATCCAATCAAGGATGTAATAATCTTCTATTAAATGTTTTTCGTAAGTTGTGTTATCATTAGAAATTAATTTCAGTTTTAGCATTTTAAGTATCTCCAAAAAATCTGGTTTATTTTTAGCAAGCAGTAACTTCTTCAAATATGTTATGACTAATAACTCTAATGGGTATTCCTTGCCAGATCTGTATAAATACCGATAAAATGAGCTGGTAATATTATCAAGATATAGAACATTATTCAATTCATAATGAATCAAAATATTGTAGATGTTTATAATTAATTTCAGATCACTTTTCATTTTAAGACCATTATTATTCAGCAGTAAATTCGTGTAATGAAGTGCATTTTTCCAGTCATCATTCAACATATTGGTTTGAATAATTTCACAAAACAAATCCCATGACTCTGGTAAAGAAATACTGTACTCATACATTTTGATGTATTCTTTTGATTGTTCAATAAGCAATATATTCTCATCAATCTTACATAATTTATTATTAAAAGTTAACTGGAGAATAAAATAATTTAAGTTTATGTTATTGCGTGTTTGCGTTGTAAAATTCTTTAATGAATCGTTTAAAAATTTACTTAGCTCTTTTGAATACTTTTCTGCACTTGCATAGTTCTTACTATGAATCGAAATTAAAACCAGGTTATGAAGTACCCCATAAAAATTCCTTGGGTCCTTAGAACTCAGGTATTCATATTTTTTCAAAGTATCATACAATTCAACTGAATATTTATATGCAGAATTATACTCATTAATTGCCATATGAATCATAGTTCTGGAATGATAATATATGGTTTTAGACTGGTATGAGGATGACTCTAATATTGAAATGTTGTTGAATTTATCTGATATTGATTGAATTCTCAAAATATCTTTTTCACTACGTACTGGCACCCCAATTTCATTCAATAATGACATAAGTTCACGGTTCAGGTTCAGAATTTGCCTGATTTTAATTATTTCATTTAATACTAACTTTTCTTCTGATACAATTTCCTGCAATATCTCATTTTGTTTTTTTGAATTTAACTCTCTTATGAGAACTTTTTCATTGCCAAGCAGTTCTAAAATTAGAATATAAAATCCATACTTATATGAAAGTTTTTTTACCATAACGCTTTTTTTATAACTCTGTTTATACAATCCTCTTAACATTAATAATTCACATTCCGCTACAGATTGGCGTAATTCATAAAACAAATTCCTGTTACTTTCCATCATAATCAATGATCTCAATATTAATTTACTTAAATAATCCTTCACTACGCTTAACTGTTTAACAAATGTCTCATGTTTGAATTTTTCCTTTATTTTACTTTCATCGTATATTTTTTGTTTATCAATTGAATCAAATAGTTTGAGGTAATTGTTCTTTTTCCCTGTAGTATATAACATACAAAAACGCTTAAAATATCGTTTTTCTGATTTTGAAAGAGATTTGATAAGCTGGAAAAGATCTTCTGAAGGTTTCATAGAATAATAAGAATAAAATTAAAAAAAGGTATATTTAATTTCAATTAATCAATGGTTTAGCATGAAAATATGAAAGGCTCTTTATTAGTTAATTTCCTACAAATATACAAATTTTAATTTGCCATGCAAGACTAATTCAGCTATTTTTACTTACACATCGCGAGTGTACATTTTAAAACCTTTAAACTCTATTGAAAGGAGTTAATAAAATGAAAACTTTAAAATCAACATTTAGCGCTTTAATGATCTTAATCGCTATTTTGACTTTTTCTACTTTTTTTGAAGGCTCATCCAACATTCTAATAGCAGGTAATAATGATAATTCAAAATTATCTCCATATAGAATATATGTTCAGGATGTAAACGGAAATCCTGTATCCGGTGCTTCTGTCAGTGCATCTGGACCATCCTGTAATTATTCACAGAACGGGATTACCGGGATTGATGGATGGGTAAGTTTGCCAGCACCGCAAGATAATTGCGGCATATGCGTATGTGCACATTTAAACAATCTCAGAGGTACGACAAGCCATCTCTTTGTGAGTTCAGCAGAAATAAAAGTCACGGTATATTCCTCCGGGGTTTCATGTCCGTGCAGTAACGAATAGTTTTAGTCAAACACATATATCAATATTTTCTTCAATTTTAAAATCTTAAAACTAAATATCTCTTTGAAAGGAGTTAGCAAAATGAAAAGATCAATCATTGCTGCATCTATGATCATTGCACTGATAATATCTGTGATATATATCAGCAATACAGAAGTTAAAGCAAATGAAACACTTGGGAAAACCTCCGGATTCTTACAAATTCACTCAAGTCATCCAAACACCGGTGGTGTTTATTGCGGCACTTCAAGTGGCGGTTTTACTACCGGAGTAGATGGAAAAGCAAAAATTTATGTTCCAAATGGCACGTATACAGTTTGCGTTGGTAATGAAAGTGTAAGCGGAATTGTAGTAAATAACAATTTTGTTGACGTACATACAGATGATGGTGCCGCTTGTCCATGCGGTAACTAAATTTCATTCATTTAAGGCCGGAAATTACCGGCCTTGAAAATATAAACCATGAAAATAAAATTCTTATATATATCTTTCATTTTTCTTCTTTCAGGCTGTAATGAATTTATCGACCTTACAGGTAAATTCATTAACAGGCTGAATGATCCTGATAACCAAACCTTCACTTTGAATGTTTCAGTAATTAATGGTAACGCCCAATTCTTGCCTAATTTCCTTGTAAGTATAATTGATGATCAAGATTCACTGCTTTTAGCACCGCCAAAATTCACTGGAACAGGCAGATATTTAGTTTTTTCATTTCCTGATGAACTGGTTAGGACCATTTCTCCCGGATCTCAAAATCTTATAATTGTTGTAGAACATCCAGATTTCGGAGTTAATTTTTTCCCCGTTTCTATTTCATGTTTAAAAAGCCAAAATAATTCAATAATCGAATGCTTTTATGACATTCAGGTTAATGAAATTGAAAGATCAGATATTGATAAATATTCCTTCTATTTCGAAAAAACAAAAAACACAAAATAAACAATAAAAAAATGAAATCTATACTTTTAATTCTCCTCATTTTTAGTTTTTGTATTTCATCCAACAATTCCCAACCGGTACTGAATTGGACTGCTACATATAATGGTACAGGTAATGGTGAAGATAAACTGGTTGCTATGATTGCGGATGCTTCAGGAAATATCTATGTTACAGGTTATAGCTATGCAAACTTAACAGAAGGCTATGACTATGTTACAAATAAATACAATCCAAACGGTGCTTTGATTTGGAGTATGAGATTTAACAGTCTTTTTAACGGTAATGACTATCCTGTAGCCATAACCCTTGATGGTAAAAAAAATGTTATTGTTACTGGTAAAAGTTTCAGGGGAAGTGAATTTGATACCCGTGAAGATAGTTCAGGTGATCTCAACAACTCATATGATTATGTTACTATCAAATATTCAAACTCGGGAGTTCAGCAATGGCTTGCTCAGTATGATGGCGGATTCAGCGGCAATGACGAACCTACTGCTATTGCATGTGATATTTCAGGTAATATATACGTTACCGGATTTAGCACAGGATTTTCCACCGGTTATGACTGTCTTACAATAAAATACAGCTATTACGGAGCAGAAGAATGGGTGAACAGGTACAATAATAACGGATTGAATGATGGGGGTAAAGATATTTTTACAGATGATGCAGGATTTATTTATGTCGCTGGATATTCTAAATCAGCAAATATAAGCAAAAATGATTTCCTCTCTATAAAGTATAATCCTTCCGGCGGGTCTGAGTGGACACGGACCTATAATAACGGTAACCGTGATGATATTGCCTGCAAAATAAAGACAGACGGGAGCGGAAATGTTTATATTGCTGGTAATTCAAATTCTTCTGTTGATTCAAGACCACTTTCAATAAAATATGACAATAACGGAAATTATCAATGGGCATCTTTTACAGGAAATAGCGCAGATCTATATACAGCCCTTGACCTGATATTGCTTAATTCCGGAAATGCTGTAGTACTGGGAAAAAATGCACCAATGCCTGAGATTTCAAAATATCAAACTCTGAAACTTAATTCTTCCGGCAATGTTCTGCAATTAAACAATTATGCAAATTGCAACGGATTTTTCTGCGAAAATTATGCGGCTGATATGTTCATTGATCTTAATGATAATATTTTTGAAACTGGGGTATCAAATACTAATACACCCGGCAACAATTATAATATTACAACAATTAAATACAATTCACTTGGAGTACTGGAATGGGAAACATTTTACCAGGGTCCCACTACTGATATGCCCATTGCTGTAGCAATAGACTCATATGGAAACAACTCAAGTTTTTATGTGGGTGGATCCATAAAAGGGTTTGGAGGAGATTATGATTTTCTTCTACTGAATTATATTAATAATGATATTGATGAAAATCATAAAATCTCTGCAATATTTCCTGAAAAGTATGCTTTATACAACAATTATCCAAATCCTTTCAATCCCGTAACACAAATACGTTATGACATTCCGGAAAGGGTTCATGTAAATCTTGAGGTCATTAATGCATTAGGCCAAAAAATAAATACCCTGGTAAATTCAGTTCAGGATCCAGGGAGTTATTCTATAAATTTTGCCCAAAATGAACTTCCAAGCGGTATATATTTCTATATGCTAAAAGCAGGTAATTTTATCCAAACAAATAAAATGGTACTTCTCAAATAGAAATATCGATTCAAATTATTTTCATGTTATACTCTATCCGCAGTGTAAAACTTTATACTGCGGATTCTTTATTAAACACTATTTTTCCCTTTTCCCCTATTGCACAATTCATTTTTAAATGCTAAATTTATAACGGTATTACATCAATTATCCCCCAAATTAATGAGATATTTACTACTTTTAGCTTTAATATTTACTATAATATCGCAATCTTTAGCAGACCCCAAAAGCGGGGCTTACTCACAGGTTGATTTCATGTTAACCCTTTCTGACGGAATTAAACTTGATTGCACCAAGCTTATTCCCAACGGCACACCGCCTGCCGGCGGATGGCCTGTGGCAATAATTACACATGGTTACGGCCTTTCCAAATATATCGAGCTTCCCAATGCAGAAGAACTTGCCAATTTGGGTTATTACTCATTTGTTTACAGTATGCGCGGGCAGGGAATTTCTGAAGGAGTATCAAACTTCATCAGTACAATAGAAGCCAATGATCTGAAACAGGTGGTTACATACATTAAAAATGATGCAAACACCAATGATAATAAAGTATTCATTCACGGCGGCTCTCAGGGCGGCATAATACCTTTCATGGCAGTATGTACAGGGCTGAATGTCAAGACTATCATTACAGATCTTGCCTCACCAACACAGGGCTCAAACTGGATAGAGAACGGCGGAATTAAAATGACCTTCCTGTGGACATGCGGATACCCTTCAAATATTGTAAGATACAACGCGTTGGTAAGCAGGTTTAAACCCTGGATATACGCCAATACAAAGGAAAAATGGGATAGCCTGAACTATTACCTGCCTATAGACCGTGATTTTTTAGGGCAGGTTGGTAATTGCCAGATACCAATACTGGTGCAGAACGCATGGCAGGATAAATTCTTCAATACTTTTGGTATGATACAAAGCGCATACATTTTGCCATACAACAATATTAAAATGTATTTTGGTGTTATGGATGGACACGGCAGTGACTACATTCAGTCAGAAGAAACTTACAAAGACCAGGTGTTACTTGACTGGCTCGATTATCACCTGCACGGCATTCAGAATAACGTTATGAACGTGAACCAGAAGTTCACTTATGCCTCAAGCCGGTTCCCGGCAAATAACAGTGAGTGGAGCTGGGTACGCGGCAACTCACCAACCTGGCCGCCTGCGGGAGTGCAGAATGTTAAGCTGTACCTGCACCCTTCAAATCAGTTGCAGGTATACGGATACGGCGGCTCTCAGGCAAATGTTAGCTTTACCAATGATGTGCTTGACCCCAATGTAACTATGGAATACCTTGTAAATACAGAGTTCCGCGGTCCCCTGTTTGAAGCGAAATTCCAGAAAGATGAAATTTATTTTGATACACCTGCTTTGCTTCAGGATGCGACCATGGCAGGTACCCCGTACGCTTACCTGTATTATTCATCCACGGCAAATGAAATTTGCCAGTATAATATGCAGATTTGGGATGTAAGACCAAACGGCGATGAAAAGCTTGTTACACGCATTAACTGGACAGACAGGGAATACACTTCTAACCAGGTTAAACAGAAATATGTTAATGGCCAGGCTTATTCGCATATGTTCCGTGCAGGAAATAAAATACGGTTAAAACTGACAAATCTTGATAATGTACCTTTGTATGACTTTAATGGTGATACTACAGATACATTTTTAAGAACAAACCCGTTCATGCTTCCATCACTTAAAGCGGCATCAAACAAAGTATATATTAACAGTAATTCAAAATCATACATAGAGCTTCCTTTGATAAACTTTGTTATCGGAATTAAACAAATTTCCGCCGAAGTACCAGAAAGATTCGGGCTTCAGCAGAACTACCCGAACCCTTTCAATCCCGTTACAAAAATAAAATTTACCATACCTGCAACCGGAATGAACAATTTTGTAAAAATAGCAGTTTATGATGTTACGGGTAGGCTTGTAACAACCCTGGTTGATGAAAATTTCGCGCCCGGCACCTATGAAGCTGATTTTAACGGGGCTGCATACTCATCAGGCGTTTATTTCTACCGCATGATAACAAATGATTATTCAGAAGTAAAGAAAATG
>JAUQWQ010000141.1 GCA_030835085.1 Ignavibacteria bacterium
TGAAAAAATGCTTGAAATACTGAAAGAAACCGGCGGCAGGATACAATCAATGGCTATTGTGCATACCAAAATATATAATTCAAAAGATTATGAATTTATCCATTTCGGTGAATATACCCGTAACCTGATAGAGAATTTCCAGACTACGTATGGCTACAAACTGCGGAATGTAAGATTTGATATGGATATCGGTGAGCTTAAACTTAATATTGATACAGCTATTCCATGCGGTTTGATAATCAACGAACTGGTTTCTAATGCAATTAAATATGCTTTCCCTGAAAGCATACCGGGCATAATCACAATATCAGTAAAGCACTTTAAAGATAATTTTTATAAACTTATAGTAAAAGATGATGGTATTGGTGTCTCCGAAGGAGTTGATATTAAAAAGTCAGATACTCTGGGTATTCAATTGGTTACTCTGCTTTCGCGTCAGTTAAACGGCACAATTGAAGTATCAACTGCTCCCGGTAAGGGAACTGAGTTTATTATTACTTTTGAAGAAGCGGTTTATAAAGCAAGAAGGTAGTTACTGCTCACTCGCCGATTATTTTAACAAGAACCCTTTTATTTCTTTTCCCGTCAAATTCACCGTAAAATATCTGTTCCCACGGACCAAAATCAAGTTTGCCTTTAGTTACCGCAGCAACCACTTCCCTTCCCATCACTGATCTTTTTAAATGCGCATCCGCGTTATCTTCACCTGTGTTGTTATGGCTGTATTGCGAGTGGGGTTTTTCGGGGGCAAGCTTTTCAAGCCATTTCTCAAAATCACTGTGTAAGCCCCGTTCATCATCGTTAATGAAAACACTTGCTGTAATATGCATTGCATTGCATAGAAGTATCCCTTCTTTTATTCCGCTTTCATTCAGGCAATCTTCTATCTGCGGTGTTATATTTATGTAAGCTCTGCGTGCCGGGGTATTGAACCACAATTCTTTTCTGTATGACTTCATTTATATATTTCTTTCAATTTATAACTCCTCAAAATTAGTACCACTTTAAGAACATTAAAATGACAAAATTCACAAATTTTAATGATATTTATCCCAATATTAGTTATGTGTTCAACAAAGTAAAAGTGAAATAAATTCCATTTTTTGCACAAAATCAGCATTTTTTATAAAATTTAATCTTGCTATTTTTGTATAGAATAAATTAATAACTAAAATGAAAACCAGATTAGTAGTATTAGGAACAGGATTCGGAGCATTCAGCGCACTAAAAGAATTAGACAGCGATCTTTATGACATTAAAATAGTCAGTCCGCGAAATCACTTTTTATTTACCTGTTTGCTGCCCAGCACAACAGTAGGTACAATTGAATTCAGAAGTATAATAGAACCAATACGAAATATAAAGAACGCAACTTACATACAGGCATACTGCAAAAATATAGATGAAACAAATAATAAACTGCAGTGTGTTGATGCAGATACTGAAAAGGAATTCACCCTTGAATACGACCTGCTTATTATTTCTGTAGGTGAAGTTACAAATTCTTACAAAATTGAAGGAGTTGATAAATATTCATACTTCCTCAGGGAAGTAGCCGATGCCAGAAAGATCAGGATCAAAGTAATTGATTGTTTTGAAAACGCGTCAATTCCCGGGATAACCGAAGATGAAAAAAAGAGCTACCTCAGGTTTGTTGTATGCGGCGGCGGACCCACAGGTGTTGAGTTCGCAGCGGAGCTGCATGATTTCATTGAGGAAGATGTAAGAAAAAAATATCCCGGTTTGGAAAACGAAATTGAAATAATTCTCATAGAAGCGGGCAAAACCCTGCTTAATTCATTTGACGCAAAACTTAGCGAATATACCTTAAAGATATTCAAGAGGCAGAAAATAAACGTCAGGACAAATTCATACATTACCAAAGTCACAGATAAGGAAATATTCGTAAATGACGGCAGTCATTTCAATTACGGACTGCTTGTTTGGGCTGCAGGCAATACGGCTACAGAGCTAATACGTAACAGCACTTTTCCAAAAAATAACAGGTTTAAGCTTGTTATAGATCATTTCTTAAAGGTCAGCGGCACTAAAAATGTGTACGCAATTGGCGATTGCACAGAAATTCCGGATGAACCGTTCCCGGTAACCGCCCAGACTGCGCAGAGGCAGGGAAAATATTTAGGCAGAGCGTTAAATAAGCTTGCAAAAGGAA
>JAUQWQ010000142.1 GCA_030835085.1 Ignavibacteria bacterium
GCATACTCCCTGAAATAAGCGAACACAAAATAAAAAACCCCTGAAAATATCATCATAGCAATGAATCCGCCCATATGTTTTGAAACCGGGTCGGTGATTATATGCGTTAATTCATCTATCCCGATTATCCATGCAAGAAAAGTGTTTGCTATAAGTACAGAGAGTGCAAAAAATATACCCCATTTTAATATCTTTTTGAAGAATTTAGAACCTGACCAAGGTGCTGAATTGAGGTTTTTCTGTTTTACGTAGTCACCTTCGATAAAGAATTCTATTTTCCTGAAAACCATTTCCAGGAAAACAGTCTGCGGACATGCCCAGCCGCAGAAAACCCTTCCGAATATTGCCGTAAAAAGGATAATTGAAACTACTATTGTTATTACTCCCAAAGCCAGAATGAAGAAGTCGTGGGTGCCGAATACCTGCCCGAAAATAATAAATTTCCGGTCAATGATATTTAACATCATAAATGAATGACCACCGACTTTTATAAGTGGCATACCGAACATAAAGGCTAACAATACTACACTGAAGATAGTACGCGCATTATAAAACCTACCCTTTGGTTTTTTGGGGTAAATGTTCTTTCTTTTTCCGTCGTCTGTAATTATTCCTAAGTGATCCCTGAAAGAGTCGGTATCTATAGTATTGTTTGAACTTTGCGTTTGCATTTTTGTTAAATCAGCTGCCCCGGTTTAAATTATCCCTGCTGCGGGATGAGTGCAGCAGGGATATATAAATAGATTATTTTACTTTTATTGAATCCTTTTTTATCTTACTGGTATCAGTTTTTGTTTTAACCGAATCAGTTTTTACTTTTGATGAATCTGTCACTTTTAATGAATCATTGCCAGTCTTTACGCTATCAACCCACAGATTGCCTTCAGGCGGTTTACCTGTTGCAGGAGTGGTGCCCTGTAAACTAAGAACATAACTGCTGACCTGCTGTACCTGTTTTGGAGTAAGCAATGTCTTCCATGATATCATTCCTTTTGCCGGCACGCCGTTGGAAACAGTCATAAATACATTTTTAATGCCTCCGCCGTGTATCCAGTTCTTATCTGTCAGGTTCGGACCTACCGTTCCGCCGCCATCGGGTCCGTGGCAGGGAGTGCAGTTAGTTGTGAATATCTGTTTTCCTTTGTCAAGCTCAGCTGCATCTGTAAGGAGCACTACGTTATTCTCATTAATAAACGCGCCAGTACGGATAAGTTCTTCACGCTTATCATTGGCAATTTTAACTTCGTTCAGATATTCATCTACCATTACAGTGCCTGTTCCAAGCACATGATAATCTATCATATATACAATCGCAATCAGTATTGTGCCGTAGAATAACAGATTGAACCATGGCGGAACACTGTTATTCAGTTCTTTTATACCGTCAAAATCGTGATCAAGCATAATATCCTTTTCACGCTCTAATGGTACAGCCCTGTTTAGCTTCTGTGAAAGCTTGCCAATGAATGATAAGCCTTTCTTTCTGCGTTCATATGAATATTTGTATTTTGGAGAAGATAAAATAAAGAACAGCACAAAAAGGAATGCTATCAGCAGGAATACCATAGCGCCTGCGAGATTTGAGTATTCATTCATACTGTCATTGTGACCGGTTGCCTGGGCAAATAATGCCCCGTTCACAAGCATCATTATCACAGCTGCAGTTTTGTTGTTAAGGATCTTTTTCATTTTACACCTCCTGCATTAATATTGTTAACTTCATGACTGTTTTCAGTATCATCAAGCGGAATGTTTTCCATCTGTTTGATGTATTTTTTGTTCAAAGTAAATACCCATCCCAGGATAAGCAGAAAGAACAGAAAAAACATTATTAAAGCTATCACTGCGTAAGTATCTACACCTGATATGCTTTGAAGTACCTGTTTATACATGTTACTTTACCCCCTTTACATCGGCGGGCATTTCGCCTTTAATATCCACACCTAATCTCTGTAAGTATGCTATAAGCGCTACTATTTCTTTTTCCGGTGTAACCGGCGCACCGTTTTTCTGAAGGTCAGCGGTAATTTCTGCTGCCTGTTTCATGAGCTCATCATTTGCGATTAATTCAAATCCTTCAGGATAAGGGACTCCTATTGATCTCAGAGCGTTGATCTTAGCTTCTGTATTTGATATATCAAGTTCGTTCTCCAGCATCCATGCGTAGCTTGGCATTAATGAGCCGGGTGATATCTGCGTCGGATCCTGCATATGCAGGTAGTGCCAGATATTCGGGTATTTTTTACCTTCCCTGTGCAGGTCGGGTCCTGTGCGTTTAGAACCCCACAAGAACGGATGGTCATAAACGAATTCACCGGCTTTTGAATATTCTCCGTATCTTTCTGTTTCACTTCTGAATGGTCTTACCATCTGCGAGTGGCAGTTATTGCATCCTTCTCTTATATAAAGATCTCTGCCCTGAAGTTCTAGCGGTGTGTATGGTTTAACGCTTGCAATTGTAGGTACATTTGATTTTATAAGGAATGTCGGTATTATTTCAATTAACCCGCCTATAAGTACAAGTACTGTAGCAACTAATGCAAACTGCATTGGTTTCCTTTCAAGCCACCTGTGTTTTGTTTCGCCTGCTTCCGGCAGGTTTATTGCGACTCTTGCAGGCGCTTCGGCAGGTTCATCGGCTTCAAGCTTACCAAGCTTTATTGTTTTAACCAAGTTGTAGACGCCGATTATCACACCTGCAAAATACATTGTACCGCCAACTGAACGGATAGCATAAAGCGGTATCAGGTTCGTAACAGTTTCGAGGAAGTTGGGATACTGTAAAATTCCTTCCGGTGTGAACTGTTTCCACATCAGCGACTGTGTAATACCTGACCAGTACATAGGTACTGCGTAGAATACTATTCCAAGTGTACCGATCCAGAAATGAACATTGGCAAGTTTTTTGGAATAAAGATTAGTTTTAAATATCCTTGGGATTAACCAGTACAGCATGCCGAAAGTTAAGAACCCGTTCCAGCCAAGTGCTCCTACATGAACATGTGCTACGATCCAATCAGTAAAATGAGCTATTGCATTAACATTCTTTAATGAAAGCATCGGCCCTTCGAATGTTGCCATACCGTAAGCGGTAACTGCTACAACCATAAATTTAAGTATCGGGTCTTCGCGAACTTTATCCCATGCCCCGCGAAGGGTTAATAAACCGTTTATCATACCGCCCCATGATGGAGCAATAAGCATAATTGAAAATACTGTACCCAGCGATTGAGCCCAGTCAGGCAGAGATGTATACAGCAAATGATGAGGTCCTGCCCAGATATAAATAAAGATCAGCGACCAGAAATGTACAATCGAAAGTTTGTAAGAAAATACCGGCCTGTTTGCAGCTTTAGGAAGGAAGTAATACATCAATCCTAAAAATGGCGTTGTTAAAAAGAATGCTACGGCATTATGTCCGTACCACCATTGAACCAAAGCATCCTGAACACCTGCATACATTGAATAACTCTTAAACAGGTTTACAGGTATTTCTATAGAATTAACAATGTGCAGCACTGCGACCGTGACAACAGTCGCTATGTAGAACCAGATTGCAACATACATATGCTTCTCACGGCGTTTCGCTATTGTCCCGAACATGTTGATGGCAAAAACCACCCACACGAGTGCGATCAGGATATCAATAGGCCACTCCAGTTCAGCATACTCCTTGCTTGTGGTAATACCTAAAGGAAGTGTTAGTGCTGCACAAAGTATTATTGATTGCCAGCCCCAGAAGTGGATCTTGCTTAAAAGATCACTGAACATCCTGGTTTTTGTAATTCTTTGCAGTGAATAATAAATGCCCATGAACATCGCATTTCCTACGAAAGCGAATATCACAGCGTTTGTGTGTAAAGGCCTCAACCGGCTGAACGTAATATACGGTATGCCGAAGTTCAAAGCCGGGATGTAGATCTGAAATGCTATCAATAGACCAACAAGCATACCTACAACGCCCCAAAGCATTGTCGCGTATGCAAAATTGCGTACTATCCGATTATCATAACTGAACTTTTCCATTTCCATGATATGGAATCTCCTTTTTGAATTAAGTTTAGTTCGTTTATATTAATTAATTTCTTTTTATTAACAAGCAACTTCAAATTTGTACCTATAATTAAGTAAATGTTACCTTAAACTACAGTATACCTATTTCTTTCATGCATTTTCTAATTCTTTCAAATGCCAGTGTAATATCCCCATCAAGCCCGATCGAAAATCTGACCAGCCCTTCAGAAAGTCCCATTGCTTTCTGTTCCTCTTCAGGTATTTCCGAAGAAGTGCTGTGTCCGGGACATGAAAACAGAGTTTTAAAATAACCCAGGCTTACAGCAAGGTACCCAACATTTTCCTTCTGCATCATTTCCATAAGAGATGACGCGTTTTCATATGTTCCAACATCAATTGCAAGCATTCCGCTGTAACCAAAACCATCATTGCGAAGCTCATTTAAAAGCGCATAGTGTTTATTTGTTTTTAATCCCGGGTAAAATACCTTAAGCCCGAGTTTCTCAAATTCTTCGGCAAGGTACATTGCGTTTTCACCGTGCTTTTTCATCCTTATATGGAGTGTATGCAGGTTCTTCAGTATGCTTGCGGCTCTAAGGCTGTCTAAAACGGGACCCAGAAGCATTGTTGCGCCGGAATTCACATCGGTTAAACTGTCTATAAACTCTTTCGATGAGCATATGCATCCCGCTACACAATCACTTGAGCCGTTTATGTACTTTGTCATACTGTGTATGACAATATCAGCTCCCAGATGCAAAGGCGTAATTACCATCGGGCTGAATGTATTATCAACAACCAGTTTTATATTATGTGCCTTTGATATTTTGCTTATCCTGGGGATATCGGTTATATCAAGCAGGGGATTGCTGACAGACTCAGCATATATCATTTTAGTTTTTTCAGTTACAGCAAGTTCTACCATTTCAGGTTTCTTCATATCAACAAACTTCACAGTAATACCGAACTTTGGCAGGAAATTCTTGAAAAATGCATATGTACCGCCGTATATTGTTCTATCAGATACTATTTCATCGCCTGAGCTGCATATCTGCAGCACTACAGAACTTATTGCTCCCATGCCGCTTGATGTTACCTGCGCAGCTTCGGCATCTTCAAGTCTTGCAAGCGCGTTTGAAAGGAATTTATTTATCGGGTTCCAGTGCCTGGAATAAAGAAAGCAGCCTTCTATTTCATGCTGAAATGAATCAGCCATTGTTTTTGGGCTCAGGAAAGTAAAAGTTGATGAATCAGTGATGCTTGGATTCACATCGCCAAATTCACCAAAAACCAGGTAATCATGTATGCTTGTGCTCGGGTCGAATTTTTTCATTTTTCATTCTCACTTTCATCATCAAATAATATTCTCACAGATGGTGTATAACGGTCATCGTACTGTCCGCTTTTTACTGCCCATATGAACGCTATTAAAAATCCGCCGGCAACCAGCACACTGAAAAATACAAGAATTACGATCACGCTCATTACAGACCCCTCTTTCTTGCTAAAAGATTGGTTGATAAAACCGTGAAGAGTACTACAGTTATTGAGCTTGCCGGCATTAATATTGCTGCAAGCAGTGGTGATATTTCAGACTGGAAAGCAAGAGACACCCCAATAATATTATAAACCATAGATATAATAAAACTTGTTATTATGATTTTCTTCGTGGTTTTGGAAAAACCTATAAATTTATCAAGCCGGCTGAACTCGGAAGCATCCAGTATCGCATCGCAGGCTGGTGAGAAATTTGTAATATCTTCTGAAATCGCAACGCCAACATCACTTTGTTTTAAGGCACCGGCATCGTTTAAGCCATCGCCTATCATCATTACTTTGTTTCCAGCGGATTGCAGCTCTTTTACATATTCAAGCTTATCATTGGGTGACTGGTTAAAATAAATAGTACTTTTGTAATTGAAGTATCTTTCAATGTTCTCTTTTTCGCCTTCATTATCACCGGATAATACCACAAGTTTATATTTATTCTTAAGACCTGCTGTAATTTCCTCAAGCCCTTTGCGGTAAATATTGTTTATTGCGAAAAATCCTTTAATTGAACCGTTTATCGAGAGGAATATCCTTGAATCAAGTTTACCCGGGCTTCTTTCTTTACCAAGTAATATTTTATTATTATCAGCCGCAAATAAAGCGCTGCCAAGTTTGATCGTATTTCCATCTATCAATGCTTCTATGCCTTTACCTGAGTGTTCAGTGAAGGATGTTACTTCAAGCAGTTCATCGGTTTCAATGGCGTCATATATTCTGCCGCTTAAGGGATGAGTTGAGTTTCGTACCAGCGATTTTATAAGTTTCTGTTCAGTGGTGCTTAGTACATTTCCGTTGAAGGTAATATCGGCATCACCGGTTTTTGTTATAGTACCGGTTTTATCAAATACAATTGTATCAATTTTAGAAATTCTCTCAACCACCGAGGCGTTTTTGGCATAAAATTTATTCCTGCCAAGGATGCGTACGGCGTTGCCAAGCGCAAACGGATTTGTAAGCGCAATTCCGCAAGGACATGCAATTATTAATACTGCTGTGAAAGCGTTTATCGCTGTCCGCAAACTTACTGGGTACCAATACATAAATGCAGCTGCCGCAATAAATAAAATTACTATTGTAAAATACTTACCAATAACATTTACCAAGGAGTTGAACTTATCCTCGTCTTTTTTAATGAATGCATCCTTGTTCCACAATTGGGTAAGGTAGCTCTGCGAAACAGTCCTTATCACTTCAAGCTCAATAGCGCTTCCGCGCTGGCGCCCGCCTGCGTAAATGATCTCGCCTGCAACTTTTGGTACAGGAATTGATTCGCCGGTTACAAAGCTGTAATCTATATTAGCGTTACCGTTAAATAAAATAGCATCAGCGGGAATAAGCTCGTTATTCCTTATCAGGATCCTGTCACCGTTCTTTAGATTTGATACCGGAATACTTGTTTCGTTGCCTGACCTGCTTAAAGTTACTGATACGGGGAAATATGATTTGTAATTTCTTTCAAAATTAAGGGCATCGTAAGTCTTGCTCTGAAATATCTTTCCGAGCAATAGGAAGAATATCAGTCCGGTCATTGAATCTATGAACCCAACACCGGTATTTGTAATAATTTCAAATGAGCTTCTGATGAACAAAACAACAAGTCCCAGCACGATCGGGAAATCAATATTTATACTTTTTTGTTTTATTCCGCTCCATGCTGATTTGAAGTAGTCACCAGCAGAGTAAAAAAGCACGGGTGCGCCTAATACCAGGTTCAGAAGCCCAAAAAATTGTTTGAATGAATGTTCAAGTGAACCAACAGGTGCAAGATACTCAGGAAAGCTAAGAAGCATTATATTACCGAAACAAAAACCAGCAACACCTATTTTGTAATATAGGCTCTTGTTTGATCTGAATTTTACCTGGTTTTCAATATCACTTAAGCTTATCTGCGGTTCATATCCAACCGCAACAAGCAGCTCAACTACCTGCCTCAGAGTAATTTCTTTTGGGTTAAATTTTATATTAACAGTCTTTTGAACGAAATTAACCTCAGATTGGATTATACCGCTGTTAAGCTTATATAATTTTTCAATAAGCCATATGCATGATGAACAGTGGACTTGGGGCAATACGAAATTGCAGACGGAAATTTTTCCGTCATTATAGCTTGTTAATTGTGTAACGATCTTGGGGTCATCTAAGTATGAGTACCTTGAGCTCGCCGCACTTTCAAGCTTTTTTTGGGATATTCCGGGTGATTTATCCAGGTCATAGTATTTGCAAAGGTTGTTTTCGTGTAATATTTCATACACGGTTTTACACCCCGTACAGCAAAAAACCTTGTCACCGCTTCGAATATCCAGACTCTTATTGCATACATCACCGCAGTGATAGCAGAGAGTCCCTTCCTTTAGGTTTACTACTTCTGAAATCTGCATATTCTGTTACAAATTTAGGTCTTGAGGTCATATTTAAATATGACCTGCGTCAACAGAAAGTATGATATTTATCACTTTATCGCCTATATCAAAATACTGTTAATATGCCGTTTAGGATTTCCTTCATTTTCAATTTTCCATAACTTATGTTCAGGGAAATTATTATATTTATGTAAACGGAAATGAATGATTAATACAAATTGTAAACATATTGTGTTTTTTCTGCTATTCGCATCGTTCTTTTTAATGATGCTTCAATCCTGCGGCAAAAATTCCGCTAAAATTCAGGGTAAATGGTCGGTTTCCGGTGAAACGGGTGACTCAACCGATATGCGTGCATGGTTTTTAACTTATGAGTTTGAAGACAGGAATTATAAAATGTCCGGTTACCCGCCGATTTCTGAAGAAGGTTCCTATGAAATTGTCCAGGAAAAGGGGGATAGTTTGCAGGTATATTTTAATGTGATTAAATCGAGCCCTGATGTTAAAAGTCACAAAGACTGGATAGTTGCAAAAGATAGTGCATTAATGATCGGTCAGGTTACTTTAAGAAAAACAAACTGATTGAGAATTTTTGCTTTTTTGAGCAAAAATGAGTTTACGCTGCTGTAAAGATATTTTACTATTTCATTACATCTCTATTTCGCTTTTACTTTGAAACTCCTTCAAATTTTGGGTATATTTGCAGATTATAATAAAAAAATAGAAGCGTCATATCCCTGCGGAGTGGCGCATTTTAATACAGGAAAGGCATATAATGCGTAAATATTTTGTTCTTAACATTATTCTTGCTGCTTTATTCATTTATGTTTACGGCTGCGGTGATAAAAAAGATGATAAAAAAACCGATGGTAATAACAATTCAACAGAATTTGTAAAAAAAGACAGTATCACAGGAAAAGATGTTGTTACGCTTAAGTACGTGGTCAAAAAAGGAGACAAGTTCTATTATAAAATGGTTGCCAGAACATCGAACATGGAAAAATCACCCGCTACAGAAGATAAAGAAGTTAAGCAGGATAATGAGATCAATTACTATTATTCCAAAGAAGCTGATAATGTTGACGCATCAGGAATTGTGAGTTATAAGATCACATTCGATTCAATTAACATTTCGTCCTCAATGGGTGATCAGAGCATTAAGTATAATTCAAACGTTAACGATAGTGTCAAAACCAACCCTGCATTTATTCAGTATAATGCCGTAATTGCAAATCCTTTTTTTATCAGGGTCAATGCTTCCGGTGAAATAACCGATGTGTACGGAATGGAAAAGATATATGAAGTACTTTTCAAAGCGCTTGGTGATACTTTAAAGGAAAAAGATAAACAGGAAATTAAGCAGTCCTTCGGCGAAGAATCAATTAAAGAAATTCTTCAGCAGGAATACCAGGTCTGCCCTCCAAATCCTATTGTAATGGACTCAAACTGGACAAAAGCTTTCAATACTTCGGTACTTTTCTTTGAAGTAGTGAACAATGCAAAATATACTCTTAAATCAGTGGAAGATAAGAACGGGCAGAAAATAGCGAACATTGAAGCAGCGCTCGTGGTTGAGTTCAAGAACAAAGAAGTTAAAGAGCGCGGCATGACAGTGAAAGTTGAAAATGCGGAAACAACAGGCAGCGGAAAGATAGCTTTGAACTTAAGCCGCGGATGCATTCAGAATAAAGAGACTTCGACAAACCTGAAGCTTGATATGAAACTATCCGCTCAGGGACAGTCAGCAAATTCAACACAGGCTGTTACTACAAATTTAATAGTTACTTTGCTGAATTAATTAATATGCCAGGTACGAACTTAATTCAGCTTACACACCCGCTTGTAAAAAGCTATATGACAAAAATACGGGATAAGAACACATCTTATTTCGAATTCCGGCAGTATGTCGATAAACTTTCAGTACTGCTTGCTTATGAAGCGGGTAAAGAGCTTGGCTTAAAAGCTAAAAAAATAAAAACCCCGCTTGCTCCGTATAACGGCTCGGTAATAAAGGATGAAATAGTCCTTATGCCGATTTTAAGGGCGGGTCTGGGTTTAATGAACGGTTTTTCATCTATTTTCCCTGAAGCAAGAATAAGTCACCTTGGTGTCTTCCGTAACGAAGTTACGCTGCAGCCGATTAGATACTATTTCAAATTTCCCAGGCTAAAGGATAAGAAGAATACCATAATATACATATTGGACCCGATGCTTGCGACAGGCGGCAGCATGTGCAGCGCAATTGATGAAGCCAGGAAGACAGGCGCGGGAAAGATCGTCGCAGCCTGCCTTGTAGCAGCTCCTGAAGGAATTAAGGAAGTCAGGAAGTTCCATAAAGATATAAAGATTTTTACCTGTGCAATTGATAAGAAACTGAATAATATGGGTTACATTGTGCCCGGACTTGGCGATGCAGGCGACAGGCTGTTTGGAACTCTGTAACAAAACCGTTTTAACGGTTTGAAATTGGGGCATTAAGGAATTTTTTCTTCAAAGATTTCGTTTTAAATTAAAACCGGCTTTAGCCGCAAAAATTTTCAGGGGCTAATTAGCCCCTGATTTTTTATAAAAAATTGCTAAACACACTATATAAAAAGAAACTCGATGACCTTCTTGCGCTTTGCCGTAAGAACCTGGGTGAATTCAACGAAAAGCTGATTACAGATGCTTTTAAATTCAGCCTTAACGCACACCGATTGGATAAACGCGCATCGGGTGAGCCTTTTATAATTCATCCCTACGAAGTTGCCTCAATTGTCGCAAGCGAAATACCCC
This sequence comes from Ignavibacteria bacterium, assembly GCA_030835085.1. Taxonomy (GTDB): domain Bacteria; phylum Bacteroidota; class Ignavibacteria; order Tepidaquicellales; family OLB5; genus OLB5. The sequence goes on from JAUQWQ010000142.1 coordinate 10,701, forward strand.
TGGATGATATCACAGTTGCCGCTGCTTTGCTGCATGATGTGGTTGAAGATACCAAATTCACTTACGAAGATGTTAAAGCTGAGTTTGGCGAAACCATTGCCGATATTGTTGACGGTGCAACCAAGATAGAAGGTATGTTCGAAAATTATGAAGCCAAGCAGGTGGAAAATTACCGGAAGATGCTGCTTTCTATGTCAAACGATATACGCGTAATACTTGTCAAGTTTGCTGACAGGCTTCATAACCTTAAGACACTTGAATATCTAAATCCCGAGCGGCAGGTCAGAATGGCACGCGAAACTATGGAGATCTATGCACCGCTTGCTCACAGGCTGGGTCTAAGCAGGGTGAAAATAGAATTTGAGGACATGGCATTCAAGTATCTTGACCGCCAGTTCTATAAAGAAATTTCCAAGAAAGTAATTGCAAAAAAGCGTGAGCGTGAAAATTATATAAAGAAGTTCATTCAGCCTATTAAAGCTGAGCTTGATAAAGAAGGCTTTAAATACGAGATATCAGGCCGCGCTAAACATTTGAACAGTATCGCAAAAAAAATGATATCCCGCGGTAAATCATTTGAGGAGATTTATGATCTCTTCGCAGTCCGCATTATACTGGATACCGATGACAGGAACGACTGTTTTACAGCTTACGGAATTGCTTCAGAAATATACATCCCCGTGCCTGAAAGATTTAAGGATTACATTTCGCTTCCCAAGCAGAATGGTTACCAGTCAATACACACAACGCTTATCGGTCCCGAAGGCAAAATGGTTGAGGTACAGATCAGGACCCGCGATATGCACGAAGTTGCAGAAAAAGGTGTTGCTGCACACTGGAAGTACAAGGAGAACATCAGTGTAAACGATAACCAGATGGAAGACTGGATAAGCTGGATACGCGATCTGTTTGACAGCACTTCAAAGGAATCAACTCCCAAACAGATAATGGAAGGGCTGAAGCTTAATCTTTACCAGGATGAAATTTATGTTTTTACTCCCAAGGGTGACCTGAAAATACTTCCAATAAATTCAACACCAATTGATTTTGCATTCGATATCCACAGTGAAGTGGGATATAAATGCATCGGTGCAAAAGTGAACGGTAAAATTGTACCGCTTGATTCAAAACTAAAAAGCGGTGACCAAATAGAAGTTATTACTTCAAAAATAAAAAAGCCTCATCAGGACTGGGAAAAATTCGCAGTTACACATAAAGCAAAATCTGATATTCATAAATATTTCAACAATGAGCGCAGGCTTAGGATTGATGAAGGCAGGGAGCTTTGGAATAAAAAGCTGAAAAAAATGAAACTGACCCTTAGTGAAGATGATATGACAAAACTGCTTGCAAGGCTTAAATTCGAAAGTCTGCAGCATATGTATCTTAGTCTTGCCGAAGGCAGGCTTTCAGCGGAAGAATTATACGAGCTTGTTAAGGATAGAAATAAACTCATCAGCGGTGAAATAGTTTCTCCGTGGGTAAAACCGATAGAAAAAGCGCAGACCGTAAAGGTTAAAGAAAATGAACAAACTCTGTTTGAAACCTACATCAAAACAGCGCGCTCTACCAAAAACAAGATTATAGCCGGAGGTGATGTAAAGGACCTGCTTTTCAGTTACGCAAACTGCTGCAACCCGATACCGGGGGAAGACATTATAGGATTTATTTCAAAGACCGAAGGTATTAAAATACATAAGAAATCATGTAAGAATCTTTCGAACCTGTTCCTTTCTGATCCGCAAAGGATAATTGACGTACAGTGGCCAGAACAGGTTGAAGACGAATTTTTTGTAGGTATCAAAATAAGCGGAGAAGACAGACCGGGTATGCTTAACGAAATTACGAACGTAATTTCCGTGTACAGCAATACAAACATCAAGAGTGTGAGTATTGCTTCAAAAGGATCATTATTTGATGGTACGGTAATACTAATGGTTAAGAATGTAACTCATTTAAATGAGCTCATTGAAAAGATAAAGAGCATTGACGGCGTTTTTGAAGTGAAGCGGTTTGAAGAATAGATGATCCCTCATTTTCTGGCTGAATTCCTTTATATTTCCGGCAAATTCACACTTATGACTTTTATCATAAAAGGTAATTACAATTTTTAATATATTTGAAATTATGAAAACAAAAATTATATCATTTATTATAGTATGCCTGGCAGCATACTCATTTATATGGAATTTTAATGAATTATCGGTATCAAAAGGTACATTTACAGGTGCTGATACACTTATCTACCCGCAGGAAAAGCATTTTAGAAACATGAAGATGCTGACCAATGGCGGCGAGAACGCAGAAGCGTATTTTTCATTTGACGGCTCAAAAATAATTTTCCAGTCAACCGGTGAATATGAATGTGACCAGATATTTATTATGAATACCGACGGCACAGGCAAACACCTGGTAAGCACAGGCAAAGGCAGAACAACCTGTTCATATTTCTACCCGGATGGGAAGAGTATTTTATATGCTTCAACCCACCTGGGCGGAGATATGTGTCCACAGAAACCTGATCACTCAAAAGGTTATGTTTGGGCGCTTTATTCAGATTACGATATATTTAAAGCAAATGTTGATGGGACAAACCCCATAAAACTTACAGATGTGAAGGGTTATGATGCAGAGGCAACTATATCTCCCAAAGGAGACAGAATTGTTTTTACTTCAACTCGCAATGGCGATATTGACCTTTATTCAATGAACCTTGACGGCAGTGATGTTAAACAACTGACAAATATTGCAGGTTACGATGGCGGCGCGTATTATTCATATGACGGCACTATGATAGTTTTCCGCGCATCAAGATTTGACGACCCGGCAAAGTTAAAGGAATACCAGGACCTGCTTGCCGAAGGCTTGATAAGACCCGGACAGCTTGAAATTTATGTTATGAATGCTGACGGCTCAAACATCCGCCAGGTTACAAGTAACGGAGCTGCAAACTTCGGTCCGTATTTCCTTCCTGATAATAAAAGGATAATATACTGCTCAAACCAGGCTGACCCCAAAGGCAGAAATTTTGATCTGTTTTTGATCAATTCAGATGGCACCGGAAATGAACAGATTACATATAACGAGACGTTTGACGGTTTCCCGATGTTTTCACTTCACGATGGCGGCAAAAAATTCGTTTTCTGCTCAAACCGCTTCAACGCAAAGCAGGGCGAAACAAATGTGTTTATTTGTGACTGGGTAGAATAGAAACCTAATTCCAAATGCCAAAGCTCAAATGACAAGTGGGTTTCTTTGGAGTGCATTAAATGTGTCAACGCTTAACAGGTAAAATTCTCGCATTATTGCAACTCCGTAGGAGTTGAACATTTATAGGATTGTAAAAAATAACAACACGACTCCATGGGAGTCGCACATCAACATATAAAAAATTAAATCATGAAAATTTATTCAAAAATTTTCTTATCAGCAATATTCATCGCTTCGGTTGCATTTGTTAATCCGGGTGATAAATCCCCTAAAATCACATCTGGTGAAGTGACAGATCACATCAAATACCTTGCAAGCGATGAGCTTGCAGGCCGTTTCCCCGGGACAGATGGTGATAAACTGACTGTTGAGTACATTGTCAACGAGTTTGAAGAATACGGCATCACTCCAGCCGGCGAAGACGGCTATTTACAGCCATTCGACTACATCAGCGAGATTAAGCTTGGTAAAGATAACTCGCTTTCAATCGGCAATGGTGAGCTTATCAATGGCTCCGGAGAGGAATTCACTACTTTATACCTTTCAGCAAATGGAACTGCGCAGGGTAATATAGTATTTGTAGGCTACGGTATAAATGCCCCTGAGCTTAATTACAACGATTATGCCGGCATTGACCTGAAAGGGAAGATCGCTTTGATGCTTATGTACTCACCGGGTTATAACAATCCGCATGATAATCCTTTCAGCAAGTACGAAAGGCTGCGCATAAAATGCGCTGCTGCAAAGGAACAGGGTGCTGCAGGTATTATAGTTGTTAAAGGACCCGAAAGCGGTGAAGATGAACTGGTAAAATTAAGAATGTCCGGTCCGGGTGAAACGATGGATATCCCCGTAATGAATGTAAAGCGTTCATACGTTGAGTATATTTTTACCAACACAAAAAAAATGACCCTTTCAGAAGTGCAGAAAAATATTGATAGCTTAAGAACCCCGATGTCATTTGAATCCGGCGGGGGAATGGCTCAGCTAAAAGCTGACCTTGTAAGAATAAAAGCATTAACCAATAATGTTATCGGCAAAATTGAAGGTAAAGATCCGGTTCTTAAGAACGAATATATAGTTATCGGCGCGCATATGGATCATTTAGGTGATGGCTTAAAATACGGCTCACTGCATGATAGCCATGTTGCTGAAATTCACAACGGCGCTGATGATAATGCATCAGGGGTTGCGGGAATTCTGGAATTAGCGCAGTATTACTCCACAAAGAAGAAAGATCTGAAACGAAGCATTATATTTATGACATTCAGCGGTGAAGAAGCCGGCTTGATAGGTTCTGCTTATTTCACAAAAAGCGAATTGATGAAGAAGTATAATGTTGTTTCAATGATAAATCTTGATATGGTAGGAAGGCTTACTGATAACAAGCTGACAATAGGCGGAACAGGAACATCATCCATCTGGCAGGGATTGCTTGATTCGCTCAACAAAACATACAGCTTTACCGCAGCATATAACAAAGATGGATATGGCCCCAGTGACCACGCAAGCTTTTATGGCAAGGATATTCCTGTGCTGTTCTTCTTTACGGGCCTGCATAAGGATTACCATAAACCAAGTGACGACTGGCAGCTTATAAATGCTGATGGCGAAGCAAAAGTACTGAATATGGTAGTTGGCATAGTCAATTATGTTAACACGCTTTCTGCAAAACCTGATTTTATAAAAGTGACCGAAGAAAAGAAAGAAACCAATATGGGCTTCAGGGTTACTTTGGGCGTTATTCCTGATTATTCCAGCACAAAGGAAGGGCTCGAAATTACGGGCGTTAAATCCGGCGGCGTAGCCGAAAAATCAGGACTCCAGGGTGGCGACGTTATCACAAAACTGGGTCAGTATGAAATTAAAAATATTTATGACTACACCGATGCATTAACCAAATTCAAACCGGGCGAAGAATCTGAGGTTACATTTGTAAGGGGTACAGAAACTAAAACTGTTAAATTTACATTCGCAAAGTAAACAGTTTTTTTTGAATGCATTGACTGAGTCAATATACATTTAAGGGAACGCTAAATCAGCGTTTCTTTTTTTTTTGTCACCCTGAACTTGTTTCAGGGTCTGCTGCCATACTCGTTCATCTTGAAATTAGTAAGAATATATTAATTAACATGTCGCTCCTGACGGAGCTCTTTTTTCTGCTTCCTTTTTCTACAAACATTACGCTCCTAACGGAGCTAAAAGATATTGTAAATGCGATTCATATCCTTTGTTACACTGTCCGCCGTGGCGTATTAATTCTGTCTTTGACATAACATTTCTTAATATTGGAGTAAGCAAGCATCCCTCCATGGCGGGATCAGCCAAAAACGCCGAGATGCTGAAAGAGTTCAGCATGACAATTTTCAATAAAAAAGGGGCTTTCCAGCCCCTCAAACTCGTTTGCGTTCAAGAAAACCCATCGGGTTTTCGCAGTCCCGCCTTGGCGGGATTACTTTTGCCTTATTTAAGAATCTTTATCCCCGTCGCAGTTATCCTGTACATCTTCTGCGGTCCGGTGACTGTATTCGGGTCTTTGCCGGATTCCTCTGCAAAATGTTTCGCCTGGTCTTCGGTAATTTCTTTCACGCTGAATACACCCTCAACTACGGCTACTTTTCCTGTGATATCCATTTCTTTTGGCATGATGAATTTATGCAGGGTTAAAGCCCTGATGTTCATGCTGCCATCACTTATGACAGTCCAGCATCCGCCTGAGCGGCATAATTCAGACATGCTGCCTTTTACTACCACGGTTTTACCTGAAAAACCCGCAGTATCCGCGTATATATCGGATATTGTGAGAATTTTTGAATCAGCGTTGATATCAGCGCCATAAAGCGTGCCGTCCGAAAGCTCTTTAGCTTCGACCTTTTCGCCATCCTTTTTCATGTCGTCATTCTGCGCATAAACTGATAAACCTATGAAAAAAAACAGAATCGGTAATAAATACTTGATATTTTTCATTATTCGTATAAATTAATTTACTGTGATTTTACAAAAATAAGGAAATAAATAAAAAGTGTGAATGTAAAAATCAGGCAGTAAATTTACCTGAAAATGGGCTTTTTTATTTAAATCAACTTAGTCTTAAGTAGTACCAATGTAAACTTAAATATCAAAAACAAAGTTATAACGCAAAAGAAACCCCTGCTGTGAACATAAACTCCGCTGCTGTATTATAATATAAAGGACTTTTGATCTCAATTGATGCAGCGTATTTTTTATTGAAGAAATATCCTGCTTTAAACCCTGTCATAAATCTGAGAGTCATTCCGCCCTCACCAGCAAACAAACCGCCACCGGCACCAATGCATAACATTATGTTATCTTCTTCAAAACCAATTGAAGGAATAAAATTCAGTGAAATTACCGGTTTCCTGCCTGATTCAGATTTATATAGATCAACTCCGCTGTTAAAGAAAATGTATTTTTTCGGTCTGTATGTTAAAGTGCCCGATAGGACAAAAGAAGTTTCTCCCTGTTTTGTATCTGTAAGTGAGAATACTTTGTAAAGTCCAGCTCCGGTATACAATAAAGTCCTGTGATCTTTCCGGGAACCCTCTTCGGTGTTTTGAGAAAAAAGTGATTGCAGGAAAATAAAGGATGAAATGATGATGCATATAATTATAACATTAATTTGTTTCATAAAAGGATATTAGATTGAATTTGTATTTGTTGTAGTTTTAATGTGAAGTTCAAAACAACTTTAAAATCAGTTTATATAAATCAATGCATTCACAAATAGTAGTAGTTTATCAATTACTCCGGGGCTTATTGAAGTTTTAGAACAGCTAAAAAGCTAAAAAAACAACACGCCAAGTGTCAAAAACGGATTTTGAAAATGTTCATTATATCGGGATTCCCTGATAACCGGCATTTGAATGCCGCCAGTAACAGAAACATATTCATTGAATCTGTACAGATAATTCAGACCCGCGCAATATGTTATTAAACCTGCCCTTTTATCAATTGAATAAAAACATATTCCTAGATTTATACTAACGCTGTGCTGTTTATATGTAAACGGAATCGCAGAACCGCCAAATTGTAAATATGGTGCAATCCCTCCCAGTTCTTCGTTTAATTTCAGATTGCCGTATGCAAACCTCAGAAATATTCGTTTGCTGTATAAGTTAACATTCCCGTATATCCACCAGCCATTGTTGAAATATTTCTTTTCATTTAGAGGTATGGCGGGACCGAACTCCAGCCCAATTTGAAAGGGGAGATTTGATAAAGTATTACTTTCGCTTAATTCTGTACCCTTGTTGCCTAAATCCTTTAATTCAATTTCCTGTGAATGCAGCGTGAACAGTATTCCGGCAAGAAATAAATACAATAAGCCGGTACATAAAGTTTTCATATTGTTTACTTTAAGAGAATCATTTTCTTCGTTTCTGTATATCCGTCTGCCTCAATCCTATAAAAATACACACCGCTTGGAATATTTGCCGCATCAAGATCTGTTTCATAGATCCCGGCTTGCAGATTTTCATTCACCAGCAATTTTATCTCTTTACCCAAAGCGTCAAAAACAGTTAATCTAACATTTCCTGCATGGGGCAGGCTGAACCTTATCTTTGTTAAGGGATTAAACGGATTAGGATAATTCTGGCTTAATGAATATAACTTCGGGATTTCTGTGGAAATCGAATTGATGCCAATAACTTCAACATTATCGACTAATCTAAATATCTTCCCATTGCGTTCAACAGCATAAAGATAAACTTTATTTCCGTAGGATGAGTAGTCCATAAATGTCAATTTTATGAACAACGAATCAGGAAAAAGCATTGCATTCCAATTCATACCGTTATCTGTTGATTTATACATTCTCTTTCCGGCTTCCTGCGAGCCTGTTGCGGCATACCAAACATTTGTGTTAGGTATTGAAATTATTTTAATTGAGTTACCTAAGCTTTCATAAAAAACTGATTGCCAGCTAGCGCCGCCATTATTACTTTTGCTCAAATAATCATATTGATCATCTGTCGCTGCAATACCAAATTGATTATTTTGTTTGAATTCAATTGAATTTACGTAATATCCCTGGTAGGCTAAATGTGAAATCTGAAAATTAGTTCCTCCATCGGTAGTGTAAAGGATCTTATGATAATCATACATACCTGTAGTATTGTATAAACCAAACCATGCATGCATAGAATCCGTTACACAAATGGAATTCTGTGTCCCAATGAATCTAGGGTCGACAGTATATGAATATACCTGCCAGTTAGCACCACTATTGGAAGTTTTGTATATTTTCAAAGGTGTTCCGTTGCTATCAGGCGGGTTTGACCACGCATAACCATACGCCGGATTAATTTTAGAAAAAGAAATCCCGTTGAAGCCTCCAAATTGTCCACCCGTATTAACCTGAACAAACCAGTTTAATCCACCGTTCGTAGTTCTGTATATATGCGCATTGCCTCTTTGCCCAAAAAACGCTCCATCAGTGACCCATGCGTTTAACTCGTCTTTTGCAACAATGCAATTTATTAACAAAGAGTCTGATATGCCATTTGTTGATATGCTATCCCAGTTGCCAAGTGCATTTCTTCTTAAAATATTGTTACGAGCATAAAATGTAGAACCGACAACCCAAACAGTAGAGGAGTCAACTACAGAAATATAACTAAAATAATTATTGTTAAAAGGATTATCTGAAAAATGGTCCACAGTCCATTGAGAAAAATTAATTTCGGTGCAAATTAGAAGAAAGAAGAAAAGGTAATATTTTTTCATATAGTTTTATTAAGAATTATATGTATAAAAATAATCAACAATCATACTCATTTCAAGGTAAAATCTGCCATAAAAAAACCCGGCTTTCGCCGGGCTTCATTCAATTAACAGTATTCTTCAACAATTACTCTTATTCTACAGTAACGCTCTTTGCCAGGTTACGCGGCTGATCGACATTGCAGCCTCTCAGCACCGCCAGGTGGTATGCAAGCATCTGCAGCGGGATAGTCGTTAAGATAGGGGAGAGCATCTCCAAAGTATGAGGAATTTTGATTATGTAATCCGAGTACTCTTCAATATGGCTATCGCTGTCAAAATCTGTGATAGTTATTACAACACCTTTTCTTGCCTTAACTTCGCGGATATTTGAAATTACTTTCTCGTAGGTTGAATCCTTAGGTGCAATTACAATAACCGGCATGTTCTGGTCAATTAAAGCTATCGGACCGTGTTTCATTTCAGCCGCAGGGTATCCTTCGGCGTGAATGTATGATATTTCCTTAAGCTTCAATGCGCCTTCAAGCGCAACAGGGAAGTTATAACCCCTGCCCAGGTATAACATGTGCTGGCAGAACTTAAATACTTTTGCAATTTCAAGTATCTTATCGTTTAAGGCAAGTATCTCTTTTATCTTCTCAGGAATTCTCAGCAGTTCATCCGTAATTTCCTTAATTTCATGTGCAGGAAGTGAATTCCTGTACTGAGCTATCATAAGCGATATCAGAGCAAGTCCTGTAAGCTGTGAAGTGAATGCTTTTGTTGAAGCAACACCAATTTCGGGTCCGGCGTGGGTATAAACCCCCGCATGTGTTTCTCTTGCGATGGTGCTTCCTACAACGTTAACAATACCATAAACATCAGCGCCGCGTGATTTTGCTTCCTTCAGCGCTGCCAGTGTATCAGCGGTTTCACCGCTCTGGCTGATAACGAACATTATATCGTTCGGGTAAATTACCGGGTTGCGGTAACGGAACTCAGACGCGTATTCAACCTCAACGGGAATTTTACACATCTGTTCTATCATATATTCGCCAACCAAACCGGCATGCCATGCCGTTCCGCATGCTGAAATAATTATCCTTGGCGCGAATTTTAATTTATCGGTAACATTCATTAAGCCGCCAAGCTTAACAAGCCCGTTCTCCTTAATTATCCTTCCGCGCATTGTATTTGTGATAGATTCAGGCTGCTCATTGATCTCTTTGAGCATAAAATGTTCATATCCGCCTTTTTCTATCTCTTCAAGATCAAATGTAATCTCTTCAAGCTCGCGCTCTATTACCTCATCATGGATCGTTTTAATCTCAAATTTATCACGGTCGCAAATTACCATTTCGCCATCCATCAGGTAAAGCACCTGGCGGGTGTATGGTACAATAGCTGTCGCATCTGAGGCAATTATGAACTCACCATCACCAACACCTAATACAAGCGGTGAGCCTTTTCTTGCCGCTATAATTTTATCGGGGTCGAATTTTGAAAGCACGCACATTCCGTATGTACCGTCAACTTCAGCAAGAGCCAGCCTTACCGCAGTTTCAAAATCCATAACATTCTTGTAATGAGAGCGTATTAAATGTACAAGGCACTCAGTATCAGTATCAGTTATGAACTGGTAACCTTCGCGTTCAAGCCTTGTTTTAAGTACATTGTAGTTTTCAATTATCCCGTTGTGGATTACAACAATTTCGTTGCCTTCATCAAATATAGGGTGTGCATTGCGGTTGTTAGGTTCACCGTGTGTAGCCCAGCGTGTATGGCCAAAACCTATGCTGGCGTTTTGATCGTACCCGTTGGTACTTAGAAGATTTTCAAGATCAGTTACCTTGCCGGCTGTTTTTCTGACTGCGATTTCGTTGTCAAACATCAGCGCAACGCCTGCGGAATCATATCCCCTGTATTCAAGCTTCTTCAAACCGCTTAAAATGATCGGAAGTGCCTGTTTATTACCTAAATATGCAACAATACCACACATTAATTTTTTCGTTTAAATGTTTAAAAATCGGAAGTATTTTCAAGTAAACATAGTATAAATGGTGTATGTATACAATACCACCTACACGTTACTAAATGCCTAAATTCCGAACAGATTTGAACAATAACCAGCCCAGTTCATTAGTGGGGATACAAAAATACCAAAGAATATTGCGGAAAACAATAGAATTAACAACATTGCATGGGGTAACGTTCCAATTTTTAGGGGAATTTGAGCACTTTTTCCGGTAAAAATTGCTGTGGAGAGCCTGAATATAAAGTACAGAAAAACGACTGAGGAAATTATTCCGGAAGCTATAAGCCAAAAGTAATTATCCAAACCCGGTAATGAATACAAGATAATTTTTGAGTTGAATCCGGAAGTCAAAGGAAAACCTGCAGAAGATATAAGAAAAAATACAAAGGAAAGAAATAATAGTTTATCCTTTCTGCCAAGTGACCTTAATCCGGCAGTATCTGTCACATTGTATTTTGTGATAATCAGATTAATGCAGAAAATAATACCGAGCGAATTTACAGCAAAGATCACAGTTCCGGATATAAATGCAGCCAGTCCGGCTGTTGAACCCGAAATAAGTCCGATAAGCAAATATCCCGCCTGTGAAATTATTATATATGCCGCGATCTTCTTCAGGTCATATTGCCATAATATCACTAAATTACCTGCTAGAATTGAACACACCGAAATTACTGAAAGCAGTAATTTCCAATTCACTCCGCTCAAAAAAGTCAATTGTTCGGCTGATGCTATAAATGTATTTTGATCCTCAAGAGCAGTGAAAATAAATCTGCCAATTACAAATAGCACAGCTATAACATTAATCAGTGCAAACTGCACGAAGTGCGCAGTTTTAAGTTTACTGCCAATCACCGGAAAACTTATATTGAACGGTGCCAGTATAGATATAAATGATAATCCTGCGGTGATCAATATAACTGATAATATCAGGACCAATGTGTTAAACGGATTGAATGACAGGTATTTTGATATCAATGAATATTCACCTGTACCGGTTAAACCATAAAGCAAAGTAATGCCGTAGAGCATAACTGCCATGAACATTGAGCTGAATACGAAGTACCTGATTGCTGGTTTTAATTCATAATATACCAGCAGGTATAACGGAATAACCATAACCTGCAGAGATATAAACATCATAAATATATTTGATGAGCTGAGGGCAAGTAATGCACCTATATTTGAAACTAAAATTAAAGTAAATTCAAAAGGCTGTGATTTTTTATCAAAGAAAGATAATGCAGAAAATGCCATAACAGTACTAAGTATTACTCTTGCACCATATGAATAATGGTCCGCTGTTAACATTCCACCAAATAATTGCTGCGGAGCATAGTAAGCTTGCGTATAGCTAAAGAGGGCTGAAAGTATTATCCCTCCCGAGAAAATGAAATATGCTGCAGGTAATTCTTTCTTTGCCCGGCTGCTGATTAAATTTAATATTAAAACGGTAAAGGATAATGTAATTTCAGGAAGAAAATTGAAGAGAATATTAATTGTTTCCTGGTTCAATTATATTATGATTGATCAATTTTCTTAAAAATTTTCTTCTGGATGAAACCTTCAATTCTTTTTCACGTCTGAAAGCCGAAGCCCTGTCAGGCACTTCTTCAAAGTAAATTATTCTGTAAGGAAGGTACTTCTTTGTTGAAAGCACTTTGCCTTCACTATGCTGCTTAAATCTTTTTTCAATGTTATTTGTCTGTCCTATATACAGCCTGTCATGCAGATCCGAATACAGGCAATAAACAAAGAATTTACTCATAAATGAAGATCTAAGATTTGTACCGCCAAACGACTTCCTCCGCTAAAGCGTTTTAAGTCAGGACTTCCTTCGCTGCTACCGCAGCTCTGTAAGTCAGGGACTCTCACCGTTACAAAGTTGCCTCTACTGGATTTTGAGTCTTTTGTGCGCTTATGCTGGAACTGTGTATCAGTAGAAAGCTATGACTTGCGAATGCGGAGCAGTCGAAAGTTTCTACCAATTCAATACTTATAAAAAAATTTGTACCGCCAAACGGAGTCGAACCGTTACAATGTTGCCATTACTAGATTTTGAGTCTAGCGCGTCTACCAATTCCGCCATGGCGGCAAGTACAACTTAAAATTAAATGAACTTTTTATCTTTTTTAAAATATTTGTTTTGTTTTTAAACCCTTAATACCACCAAACGACTTCCTTCGCTGCTGCCGCAGCTCTGTAAGTCAGGGACTCTCACCGTCACAATGTTGCCATTGCTGGATTTTGAGTTCTAGTGCGCTTGACTTGCTTTAACTTGTTAAAGTAAGTTCGGACAATTCCGCCATGCCTGTCCCGTCAAAGCGGGAGCGGCAAGTACAACTTTAAATTAAATGAACTGTATATTCTTACTGCAAAATCCTTTTTCTCTCAAAATGTTTTCACCGCCAAACAACTTCCTTCGCTGCTGCCGCATCTCTGTAAGTCAAGCCTTCCTTCGTAGCTTTGCTGCCTAAGTAAGTCAGGGACTCTCATCGTTACAATGTTGCCATTACTGGATTTTGAGTTCTAGTGCGCTCGACTTGCTTTAACTTGTTAAAGTAAGTTCGGACAATTCCGCGATGCCTCGCCCGTCATAGCGGGAGCGGCATGTACTAAACCACAATAATAATAATTTTAGAAAATAGTTAAAATGAAATAAAATGCCACAATTAAGCCCGCCATAACTGTTATTACGACAGTTTGACTATCCGTATAAGTTTTTCTAACAAGCAGCGAAGCAATATTCACGGGTTCTATGACCAGCGGAAGTATTTTCGAAGTGAAGATATCCTCAGCTTTTCTTAAATAAACTGAAATATTTGAAATAAACCGGAAGATAACTGCAAAAGCTGTTCCAAGCGGCACTGCAAAGTATTTTACAAAATTACTCTTTAACGCACCGTAAAATTTTTGATCCGTTATTATTTTGGAAATTTTCCTCAAATATTCGCCTGCTATTTTCCTTGCCCGCGGGGATATCAGCCTGATAAAGAAAATGACAGCAGCAATATAAACTATTGCCGCAAATATAAAATATACGGTAGTATTTATGAATAAGTCACTCAACGGGATCAGGCTCTTTTATCAAATTATTTTTATATATTCTAAAATTTTTAACAAACAGAATTATACCCGCAGCTAAAGTAAGCAAACATACTACTGTAACTGAGAACATTATTATCTGTCCTTCGGGGTTAAAACCCCAAAAGCTGCTGAAAGCAGCAATGTTAATTACAGATGCTGAAAATAGCATTACAAAAGCAATAAGTATACGGAAAGCATCTTTTGCAGTAAGCAATGTATACAGCCCTAAACCGAATACCAAAGCAGAAATGAAAATATAATAGTTAATTCCTGTCATTCGGCGGCCTCATTCTTTAAAATATTATATCCTGCTGAAATGATCACTGAAACCAAGAATCCTATTCCTAAAATTGCTGCGATATATTTTGTAAATATCAAAGCAAGAGAGTTTGCTCCAAGCGTAATATCAAACTGCGGCCATTTAGCTGCGCCGGGTAAGCCGGCAAATATTGCTGTTAGTATACCTGTAATAATTAATGATACTATGTTTACTTTAAATGTTTCGCTTGCTTCAACTACGTAATGTGAAATTCTATTCCTGAACAAAACAATACCGGAAAACAATATCAATAAGATAAGTACTGAAAGCAGGCTGAAGAGATGGAAATTCAGGAGAACAAAAAATCCGGCTAAGCCTGTAATAAAATACGGCAGCGCTTTAACTGAACTGCCGCTTTTAACCGAAAATGCGATATACATTGCAGAAAGCAATGTAATTGAAGCAAATATGTAGAAAAGTATATCTTTCAATCAGTATTATATCAATTAAGCTTATGTTCTTTCAGTACATAATAAAGCGGCTTTAGCTGCGGTGGATTAGTTCTGTTAGCTCCCCATTTAACAATACCAATATCCTTTACAAACCACATTTCATAAGAAAATGTAAAGCCATCTGTCATATATACATGAATACAATTTTTATAAGTACCGTCTTCGGTGACTGCCGTCTCATTTTCGCTATACACTGAGGCGTTGAATATTGCAAAGGTCCATTTGCTTCCTGTCTTAAAATTATCAGGTGATGGAATTATGACTCCCGAGGCCCCCATATAATTGTTTATTTCTATTTCACCATTGCTTTTAACAGTAAGTGTTCTTTCTTCATTATCCTGTGTTAAATAGGGGAATGAACTGACCTTTAACTGAATACCACCTTCAATTTTTTTTACATCTTTCGCTTCAACAGTATATAGCAATGATTCATCCCTGGGACCTTCATTAATATAAACCCATTTGTTGTTTTCCTTTAGCGGGAAATATGGGTTAAAATTATCGTTATATGTTTTTTTAGTATCAATTTTCGATTTAGTATCACTGGAGTTACAGCTGAATGCTGTAACGGCGCAGATAGCTGCTGTTAATAATAATATTTTGCTTAAATTATTCATTTATGTTTTCATCTCTTTCTGCGCCGTTTTGAATTTGATGAATGTTTCCTGGCGGGTGCTTTTTTCACCGGAGTACTTTTCTTTGTCACAGGTTTTGTTTGATGCAAATCTTCAGGCGTCTGCTCTTCCTTATCATTTTTTTGCGGAACGTTTTCTGGAATTATTGACGTGGTTTTACTTAAGTTTTCTTTTTCAGCCTGTGGTATTTTGCTTTCTATATCATTGGCAGTAATATTTGCCGCAGATTCAACTTCATCAGGTGTGATACCAAAGGGTTTTGTATTATCAACATAAGATTCTTCAATTGGTACTACAGGTAAAAGTGAGTTTGGCACAGTTTCCGGTTCTTTATTCAATATGGGTTTACCGGTTGACTTCGTTTCTTGAGTCATCTGTTTTTTTGCCGGCTGGATATGTTTATATGACTTAACTGTTGCAACGCTGATCATCTTAAAAGTATGAATTATTCTTAAAAGGAAAGGGGATGCAATTATGGATATTAATGCGAACATCATAATTGCTGCGTTCCACCCGAAGTAAAGATCAAATTTGATAAGGTAAATATATGCCGTTATTTGAAAGGAAATAAAAGATAAAACTAAAATACCTGCAAAAATATATTTGGAATAAATTTTGTCAGCTAAGTTGAATTTCAGACCTGCAAAACCAAAAGTGAAAACGGTTAAGCCTGCAATGAGCAGTATAATTTCCAGTATTTCAATTTGGGGTTGCATTAGCTGTAAAATTACTCAAAATTTAATAAAAAAATGGAATAAATAAAAAAGACAGGTCAATGACCTGTCTTTTAAGTAAAATCTTCAATTAATGATTAAGCCGGCTGAAGCTGAGCGTCTAACTTCTGCGCGAGTGCCTGTTTGGGAACTGCGCCAATTATCTGGTCAACAATTTTCCCGTCTCTGAAAATGAGAATTGTAGGGATGCTTCTTATTCCGTACGTTGTTGAAATATTGGGGTTGTTATCAACATCAACTTTCCCGATCTTTGCTTTACCTTCGTATTCGTTTGCAAGCTCTGCAACAAACGGAGCTATCATTTTGCACGGTCCGCACCATACTGCCCAAAAATCTACCAGTACCGGAACATCTGATTTTATAACCTCTGCGTCAAAATTAGCGTCTGTGAATTCAATTGGATGCATTTTCTCTCCTTTAAAATAAGTATTTGTATAGTTTAATTTTTCTGTTTCTTTGCTGTAATTTCGTATGGTTTAATTACTTCTATATGTAACTACTGCAATATAATATTATCTTTACCGAAAATCTCTGTTAAAAGTTTTTCAGTGTATTTATCATAATGTATTTTTACATTTTCAAGTTCCATTAAGCTCTCTTTACTGCCGTTCTTAAGATGTATAATTACAGCTGATTCACCTTCATTTCCCCTGAAAATGGTCTTAATTTCAAACAATTTAGCCGCATCAAAGCTGTTTGAATCAATCCTTATCGTAATTATCTCAGGCATTTTGGCACTGCCGGCTGATTTGACCAGCGGCTTAATTTCATCAACTATCAGCTTTACCGAATTTCCGTTCTCTTCGGCTTTGCCTATTAATGTAACAATTGAGTCATCCAAAAGGATCTCTTTAAATTGCTCGTAAGTTTTTGGAAATACAACGCACTCTCCCTGTCCAGAAAAATCTTCAAGTGTAAACACAGCAAAGCGGTTTCCCTTTTTGCTCATTTTCACTTTCATATCTGTTATAATTCCGCACATCCTTACGCGCTGCAGTTTTGAAAAATCGATTTCTTCTGAATCAACATCAATTACATCGCTGAAGCGGAAGGGGTTAAGCTGATTGATCTCATCTTCGTAATCGCTCAGCGGATGCGCACTTACGTACAGACCAAGCACTGATTTTTCCAAGGATAGTTTTTCCCTGTCAGACCAGTCCCGGTAATCTTCAGGTAACCGCGAAAATATCACGTCTTTTACCTGCTGCTTTTTACCGGTATCAAATAAATTTGATTGCCCCTTACTTTCGGTCTTTTTTGCTGCATAACGGTGAACGGCCGCTTCGTAATTATCATAGAACTTCTTCCTGTTCTTATCAAAGCAATCAAATGCACCGGCATATATCAGAGCTTCAAGGGTCTTTTTGTTAACAACACGTGAATCAACCCTGGAAACAAAATCCACAAAATTTTCAAACTTACCGGCTTTATCTCTTTCTTTAACAATGTTATCAACTGCCGTTCTGCCGACATTTTTGATGGCTGATAGCCCGAAAAGTATCTGGTTTTCTATTGCAGGATTTATTGTAAATGCCGCGAAGCATTCATTTATATCCGGCAGACTCAGAGTAATTTTCATGCGCTTGCATTCATTTATCAGCAGGACCATTTCATCCATATCTTCATGACGGCAGTTAAGCTGCGCAGTCATGAACTCAAGAGGGTAGTGGGTCTTTAAATATGCCGTATAATACGCAAGCACTGAGTATGCAACACTATGCGATTTGTTAAAACCGTAATCTGCGAATTTTAAAATTAACTTAAAAATTTCCTTTGCTACCTTTTTGTTATACCCTTTTTCCGCAGCGCCTTTGATGAACTCTTCTTCCTGTTCCTTCATCAGCTTTTCATCTTTTTTACCCATTGCACGCCTTACAAGATCGGCTTTCGCTAAAGAGTAACCTGCTATTACGCGAACAAGCTGCATGACTTGCTCCTGGTATACTATAACGCCGTATGTTTCATTCAGAACAAGCTCCATATCAGGATGCAGATAAGTAACTTCCTTTCTGCCGTGCTTTCTTTCGATAAACTCAGGAATAAGGTCCATGGGACCCGGCCTGTAGAGAGCGTTCATAGCAGCCAGGTCATTTATATCCTTTGGCTTCAGCTTGGCCAGGTATTCCCTCATCTTCGGTTTTGAAAACTGGAAGATGCCGATTGTATAACCGTTTGCAAAAATTTCGTATGTCTTCGCGTCATTTAACGGCAGTGAATCAAGATCAATTTTTATTTTGTGCCTTTGTTCAATAAGATCAACTGCCTGCTGAAGAATTTTTAATTCCTTCAGCCCAAGGAAATCCATTTTGATAAGTCCCGCATCTTCCAGCATCTTCATATCATACTGCGTCATGTACTGGTTATCAGATTGCGGAGCTTTGGCGATTGGGACATAATTTGAAATATCCGAAGGCGCTATCACAACCCCTGAAGCATGCATGCTTACATTTTTGTTAAGGTTTTCAAGCACAATAGCGTAATCCAGTAGCTTTTTCTTTTCCTTAGCCTGGTCAAAATACTGTTTGAACTCCGGTATTTCGTTGTAGCAGTCAGTCAGTGATTTAATTTTACCGAAAACCGAAGGTACAAGCTTGGTTATTTCATTAATTGTATCAAAGGGGTAATTCAAAACTCTTCCAACATCTTTTAATACAGCTTTTGTTTTAAGCTTGTTAAAGGTTACTATCTGTGAAACTGAATTTGCGCCGTATTTTTGCCGCGAGTATTCAATGACCTCATCGCGCTTATCATCCTGGAAATCGATGTCAATATCCGGCATTGAAACACGCTCGGGATTCAAAAATCTTTCAAACAGCAGGTTGTAATCCAGCGGATTAACGTTTGTGATTCCTAGTGCGTAACATACCAGTGATCCTGCGGCAGATCCTCTGCCGGGTCCAACGTATATACCGCTGCGTTTAGCGTGATTAACAAAATCAGCCACAATAAGGAAGTAACCCGAAAATTTCATTTTCGTGATAACATCAAGTTCAAGATCAAGTCTTTCGGTCTCAACATTTGTAACGTTCTTAATTTTTTCCCTTAAACCTTCATGTGAAAGTATCCTGAAATATTCATCAAGCGTTTTCGCGCCGGATTCTTTTGGAATAGGGAAGTCTGGCATGTGATACACACCGCGCGGAAGCTCAAGGTTACATTTATCTGCTACTTCTAATGTCGATTGTATGGCTTCCGGGAAATCCTTGAATATTTTGCACATCTCATCTGCTGATTTGAAATAAACCTGGTCAGTTTCATACCTCAGCTCTTTTTCCAGGTTCTTGCCTTCTTTATCTTTCGAGAGATCAGTGCTTATATAAAGGTAAAGATTATGCGGTATGTGGTGCTCGTATTTTATGTAATGTATATCATTGGTGGCAATTGTTTTTAAGCCAAGCTCTTTTGCCAGCGCGGGTACGTGCTCACGTATCTTTGCTTCAATTGACATGCCGTGGTTCTGCATTTCGAGGTAGAAATCCTCGGTGCCGAATATATCTTTGTATATTTCTGCGGCTTCCTTCGCCTGGGCAATATCGCCGCGCGCAATGTGCGATGAAACCACTCCGCCTGCACATGCAGAAAGGCACACAAGTCCCTTGCTGTAACTGCGCAGTATTTCTGAATCGATCCTTGGTTTATAGTAGAATCCTTCGGTGTGACCGATAGAGCAAAGCTTCACAAGATTCTGGTAACCTTCAAGGTCCTTTGCAAGCAGCACCATATGGTCGTAATTTGATTTTCGCCCCGAGAGCTTTCCAATCGCCTTGCCCGATTTATCCCTTCCAAGCACTGTGTCAGAGCTGTCATCGGATTTGCCCTTTTCGAATCTCGAGCCCTTTGTTACTATATATACCTCGCAGCCAATGATGGGTTTGATACCTGCTTTTTTAGCCTTGTTGTAGAACTCCATAGAGCCGTACATCACACCATGATCAGTGAGCGCAATTGCAGGCATGTTATGCTCCTTAGCGGCGTTAACAAGCCCTTCTATGGTGCAAATGGCATCAAGCAGTGAGTAATGCGAATGGTTATGTAAATGTATGAATTTAGACAATTGTTATTTAAATTCGCAGAAAACGCTCAATGGCGTTTCAGAAAAACTGATGTTTTGAGAGTTGATTGCAAATATACAAAAAATAATTTTCTGTATTTATAGCATTAATATTCCTAATATTTAATTTACATTGAATCTAACATTTTCAATTACTTAATTGCATTATTACTCATAACATTAATTACTGAATTTATGACTAACTCTACTGAAGATATAAACAAAATGCCCAAAGGCATACCCTATATTATAGGCAACGAGCTTGCCGAGCGTTTCAGCTATTACGGAATGAAAACTATACTCGTTGTATTTATGACGCAGTATATCATGAACCGCTCAGGTACTGTTGACCCAATGAGTGATGCCGATGCTACTACATGGTATCACTACTTTTCAATGGCAAATTACTTTTTCCCAATACTCGGCGCAATACTTTCCGATGTGTTGTGGGGGAAATATAAAACCATTATGACCCTTTCAATTGTATATGTACTCGGTCATGTTGCGCTTGCTGTTGATGATACAAGGCTCGGTTTGTCAATCGGATTAACCCTGATCGCAATGGGCTCAGGCGGAATAAAACCCTGCGTATCAGCACATGTTGGCGACCAGTTCACAAAGGCAAAAAAGCATTTACTCGAAAAGATATTCGGTTATTTTTATTTTTCCGTTAATCTTGGTGCTGCGGCATCATCGTTATTAACTCCGGTGCTGCTGGATAAATTCGGTCCCCATATTGCTTTCGGGGTACCCGGCTTTTTAATGCTTGTAGCTACAGTAGTGTTCTTTATGGGAAGAAAAGTATTTATTGCTGTACCTCCGGTAGGGTGGAAGCAGTATAAGAATGATGTTTTCAGCAAACAGGGCAAAAAGGCAATTGGCAGCCTTTCATTAATGTATGTATTTGTTGCTGTTTTCTGGTCACTCTTCGATCAGACAGGCTCAAGCTGGGTTCTACAGGCTGAAAACATGGATAAATTTGTTAATCTCGGATTCGTAAAGTTTGAATTGCTCGCATCACAAATACAGGCTATAAACCCGCTGCTTATAATGCTTTTTATTCCCGGTTTTACATCTTTTGTTTATCCTGCGATAAATAAATTTTTCAAACTGACTGCCCCCCGAAAGATCATTATCGGAATGTTCATTGCCGGATTTTCATTTGCGCTATTGGGAATAGCCCAAATGGCAATTGTCGGAGGCGCTACTCCCAGTATTTTATGGCAATTCTTTGCTTACGTAATATTGACTGCTGCCGAAGTTATGGTTTCAATTACAGGACTTGAATTCTCGTACACACAGGCTCCCAACAGCATGAAATCGTTCGTGATGGGATTATGGCTGCTCTCGGTTGCGCTGGGTAATTTTATAACTGCGCAGGTAACATCAAGACTCGAAAATATTATTGTAATAGGCACACCTACATATTTCTGGTTTTTTGCAGGCCTGATGTTTGTTACAGCTTTGATATTTATGCTGATCGCATCAAGGTACAAAGAGGAAAGTTACATCCAGAACCGTGACGAAAAACCCAAACCGCTTGCAGGTACTGAAGGTATGATAGTTGATATGGACGGAGTTGATAACAAATAACAAATAGCAAAACACAAATAACAATTAACAGGTTTCAAACAAACAATTACACCAGTAAAGAACAAAAACCCGAAGCTTATAGCTTCGGGTTTTTGTATTTCTCTCGTTTCACGTTTAACATTTCACGTTTCACGTCAATATATTCCTCTATTAACCAATTCCTGCTTTACTTCAGGTTTACTTATCATAACCAGCGCTGTTATACCAAAAACAGTACTTGTAATATTAAGTGTCAATATCGCGATGATATCAAATATTGATGCAAATTTTATCAGGCTGTATGTACCGGTTTTATTGTTATATTTTAAGCGATTATAGACCATAAAATCCAAAATACAGGATATAATGCTGATAATCGGTAATACTCCAATCACGCATCCAAGTCCGCAGAAAGCAACAGCACCCACAATAGTGTTGAAAAGCCAAACGACCGCGGTTATCAGGTTTAGTATAGCCGAAATCAGGAATAGTATCTTAAGTACATTCAACTGGTTATTATATTGCATTTAGTTTCTTACGGTTTAATTAATAGATTCCTTTTTCTTTCATATATTGCTTAACTTCTTCATTGTTCAAAAATACCAGCCCAACAATACCGAATACCATGCTGGCAACATTGCCTGTCAACACTGATACAATATCAAATATTGATGCGAACTGAACGGAACTGTATGTACCTGAACGGTTCATATTATTAAGCCTGTTGTATGCAACAAAATCCATAACACATGCAATTATGTTAATTATCGGAAATGCCCCGAACAGGCAGCCGATACCGCATGAAATTAGCCCGCCAATGAATGTATAACCCGTCCACCCGAAAGCGTAAAGTCCGTTTACTATTCCGGAAATCAGGAAAAACGTTCGAAGTAAATTTAACTGTTCGTTATTGTTCATTCAATATATTTAATTTATAAAATAAAACCGCCAATTGCCCACCTGATAAAACCGAAAACCAGCGTTATGAGATTCAGAACCATACCGATTGAAGCAGGTGTTTTACTGGGATTATATCGGTCAGTTTCCTGAATCAATCCCACTATACTTAATATCAAACCAACCAAAGCTACCGGTAATGTTACCCAGAATGTCCATCCCAGGCACGGAATATACCCTATTATCATAGCTATTATTGCTATGATACCAATAATTAAACCGCCTTTGCCCATTTTTGTTTCCTTTTCAGATAGATTATTTTTTCAGATCTTTTTAAATTGATCAGGTATTTAATAAATAATAGTGAATTTATAACAAATATTACAAATATATAAATTGACCCGCGGTTGACTTCGGAAGCTGCGTAAAATTCAAATTGCACTATATGAACAAATCCGCGCGTCATACCGCATGCAAAACACTCTATATTATATCTGGAAATGCTTTCGCATAAAGGTGTATTTTTCAGTATCACTTCACCCGGTAAAATGAATAAAAGCAGAAGCAGCATCACAATTGCGGTGCTGTAGAACACCCAGGCTGTTTTAATTGCACTTTTCATTTAAGCCGGTAAAGTGAATAAATAAAAAAGCGCATTCATTTTCTGAATGCGCCTTAATTGAAACCTTTAAAAAGCGTAAATTATTTATTTGACAAGGTTGAATTTTTCGCCAAATTGCCCAACCATAGGAAGTGGTTTGCATTCGCCTTTAGACGCATTCATCATACCCATAATAAGAAATATTATCCATGGAATATAAAGAATAAAACCAATTCCGCATGTAATTGTACCAATGATGCCTGCAAGAATATTAACAATAAGTAATACTATTGATTGCTCTGTATGGTACATTACAAAGTTATTTCTTTTCATGTCATCCATAAGTAACGGAATGAAGAAGATCAGATATGCAATGATAGCCATCGTTTTTCCGTTGTTTACATCTTCCTGTGTGAAATTCACCTGTCTTGTTGATTCAGCCATTAAATTTTCTCCTGTTGATCCTGTATATTATTTTGTAAAACTAAATTGCGTCTTCTAATGTAATTATTTTACCAGATTCAGTTTTGCGCCCCATGCGCCAATTAACGGAAGCTCTTTTATCTTGCCGCCAATTGCATTCATTAATCCCATTATCCATAATACAACATATGCCAGCCATGGTAAAATACCGAGTATTGATACAACGCATCCCAATGTACTGCTTATCTGGTTGACTATGATCGTTAAAATTGTAATAACTATATATATCAAAATAAAAGCAATCCATAAGGCAATTGCCTGCTCTGTGTGATACATTGCAAACTTTTTATCTCTTGCTGCCAATAACGGAACTAAAAAGAAAATATAGGCAAGTATCGCCATCATTTTCCCGTCTTCAATTTCTGCCTGTGTGATTGAAGCTACTGCCGGTCTTGTTGATGTATTGTCAGTCATGACTCTCCTTTAGGTTAATTATGAAAAAAATGAATTTGAATTCGCTGTAAATTGGTATAACCTAAAATATCAGAAAGAAGGGTAGATTGGTAATTTTGTATAGCCGCACGATATGAAAAATTCTGTAACCGTCTGCTATCTGAAGATAGCCTTTATGCTTCCCCAGGTATCGCGTACGCTGGAAATAACATGAGTAACGGTTATTGTCTGCGAATATACATAATTGCCGTTATTATCTACTATCTTCAGCCTGTAATAATATACAGGTGCTGAATTTAGATTTGCGGAAGTATTATCTCTGTAATAATAATATGAATTACTTCCAATTGCCGTTACACTGCCAATATTTACATAGTTATTTGGCTCAGATGCACTTCTTTCAATTTCAAAACGGTTCAGATTATCTTCAGTACCTGTTTTCCATTCCAAAAGAATTGAATCTGATTCATTCTTTCCTGTAAAATACTGCAATTCAGTTGCCGCATATACTACACCGGCAACTAATATAATCAGCAGACAAGCTATACTCGTTATTTTTAGTGGCTTTTTCATTGGAAATTATTCAAATATATATGCATTTATTAAAAAATGCAAGTATTTTACAATTAAATATCAGTTAATTTTGAAGAAATTTTAAAGGAATTGTTTGGAAAAATGCTGTAATTCAAGGCTCAAAAGCCAATACCCGGTATATATCTCAATCTGAAGTTAATTCGCAAATAATCATAGCTTTTTTTGCCTTTTACCTTTTTACTTTTGCCACTCAATACTATTCCAGTTTCTTGTTAAACCTTAACGAACTCAGAGCAAGTATCACTACACCAAAAATGAACAGTGCCAGGAACTGATCATATAAATTCTCCATTCCAACACCTTTTAAAATTATTGCCCTGACAATAGTAATAAAATACCGCAGAGGGATAAGGTATGTTATGTACTGCACCCATATCGGCATATTCTCTATTGGAAATGAAAAACCGCTGAGATAAATCATCGGCATCATTACACCGAAAAATGATGTCATGGTTGCCTGCTGCTGGGTTTTGGATATAGTTGAGACAAAGAGCCCGAGTCCCAATGTAGAAAGCATAAATAATAGCGCCGCAAAATAGAGGAGTGGAACACTTCCCTTTACTTCTATGCCAAACCAGAAACGCATTACAGTCATTACAATTGTAACCGAAACAAATCCTAGAATTGAAAAAGGAACCAATTTACCAATAATTATCTGGTATGATTTTAACGGTGTCACTATCAGTTGTTCAAATGTCCCGATTTCTCTTTCCTTAACAATTGCAAGAGAAGTGAGATTAATTGTAACTACCATAATAAGCAAACCGACAATTCCCGGGAGCATGTAATTACGTGTTACAAGATCGGGATTATACCATGCGCGGGTCTCGGCTTCAATAACGGGAATTTTCATAACAGGCATATTCTTTCTGCCGGAGCGTTCAATGAATTCACTAACAATATTCGATGCGAAGCTGATAGTAATACCTTGTGAGTATCCTGCAGCTATCAGTGCCTTATTGCCGTCTGAGCCGTCAAAGATAGTCTGCAGTTTTGATGTCCTTCCGCTTCGAACGTCTTTTTCAAAATCAGGGGGAATCACAATTGCCATAACGACTTCACCGTTATCCAGAAGTTCTGTAATTTCAGTGTAACTTGAAACATGATATTGCATCGTAAAGTAACCCGATTTCTCATACTTTTCAAGGAACTCCCGGCTAGTTGAGCTCTTATCCTGATCCCACACAGCAGTTTTGACATTTTTCACATCAAGCGTTGCCGCGTAACCAAGGAAGATCAGCTGCAGCACCGGGGCAAGCAATATCACCCCGAACATCCGCTTATCGCGTTTGAATTGCAGGAATTCCTTTTTTATGAAATTTAATATCAGGTTCATTTTTACCCGTTAGACTTTCTCATCCTGATTGTTGATATACCGATAAAAAATGCTGTGAAAATTAACAGACTGATTATCTGCTTCCAGAATGCTTCAATCCCCGCACCCTTTAGAATTATTGCGCGCAGTATAATGATATAAAATTTCGCGGGAGTAATATTGGTCAATATCTGTATTGGCCAGGGCATACTTTCTATGGGGAAAATGAATCCTGAAAGTATAAAAGTTGGAAGCATTGTTGCAATAGAAGCTATCTGAAATGCTACCTGCTGTGAGTCAGAAACTGTTGAAATAAATATCCCCAGGCTCAGCGTCCCTATCAAAAATATTATAGTTGTCCAGAATAGTGTCAGGTAGCTGCCCTTTATTTCCAGCCCGAATGCTATATTGCTTATGAATAATGTAAATACCGCAACAAACAGCGCAACTATAGTGTAGGGGATGGTCTTGCCGATTATCAGCTCAAAGGAACCTAACGGCGAAACCCTAAGCTGCTCCATTGAACCAAGCTCTTTTTCACGTACAATTGAAAGGGTTGTTAATATTACGGCTGTTGTTATGAGTATCATACAAAATAATCCCGGTATAAGGAATTTTGTTGTGTTCAGATCAGGGTTATACCAGAAAAGTGGCTGCGGATCAATGGGTACAAATGATTTCACTCCTGTACGGGCAAGAAACTCCTGTGTAATTTTATTATTATAAAACCGTGTTGCTGAAGTAACATAGTTCATTATCACAGTTGCGGTGTTGCCGTCAACACCATCTACCAAAAACTGCAATTGAACGTTTTTGCCTGCCCGCATATCATCGGTAAAGTTTGCAGGAAAAACAACAACACACTGAACCAGCTTTTCATCCAGCATGCTGTTTATTTCTTTATCATTATGCAGGTAACCAACAACGTTAAAATAACTCGAGCTTTCAAGCATCGCAATAAATTCGCGGGTTTCGGGTGAGTTATCGTTATTCTTTACTGCAATTTTTACATTCTTCACATCAAGGGAGAGTGCATAACCAAATAACATTAGCAGGAATACCGGAAATATAAAGATCAGGTAAAGCGTTCTTGCATCACGCCTTATCTGCCTGAATTCTTTCTTAACCAGTGCGTATATCCTGTTTAACATTTCAATTAATAATTACTTCCTGTAGCTAAAATCTGCAATTTGTAATTTGTAATCTACGTATCCTTCTCAAGCAAATTCACAAATACATCCTCAAGTGAGGGAGCGATTCTTTCAATTCTTTTTACGCTGATATTATCTTTGCCAAGTATATCCATAATTTCGTTTTTCCGCGTATCTGCATTATTCAGCTCATCCTTATTCAATGTAATATGTATATACTCACCAAAGTAAGCACTGCTTTTTATCCAGGGGATCTTATCCAGTATCTTTATTGCGGTATCAGCATTCCCTGTTTCGGCTTCAAAAATGGGATTTGAAAGATACTTTGTCTTAAGCTCACCCGGTGAGCCGCCTGCGATAATTTTTCCGGCGTCAATCATCATTATCCTGTTGCAGAATTCGGCTTCGTCCAGATAATGTGTAGTAACAAAAACAGTTGTGCCGTTAGTTGATAGATCATTTATCAGGTCCCAGAAATTCTTTCGCGATATCGGGTCAACTCCGCCCGTTGGTTCATCCAAAAAGACAATTTTTGGCTCATGTATCACGGCGCAGCCTAAGGCAAGCCTTTGCTTAAAGCCTGTTGAAAGTGTCCCGGTTAATGAATCCTTCCGGTCGGTAAGTCCCGCAGTTTTCAATACCCACTTTTTCCTTTCATACAGAGCGTTTCCTTTGAGTCCGTACACGCTTGCGAAGAAATTAATGTTTTCTTCCACGGTAAGATCTGTATACAATGAAAATTTTTGCGACATATACCCGATATTGCGTTTTACCATATCAGGTTCTTTTTCTATGCTGTATCCAGCGACCATTGCATCGCCGCTTGTAGGTTCAAGTATAGCGCACAGCATTTTTATGGTTGTCGATTTCCCCGCGCCATTGGCGCCTAAAAAACCAAATACTTCTCCCTGCTCCACTTCAAATGAAATACTATCAACTGAAGTGAACTTACCGTACTTTTTCGTTAAATTCTTAACTTCTATCGAATTCATACTTTCAGTCTCCCTTCCCTTTGGGGAGCGCAAGCGGCACCTTTGGTGCTGTACGGGTGGGGTCTTCTTTCAAAACATGTATAAATACATTCTCAAGTGATACCGGCTTAATCCTCTTATCTTTTAATTCAACATTATATTCTGCCAGCAATTTTTCAATTACCGGTACATCGCCCGTATTATTTATGGCTATATCAATTCTATCACCAAATAACTGGGACTCAAAATCAGTTTTATCAGCAATCAGCTTATATGTTTTTCTTAAGTCCGGAGTAACAATTTCTAATATGACTTTATTCATACCTGCTTTTATGGCAGCAGGGGAGTCGTTCATAAGCAGTTTCCCATTATTCATCATAGCAATTGTATTAAATCGTTCAGCTTCATCCATATATGGAGTAGATATCACAATTGTAACGCCGTCATTATGTAATTCAGATAGTATCTTCCAGAAATCACGCCGCGAAACGGGGTCAACACCCGTGGTTGGCTCATCAAGAAAAATAATTTTGGGTTTGTGAATAAGTGTACAGGCAAGTGCTAGTTTTTGTTTCATTCCGCCTGAAAGTTTTCCGGCAAGGAATTTACGGAATTTGGTTAAACGAGTGAATTCCAGAAGTTCATTTCTTCTTTCCTTAAAATTTTTAACACCATGCAGTTCAGCAAAGAACTCAATGTTTTCGTCAATGGTCAGATCTGCGTATAGACTGAACTTTTGCGATAAATATCCTATTTCATCTTTAATGCTGCCTGTCTGCTTCAGCAGGTCAAATCCCAGCAGGTTTGCAGTACCGCTATCAGGCTTAATTAAGCCGCAGAGCATTCTTATGAGTGTGGTTTTTCCTGCGCCATCGGGTCCAACTATACCAAAGACTTCATTCCTTTCAATATTAAAGGAAATATCATTTACTGCAATCAGTGCATCAAATGCCCGGGTTAAACCCTTAATTTCAATAGCCTGTTCGATATAGATTTCTATATTGTAATTTGTAATTGCTAATTCGTAATTCGTAAAGTTGCATCCGCCGGCAGACCCGGTTTTAGATCAAATTGCGGATTAGGAATTTCGATCTTTATTGCAAAAACGAGCTTTGTCCGTTCATCGGGAGTCTGTATGTTTTTGGGGGTGAACTCCGCTTCAGGTGAAATAAAAATTATCTTACCCTTATAATTTTTATCTTTAAACGCGTCAATTGTTATATCAGCTTCCTGCCCGAGCTTCACTTTCGCAAGTTCAGTTTCAGGAATATATATTACAAGATTCACTGTTTCAAGATTGCTTAATCTCAGTAAAGAACCGCCCATTACGGCATTTTCACCTTCTTCAATGAATTTTTTTGAAACGAAACCGTCTGAAGGAGCATATACTTTGCAGTCTTCAATATTTTGTTTCAGCAAGTCAACCATCGAAACAGCTTTTTTAAGATTTGCCTGTGCCTGCTCAATTTCTTCGGGTCTGATAATAGTTTTCACCTTTGCGAGATTCTCTTTTGTGGAATTATACTGCGTCACAGTAAGGTCATACCTGCCTACAGCATCATCATAAAGTTTTTTTGTCGTTGCATCCTGCCTGTAGAGCTCTTCTGCGCGCTCTTTATCCTGCCTGGCTAGCTCCATATTTATCTTTGCCTGTTTAACCAGCTCTTCGGATTGTTTTATATCTTCGCGCCTTGCCCCTGAGCGCAGCAGCTTTAACTGGGCATTGGCAAGGTCAACTCCCGCTTCTGACTGTCTTAATTGTATATCAAGCAGGTCATGGCTTATTTCAACCAGCAGGTCGCCTTTTTTTACACGGTCACCTTCTTTAAAATTTATTTTGTTTATTGTTCCGGATGTTTTGCTGCTAATGGTAACGTTGACCGACTCTATTGTACCTGAAGCGCTTATCGAATTAGTATCTTTGCCGTTGCCGCAGCCGGAAATATATAAAACAAAACTTAAAACCCCTGCAACTACTGAAATTAATTTAAATTTCCCGTTCATAATTTTATTTTGTTAAAAATTACCTGTCCTTTTTCTGTAAGTATGCCGTTGAGAAGAATTTTAAATGCATAATGCACGGCATCGTTATAACTGAATCTCGTTGAGATCAGAAATTGAGGATTTACCACATTGCGAATTGCACCGGTTATTAGTGTTATTATCAATTCAGGTGGATATTTTTTTATAAGCTCTTCCTTCTGTCCCTGTTGTATTATT
>JAUQWQ010000143.1 GCA_030835085.1 Ignavibacteria bacterium
CTTAATTGGTGAAAGAACTGCCGAAGAAATTAAATGCCAGGTTGGTTCAGTTATGCCGCTTAAGGAAGAAGTTATCATTGAAGTAAAAGGACGTGACCTTGTTTCGGGTCTGCCTAAAATGACAGAGGTAAGCTCTATTGAGATTCGCGAGGCTTTAAGCGATCCTGTCAACCAGATGATAAGGGCAGTAAAAGTAGCCCTAGAAAACACGCAGCCTGAGCTTGCATCTGATATACTGGATAGAGGCATCATGCTTTCGGGTGGCGGGGCTTTAATTAAAGGACTTGATGAACGTATCAGGCTTGAGACCAATCTGCCTGTACACGTAGCCGAAGACCCCTTAACGGCTGTTGTACGCGGTGCCGGCAAGGTACTCGAGGACCTCCAAAAGTACTCAAAAGTGCTGATAAAGAGCAAAAAGTATTAACCCAAATATTGAGGAGCGAAAGCGACGACATATCCCATAGATAGACCAAATTTGTTATGAGATTGCTTCGCTTCGCTCGCAAATGTATAAATCATAACCAAAAGTTCATTAACACTCAACTTCACTCCATTTAATGAAGATCCTTCTTTCATATTTAGGAAATCTCAAAGAATACATAATATTTTCAGCTCTCATTGTTATCAGTTTACTTCTCATATTCCAGAATGATAATGTACAGATACGTTTTGTGCGCGTGATTGCTGTTAATGTAATTGGTACAATACAGGATGGATTTTCCATCATACCCAATATTTTTGAGCTGGAGCGCGAAAATAAATCCCTGCGCGAAACCAACATTGATCTATCCAAAGAGCTTAGCATGCTTAAAGAAGCAAAGCTTGAAAATCTCAGGCTTAACCAGATGCTTGAGTTCAAACAGCGCACAAACTACCGTGTTGCCACAGGTAAGATTATCGGTAAGACTTTAATTCAGACAAGGAATAATATCACAATTAATATCGGTGAAAACGATTCCGTAAAAATCGGTATGCCTGTAATTACAGATAGAGGACTTGTAGGTAAGATTGTTGCAACAAGCGGTAACTACAGTATTGCACAGATATTGCTGAACAAGGACCTGAAGGTGAGTGCTAAAGATCAGCGCAGCAGAGTAGATGGTATAATTGCATGGGATGGTGAAGGCAAAATACGGATGAAGAATGTTTCCAAAAGTGCTGATGTGAAAGTCGGTGATCTGCTGATAACTTCCGAATACAGCAACTCATTCCCTGCAGGTATTCCCATAGGTTTTGTGACCACTGATAACACACTGGATAACCTTTTCAAAAATATTGAAGTTGAGTGTTTTGTGAATTTTCAGACTGTTGAAGAGGTGTTCGTTCTGAAATTCCTTTCAGAAGATGAACGAAAGGACCTTGAAAAAAAATATAATGAAAAGTCTAAATGATAGTGAAGAACTGACATGATGGAATATCTGAAATATGCGGGAATTTTGCTGGGACTCATCATCATCCAGAAAACTGCTGTAAGCTTCATTGATGTTACGGAATTCAGGATCACTCCTGATCTTGTTATAATTGGATTGGTTTACGTTGGCATTAAGAAAGGGAAAATAACCGGAAGTGCTGCAGGATTTGCTGCAGGATTGATTCTGGATATATTCAGTTTCTCATTTATAGGATTAATGGCGCTTTCAAAAACCATTGCAGGATTTGCTTCAGGGTTCTTTAATAATGAGCAGAAAGAAGAACGTTATCTGAATAGTTATATTTTTATAATTATCGTTTCTATCTGTTCAATTATCAATAATACTGTTTATTATGTTTTCTATTTTCAGGGAACGAATTTAGTGTTCCTGGACATTCTAATTAGATATGTACTACCTACAACTGTTTATACGGCTTTATTCAGTGTAATACCTGTTATATTTGCCAGAAGAAGGCGTTTTGCAAGATAGCTGTTGTTTTAATGTTTCTATAATATAAATTAATGGATCTCAGCAAAAGAAAAAATTTCTATTACATCTTTTCATTTATTATCGTAATGATAATTGCGGGCAGGCTTGTGCAGCTGCAGCTTATCAACCCCGAAAAGTTCGATAAGGATGCTGAGCGGAATTCGGTAAAAACAATTATCACTACACCTGCCCGCGGTCTTATATTTGACCGTAACGGCAAACTGCTTGTTGATAATAAGCCTTCTTACAGTGTAACTGTTGTTAAAAAAGAATTCGACACGAACAATATAAATGTAGTCTGCAATCTGCTGGGGATTGAAGCCGATTACATGAGAAGTGAGCTAAGGAAAATTGAAGGTACCAACCGTTTTATCCCAACCAGAATCCAGCGTGATGTTGATTTCAGGATCATTTCATTCATTGAAGAGAACAGGGAGCTGCTTAAAGGAATCGATTACAGTATTGACCCCATCAGGCTTTACCCCACCGATTTCCGCGGTTCGCATACTATAGGCTATACCAAAGAAATTTCAGAAAGCATGCTGAAAAAGCAGCAGGGCGACTATTACAAACAGGGTGATCTTATCGGTACCACCGGACTTGAAGCCGGTTATGAAAATTACCTGCGCGGTGAAAAAGGGTTTGAGTTCATTCTGCAGGATAACAAAGGCAGGGAAGTGGGTCCGCTTAACGACGGCAAGAACGATGTAAAGGCTATCAGCGGGTATGACCTAATATTGAGCGTTGACGCTGAAGTACAGAAATTCGCTGAAAAACTTCTGGAAGGCAGAACAGGCGGTATTGTTGCAATAGATCCTTCAAACGGCGAGATAATTTGCATGGTTAGCAAACCAGATTATGATCTGAACAATTTCAGCGGAAAACTTAAACCTGAAATATGGACTGCTTTGAATACGGATAAAAATAAACCGTTATTTAACCGCGCAACTCAGACAAGATATCCTCCGGGCTCAACATATAAAATGGTGTCCGCACTTGCTTCACTGCAGGAAGGGATTCTGAAAACTAACAGCACTATTCCCTGTGAAGGAAGTTTCAGGTTTGGCGATAAAGTATTCGGCGATCATGGTGCATTTGGCTCAATTACTATTCCAACCGCTATTGAACATTCTTCAAATGTGTTCTTTTATAAACTTGTGCTGCGAATTGGTCTTGATAACTGGAATAAATACGGTCAAATGCTGGGATTTGGGCATAAGACGGGCATCGATATTCCGGAAGAGACAAAAGGTTTACTGCCTTCAACTGAGTATTACAACAAAAGATACGGACCCAAAGGCTGGACTGAGGGTTATGTAGTCAGTTTAGGCATCGGACAAGGGGAACTTGGCGTATCACCTCTTCAGATGGCTTTATATACATCTATACTTTCAAACTCGGGTACTTTTAATCAGCCGCATCTTGTAAGATCATTAAAGAATCCGGTGACTGGTGAAATTACCCCGGTGCAGTATAAAAAACACGAAGTGGCAATTGATAAAGATTATTTTAAAGTTATACAAAAAGGTATGTACCTGGTTGTGAACGGGAACGGAACGGCAAGGTCCATCAGAACAAGTGACGTTTCTATTGCAGGCAAGACCGGTACAGCGCAGAATCCGCACGGACAGGACCATTCATGGTTCATAGCATATGCTCCGGCAGATGATCCCAAAATTGCGATCTGCGTCATGGTAGAAAACGCGGGTTTTGGTGCAACAGTTGCCGCTCCAATTGCTCAAAGGATAATTCTGAGGTATTTACTCGGACTTCAGGATGAATCAGAAGTAAAAGATTCATTTGGTGAAAGATAGAGTTTAAAACAATTTTAATTTTACAGCATTAATGCAGGCAAAAGTTTTTGAAAGATTTAATTTCGTCGTATTCCTCTCAGCTTTCGCGCTGATATCAATTGGGCTGGTGGCTATTTACAGCGCAACCTTCGGCAATGATCTGGTTTCAGGGAATTTTACCAAACAGCTTATTTCCGCAAGTATTGGCATTGTACTGGTTCTGGCAATAATGTTTACACCACCAAAGTATCTTTCAATGTCTTCATATGTAATATACGGTTTGGTTATGATACTGCTTATTGCCGTCATCATTCTTGGTAAGAAGATAAAAGGACAGACAAGCTGGTTCAGTGTTGCCGGATTTGGTGTGCAGCCTTCGGAATTTGCGAAAGTAGCTACAGTTATGGCGCTTGCATTCTTTCTTTCAAACAAAAATAAAGAAGCAGATGTAACAAAACTTCGTGATTTTATGTATGCTGTAGCAATATGCCTTGTACCGGTAGCTTTAATTATGCTGCAGCCGGATATGGGTACTACGCTTGTGTTCTTATTCCTTCTGCTGCCCGTGTTATACTGGGCAGGTATGCCTAATTATATTATGTTTTTCATTGTTGCCCCGGCTATTACAGCCGTATGCGCGTTTTTAGGGACGTGGTATTTTGTTGCTGCGGTAGTTTTCATTATTGCTATGATGATGGTGTTTAAAAAGAACATCCTTGTTTCTGCGATTGTAGTTTGTATAGCCATTGCTTCTGGATTTTCTGTGAATATGATCTACAACAAGCTTCAGCCCTACCAGCAGAAGCGCATACAGAGTATGTTTGATCCGGAATCAGATCCATTGGGCGCGGGTTATAATGTGATACAGTCTAAAATTGCCATCGGTTCAGGGGGACTTTCAGGTAAAGGTTTCCTGCAGGGCACACAGACACAGCTTAAATATATACCTGAGCAATGGACAGATTTCATCTTCTGCATGGTTGGAGAGGAGTTCGGGTTCGTTGGCTCAATTGCTGTTGTATTGCTCTTCCTGATCTTAATTTGGCAGACGATCCATATTGCGTTCATCTGCAAGAACCAATTCTTAAGTATTTGCTGTATAGGGTTTGCTACTATCTTTTCGTTCCATATACTCATTAATCTTGGAATGATAATGGGAATAATGCCGGTTATCGGGATTCCTTTGCCCTTTATGAGCTACGGCGTATCGTTTTTGCTTAGTAACCTGATAATGCTTGGAATTATTCTGAATGCATACAGGAACAGGAAAGAATATGTGTAGATGTGAAACCTTCCTTCGCTTCGCTCAATAAGGCAGGCGTGAAACTTCAAATGCGAAGCGTCAAATATCTAAATGTGAACTGTCAATTATCAATTATAAACTATCAACTAAATCATATTGCATTTTTCCAAAAAATTTAAAGGCGCTTTAAGGGAATCAAACTCGCATTTGGTTGTGGGACTTGATTCCGATATCACAAAAATCCCGGAATTCCTGAAAACGGAGGTGAACCCAATTGCTGCTTTCAATAACCTGGTTGTTGAAGCAACAAAAGAATTTGCCTGCGGCTATAAGCTCAACATCGCGTTTTATGAACGTGACGCAGAGCGCGGCTTTGCCGCAATACGCTCAACACTCGCGGCAATTCCGGAACACCTCATAACAATTGCCGATGCTAAAAGGGGCGATATCGAAAATACCACTGAGCTTTATGCTCAGGCGTTCTTTGACGAGCTGAATTTTGATTCAATAACCGTGCAGCCCTATATGGGACAGGATTCAGCAAGACCGTTCCTGCGCAGGAAAAATAAATTTGTATGGATGCTTGCGCTTACTTCTAACTACGGAGCAAATGATTTCCAGTTCCTTAAAGTTGAAAATAAGCCGCTGTGGGAAGTGGTTGTTGAAAAATCACTCGGTTGGAACGACCATAAAACAGGTTTTGTGTTTGGCGCAAGTCATACTAAAGAAATTGCAAAGATGACAAAGAACTTCCCGGAAGTCCCGTTACTTATACCCGGTATCGGCGCGCAAAAGGGTTCACTTGAAAAAACAATAAATTCTTTGAATCACACTTTATTTGTAATTAATCAGAGCCGCTCAATTATATATGCTGCACCAAAGGCTGAAACCGCCGAAGAGTTCAAAACTATTGTTGGCGAAGCAGCACTGAAGGCAAGAGACGAGATAAACGGCTTTTTGATGATGAAGAAGTAAAGTCTAGAATAGTAGCACAGACATTCCTGTCTGTGCTTCAAAGACCGACGGTTTACGTTTTTGAAACTTCTTTAGAATATTATTTAGTAAGCTTGTCCTTGTTCTGAACATGAAACCCAAACTT
This sequence comes from Ignavibacteria bacterium, assembly GCA_030835085.1. GTDB lineage: Bacteria > Bacteroidota > Ignavibacteria > Tepidaquicellales > OLB5 > OLB5. Next base: position 6,040 of record JAUQWQ010000143.1, read on the forward strand.
AACATCAACGAAGATTTTATTTGCCGCATCTGGGAAGGTGGCATTTCCTATTATACATCCCTTGTAACAGATTCCGGCGAAGATGTTGTAGTATTGGATCATGGTACCCGAAATTATGATGCGGGTCCCGATTACAAAAATGCCAAAGTGAAAATTGGCGGCAAAACGCTGACGGGTGATGTTGAAATTCACCGTGATTTTAAAAATTGGGCTGAACACTCGCATCCAAAAGACCGCAGGTATAACTCCGTTATACTGCACGTAGTGTTGTGGGATTCCGAAGAACGTACTCCGCCAAAGCTGCGTATAAAACGCGATCTGCCAACCGTCATACTTGCAAATCATCTGACCGCTTCTATTCATGATATCTGGCAGGATATAATTTCAAAGCCTTCGGTTAAGTTCCGCTTACCTTGTTATGATTGCAATCAATTGGCTGATGATGAACTGATAACTAAATGGCTAGGCAAACTCGCAATTGAAAGGCTGAACCTCAGGGCAGGCCGAATTAAAAGCAGACTCACAGAGCTATCCGGTTCAGGAAATGTAATTTCAAAGAATAAAGGCATTTGGGAGCAGTCTTTATACGAATTCGTCTTTGAAGCATTAGGTTTCGCCAAAAACAAAGAGCAAATGCTGAAACTTTCTTCAAGTCTGACACTTGAGCTTATTAAAAAACACTCCGAAGGAAGTATTACCGGTATTCAGGCACTCCTTTATGGGGCAGGCGGATTGTTGTTTGATGTTCGCGCAAAAGATCCTTACATAGATGAGATAAAATCAAAATGGAAAGATGTTGAATCAAAAATTAATATTGAAAAGATTGAGAGAAGCCATTGGAATTTCTTTGGTCAAAGACCGCAGAATTTCCCAACCTTAAGATTAGCTTACGGCTCACAGATCATTTATAATCTGCTTTTCAATGAGCAGTTCAGAAAAATCATTGGTCTGTTCAGCAGTAAGATACTTAAGCCCCGTGAGTTATTTACAGGCTTAATGGAATTGTTTGCTCCGCAGACAGATAAATACTGGCATAGTCACTATGATTTTGGAAAATCCTCTAATTCACCAAATACACTTGGCGGCAAACAGCGCATTACTGATATTGTAGTCAATGTACTTATTCCGTTTGCCAAAGTTTACGGTGAAATATTTGATGATACCGATATATCAGGCAATACACTTGAGCTATACAGGAAATTAAGGATAAAAGCTGATAATAACATTATCAGGGTTATGGATGCACAACTCATTAAGAATCGGAATATTAAAATCAATTCTCCCGCAAATGAACAGGCAGTTATACAGTTATATAATTTTTACTGCACCCGCGAAAAATGTGATAAATGCGAAATAGGGAAATATGTGTTTGAAAAGAAAGGATATGATTATAAGATTATTTATTACTAAAAATCATTTATGAGACCGAAATGGATCTTACCTTCTAAAATTGAATCACCTTTACCCAATGCGTAGCTTACACCAAACATTCCCAGCGCTGTTTCTATCCTTACCCCAAGTCCGTACCCGTAAATAAAGCCTTCCTGTGAAGGAATATTGTACAGGTCATCTTCGGGTTTCAGGTAATAGCCCGCATCGTAGAATACCGCAGCAAAGCTTCTGCGGGTGAGTGAGTAACGAATTTCAAGGTTTCCCCAAGCCGCCCGTGAGGCCAGGAACTGACCTTCCCTGTAACCGCGTATTGTACTGTTACCGCCAAGCCTGAAAAGATCAGCCGCTTCAAATCGCGGTGAGCGTATTTCAATTCCGTGCAACCCGATCAACGAACTCTGGCGCTTAAAGAAAGAGTAATAGAAATCAATATCCATAGCGCCTTTTTGAACTGTAAAATCACCCGGGATATCCAGGTTTGGGAAAGAGCCGGTATTATATATTTTTTTCTGTCCGACTGTGTAACTTGTCCTGTACAACAGCCCTGAATATGGATTATAGATATAATCCCTGCTGTCATATTTAATCTCAACTCCTGCTCCCAATATCCTGCTATCGAAGAGAGTGAAGATATTATTTGTTGTATTAGGTATTACGCGTTCGAAATTAAATATTGCAGAAAGAGTGATCTTTTTAGAAACTAGTGCGTCAGTTTTTATGCTCAGATTACGTTTAGTGTACGATGAATCTTCAATCCTCTGCAGGAACGAGAAATTCATATTTAAAGGGTAACCCAGTATCCATGGTTCAAGGTATTCAAGTTCCAGCTCCTGTGTGGTCTTAATTTCTTTTTTAAATCTTGCCTCAACTTTTCTGCCGGTACCGAATAAATTACGAATAGAAAGATTTACAAGTCCGGTGAAATAACCTTTATCATCATTTTGTGTGGGTGGTACATAACCTAAAATACCGTCAAATGTATTAGTATTACCTTCTTTTACTTTTATCAGCAGTACTGTTGAATTTTTATATTTCAGTATCTTCGGTTGTTCAACCGATTCAAAATAACCAAGATTTTCAAGCCTGCGCCGTATATCGATCAGGTTTTCTTTTGTTATAGAATTATCTTCACCAAGTGCTATTTCACGAACAATGACATTTTCTTTAGTTTCAGTATTACCTTCTACTTTAATATTATCAATTTTTATCCTGTCATTCTCATCAATTTTTATGTTTACTCTCAGCTTTTGTGCACCGCCTGTTTCATACTGGCTGATATCAGTTACACTAACGGATGCGAAAGTATAACCTTTTTTTTCGTACATGTTAAGTATTTCTGTCATATCACCGTTAAGGGTAATTGAATTTAATACTGTTCCGGGTTTGGTATCAATACTGTTTTTTAACTGCTCTGCTGAAAAAAGCCTGTTCCCTGTAATATTTATTTCCCCTATCAAAGCCTGCGGACCTTCATCAATTTTTACTTCAAGTGTAACTGCTGAAGAATCGAAATTGTATCCGGCATTTATCATGCTTATGCGGCAATCTGTGTAACCGTTATCCTGGTAATTTTTAATGATATTCCTCTGGTCAAGCTCAAATTGTTGAGGTGAGTATATTGTCCCTGGTTTTGAAGCAATAAAGTTCAGAAGCTCTCTTGATGAAAAAAAACTGTTCCCTGAAAAATCTATAGACGATACTTTTGTCTGTTCACTTTGTGCTAAAAGGGAAGCTTGACCAAGACAGAACACGATAAATAAGAAACGGGAAATATTTTTATAGAATTGATACATTATTCAGCTAATATTTGTGTGATGGTTTGAATATTCAAGTCATTAATAAACCATTGTTTTACATATTGCATCTTAATATTGAAACCGTATCTTTAACAATTCCGTATTAAAAATAAACAGATAATGAATTTTAGAACTGCACTGTATTTAGCAATTTTATGCATTTTTTCGGGAAATTCGTATTGCCAGGAATCGACTCCAACTGATACTGTAAATACAAACAGTAAGCCTGAAATAACAATTTCAAAAAGCGGAAATTCTTTAATAAAGATTGATGGGGTTCTTAATGAACCTGTATGGGAAACCTGTCAGACTGCCGGTAATTTTGTTGAAATTGAGCCCGGAGATAACCTGCCGGCTATAGTAAAAACAGATGTTAAAATGACATACGATGATGACAACTTGTATGTAGCTTTCATTTGTTATGAAGACAGGATATCCAAATTAAGGGCTAATCTTTCAGACAGGGACAAAATGTATCAGGATGATTACGTGGGTATTTTGCTGGATACATATAATGACCATAAGCAGGCGTATGAGATATTCCTGAATCCTTACGGGATACAGGGAGATGGAATATGGACCAAACAGGGCGAAGAAATGAATTTTGATATGCTCTACGATGCAGAAGCGAAGATATATAAAGATAAATGGATTGTTGAACTGGCAATTCCTTTTAAAAGCATCAGGTTTCCTGAAAATGATGAACAGCAGTGGGGAGTGCATATTATCCGTACAAGACCCAGGGAAAGCCGCACGCAGTTTTCATGGGCTAAGGTATCACGGGATAACTCTGAGTTCATGAGCCAGGCGGGAATATTAAAAGGTTTCAGAAAACTTAAAAAAGGAAAGCAGCTTGAGCTGCTTCCTTATGTCATAGGGTCACAGTTCAGTTACAGGAATGATTCTTATGATCCTGAATCTCCGTTTATAAATGATAAAGTTAAAGGTGATCTTGGTATAGGTATCAAATATGGGTTTTCATCGAATCTGACCGGGGAAATCTCTTTTAATCCTGATTTTTCGCAGGTTGAAAGTGATGCTGCCCAGATAAATGTTAATTCATCTTCAGCAGTGTTTTACCCTGAAAAGCGCCCGTTCTTTCTTGACGGGGCCAATATTTTTAATTCATATATAAATGTTGTGTATACCAGAATGCTTAACAATCCGTTATATACAGCCAAGCTTATTGGCAAGATTGATGATATTGATGTCGGTTATTTAATGGGATATGATCAGAGCACTCCATATATAATACCCACAAAATACGGCAGCGATTTTATACAGACTGACCTTAGATCATTTGGAAATGCCCTAAGGCTTAAGAAGAGCCTTAAAGGCTCATCATTTATCGGTTTTATCGGTACCGACCATGAAACAGGGGATAGCTACAACAGGGTTGCCGGTTTTGACGGATCCTTTAATTTTGCTGAGAAGTATTACTTTAACTGGGAAGCACTTGGTTATTTTACAAAAGAAATGAATGATACATCGATCTATGATAATTCGGTCAAAATTAATTCCAAAGGAAATGATGCCGGGTTTAACGGTGAAAAATTAACGGGTTTTGGCGGAACATTTTCACTTGTCAGAAACTCAAGGCACTGGAACGGTGAAATTTTTATGAACATAGCTCCACCTGAGGCAAGACGGGAAATGGGTTATGTTGCTAAAAATGATTTCAGGGAGCTTGGGGTATGGTCAGGTTATACATTCTATCCTAAGAATTCTATAGTGCTCAGGTTTGAACCTAATTTTGATGCGGGTTTTCAGTATGATTATGACGGAAGGATCAAAGAACAATGGTTAGCTCCCAAGTTCTATTTACAGCTTAAACACCAGGTAAGTATAAGCGGCGGATTCCTTGCAGTTAACAATGAAAATTACTACAATGTATATCATAAAAATGTGCACCGCGGCTGGATGGAGCTTAATGTAAATACCAGCAGTAAAGCAACAGGCGGGGCATTCCTTGAGCTTGGCAAATACATAGTCAGGTTTGAAGAACCATCTTATGTTGGCTGGGGGTGGATTGCAGAAGCATGGATGACTGTTAAGCCTCTGCACAATCTGGTGCTTGAAAATAATTACAGCTATTTTGAGCTTTCTAAAGAAAGAGGCGGTGAGAAACTTTATACAGGCTATATTTTCAGAAATAAAACTTCATTCCAGTTTACCCGTAAATTCTTTTTAAGGCTTGTTATGCAGTATGATTCGTTTACAAAAAGCTTTGATATAGATCCGCTGCTAAGTTATAAGTGGAATCCATTCACGATATTTTATATAGGTTCAACACATAACCTTGCCGATATTGGTACCTCACCAAATCACGGAAGATTCCTTGAAACAAAAAGGCAGTTCTTTGCCAAGTTTCAATACCTGATAAAACTATAATATTTTTTAGATCTTTATTGTAAGAGTTCAGTATTTAAAAAACGGAAATATTAAACAATGTTGCTGAAAAAGCTTATTTGATATTTCCGTTTTTATCTTGCTACTGTACTGATGAGATTCTGCACTGTTCCGTAAAGTGACCAAACATACTGTACATTATAAAATAAAATGTAGAGTATGACTATTGTAACCTGGAACATTGAGATTATAAAATTTACTGCTTTCATATTACTTTCCCTTTAATTACTAACTGATTCAACTACTCAAAATTAGTGGTTACAGCTACTTATTTCAATACCCCTTATTCGGGATATTACAAGAAGAGGGATAGAAAATTGTTGATTATATATACAAAACGGCAAATAATACAGTATAGCATACCGTATAGCGGGTAGTTACTCCTGCAAAAAAAAACGCCGATATTTCTATCGGCGTGTTAATTGATTAATTTGATGCTTCAAAGTTAAAGCTGAATCAAATATTACTTTTTACTTGGTTAGTATCATTTTCATTGTTTTGGTGATATCCATTGAACCTGAATTCACTCTTAAAACATAGAAGTAAATTCCGCTTGCAAGATTGGAAGCATTGAAGTTTACTGAATATGTACCTGCATTCTGGAAGGAATTAACAAGTGTTCTTATCTCTCTTCCGGTCATATCATAGATCTTAATGCTTACATTTGCATTATCATTAACGTTATAACTTATTACTGTTGAAGGATTGAACGGGTTAGGATAATTCTGGTTGAGCTTAACCGGTTCAATAACATTTTTAGATGCTGAAGGAGGCACTATGCTGGTTGACCATGTAATTCCGCCATCAGTAGTATATAACTCTGTACTTTCACTTCCTGTCGAAATTCCGAAAGAAATGCTTCCGAAGTTCACTGAGTAAAGATCAACTTCAGAAGATGTTTCGATTGTTGTCCAAGTATCTCCTGAATCTTCCGATCTTACCATTTTACCGTTTTCGCTTGTACCAATTACAACTGTGGATGTAACAAATTTTACATCAAATATCTTTGTAATTATACCGGATGTTGATGAAAGCCATGTTGCACCATTATCAACTGATCTCAGGATTGTTCCGTTATCACCGGCACAAATTACTACATTATCCTTAAAATCAACTGTTAAAAGGTTATCAGTTGTTCCTGAAGTTTTTTCAATCCAATCAATATTATTATCGGATACAAAGATAGTTCCTTCGTTTCCAACTATAACTGTGCTTGTCTTTACTTCCATAAAGCTTGATCCAATGGTTGCGATCTCGTTGAGATCTTTGGTTGAGTTGATCGTTACTGTGGTCCAGGTTACACCGAAATCCGCAGATTTTAATAATGTACCATTATTGCCGCAAACTAATATTGTGTTCGGGGTAAAAATTGTAACATCATTCAGGTTTTCAAGGGTACCGCTGGTCATCAGTTCCCATGTGGTGCCGTTATCAACAGACCTCAGGATGATGCCGTTTTCACCAACTGCCACCTGAAGATTAATCATTTCGCCGTTATCGTTGCAGAAATTTACATAATCATTGCTGTTAAGTACGTTCGTGATGCCGCTTGTCTGGGTTGTCCAGTTAAGGCCGCCGTCTTCAGTCCTGGATATCAAACCATCCTGGCCTACAAGTGTTGCAGTTGTACTATTTTCAAACTTGATGCTGTTTTTGTCCAGCAATGTTTGTGAAAATATCTTTACTGCTGATAAGATGAATAATAATGCGAATAATGTTACAAGAGTTTTGTTGAGTTTCATTGTTTTGCCTCTTTCATATAGGGTTTAATTAATGAAATATTTTTTAAAGTCATTAGCCATCATTTTTGATAAGCTAAAAATTATGTTTGTCAGATATCCGGATTACATTTGTAAGTGTTTAACATTTATCTGCTTCAAACATAACTCATTATAGTTCATATCTCAATAGCTGATTTCGTTAGTTTCACAGGAAATATATTAATTAATTATAAATAAAAAAGCCGCTGTTTAAGCGGCTATTAAGTCATTTAATTTAATAATTGAATTATTTAGCTAAAACCATTTTTACTGTTTTGAGAAAATTTTCTGTTTTTATAGTATAAAAATAGATACCGCTTGATAAATTTGATGCATCAAAATTAACAGTATGATATCCTGCAGAAACATCTGAATTTACAAGTACCGCAACTTCTTTTCCTGTAATATCGTATACTCTAAGTGATACTTTTGAGTCTGCAGGCAAGGTGAAATCGATCTTAGTCGATGGATTGAACGGGTTTGGATAATTCTGTGAAATTGAGTATTCTGCAGGTATATTCCCTGCTGAAAACTTATTTCCGCTTATATTGCCTTCATTACTGTTTGCATATTGAGTTGAGGATTTACTGCCATTGAACGGATTCCCGAATTCAGGATTATATGTAAATTCAAAGCCGTTTTTGATAATTTCATAACGGTGTACTATTAGCGGACAGTTGACTGCCAGATCTCGCTGAAGTGAAATAGTATTGAGAAGCTCGAATTTCTCCAGGTTACGGGGTATCAATAACTCGCCGCTGCCTGATACAGTTTGCAATGAATTACCGTTGAATATTACTGAAATCCTGTTATTTACATCATCTGTAAATTTAAATGAACCATCTGTAGTTATATTTCCATGGATAAATATTGACGGAACATAATTCAGATTTGTATTTTTGATATTTAGTGTGCCGCCGTTTTTAACTGTGATATTTGTAACATTAAGATCAGATGTAAAAGATTCCGTTATGCCGAGAAATGAACCCTGTTCAACAGTAAGATCGGCAATGTACCTGCCGGAAAGCTGCATTGAGCTGATACTTGTTATAAGTAGGTTACTTGAGTTTTCAAATAATACTTTTGAAGCCGGGGCGGTTAAACCGAACGGATTTAATGCAGCCGGATGATTTATCTTCATCTTTGATCCGCTTTCAAAAACTACAGCATTCGGAGTTCCGATATTATTAAATACATTACCGGGGCATAATTGAGTGAATACTGAACCGGATTTGAATTTTACTGCCATAGGGTCAGCTGCATTGAAATAATGCCCTATAGAGCCTTCTATGGTCATATTACCGCTTATTGAAGCCGTAGCGCCGGGTCCAATATATAAATTCAATGATGGATCGTTTCCGAATATTCTTAAACTTGAACCGCTTTCAATTGATAAGTCCTCACCTGTAACTCCTTTAACTGTCAATAACTTCATATTACCCGATGCAGGTGATAAAACAAGATTTGTATTATTCCTTACAATAAGCTGGCCAATAGTGACCTGGTAAACATTAGTAACGTTTACATTGCCGGAATTTTCAAATACAAGTATATCTGTAACCAAACCGACCTGGCGAAACGGTGTCCAGTTACCGGCTGTTGAAAAACCGGAATTAACAGAACCATTCCATACGTACACAGTTTGTGTATATGATATGTTTACGGAAATAAAAAGTAGAAGTGAAAGTGAAAAGAGTTTAAGTAATTTATTCATTTGAAAAGATTAATTATTGAAAGTGTTTTATAATCTTTTCTGCATATTCCCTAACTAATTGTACTACAAAGATAATACAATTTTGGGGTAAAAATCCAGAAAATATGGGTGTATTTCTAAAAATAGGCTGTAAACCTAAATCCACATTGATTTACGGTATAAAAATACTAACTAAAAAGGGTTAGATAGTTTGTAGGAGATTACCTTAGCGAAATATGGTGAATATAATAAAAAAACGCCGCTTTTTAAGCGGCGTTAGCAGTAACAATACGAAGGAGAAACAAAATTGTTAACTGTATTTCAGTTAATTTCTCCGGTATTATTTTGTCAGTATCATTTTATTTACCTTGGTAATACTGTTAGTTCCATTAACAACATTCAAACGGTAGAAGTATACTCCGCTTGAAAGGTTCGAAGCATTAAACTGTACACTGTGATTTCCTTCTGCCTGGAATCCGTTGAACAGAGAAGCAACTTCTTTTCCTGTAATATCATACACCTTGACAGTAACATTTGCACTGTAGGGTAATTCATAATTTATAACCGTAGACGGATTAAAAGGATTCGGGTAATTCTGCATCAAACTGACTCCTCTTTGTTTGCTGCCTGTAAATGTTGCGATCAGGTTCGGTGCATCGATAGTCCATGTTATTCCGCCATCAACTGTATATAGTTCTTTTCCTTCATTGCCAACTGATATGCCGATATTGGCATCGTAAAATGAAACTGCCTGGAAGTCATAAGTTTCAGATCCCGGTGCAATTTCAGAAGGCTGCCATGAATATCCGCCATCCTCGGTCCTGAGTATCAAACCGTTATCACCTGTTGCAACTCCTGTATTCGCATTAAAAAATACAACATCGTTAATATTGTTTTCATACATCAGTCCGTTTGCTCCAAACCATGTATTCCCTCCGTCATTGCTCATAAATATTGTACCGGCATCACCAACTACACATATATTATTTTCATCAATTGCTTCAATTGCGTTAAGATTCTGATTTGCGAAACCTGTATTTAACTGAACCCAGGTCATTCCGCCGTCAGTAGTTTTTAGAACCTCAGCAAGCTCGCCTGCAATAAAGCCTATATTTGATGAAATGAACTTTACATCGTTCAGTCTTTTAGTTGTAGTATAGGATGATGTTGACCAGTTCTGTCCGCCATTTCCGGAATAGAATATCGTTCCGTTGTCTCCGCATACAACTGCATTTGTACCGTAAAGATCCACATCATTCAGGCGATTAACAGTACCCGGTAATATAACATCCCATGTATTACCAAAATCCACTGATCTTATTATTACACCATTTTCACCAACTGCCAGTGAGATACCATCTTTTATAGATGCACCAAACAGAACATTTGTAACATTCGTGTTTTGTTCAGTCCAGTCCATACCGTTATTTGTGGTTCTCATCACCAATCCGTTTTCTCCTACTATCGAAATAGTTGATGGGTTCTCAAATTTTACTGCGTGTTGATTTAGATCTGTCTGCTGCGAAAATAATGTTGTTACTGCAAGCATTATTGTAAAGATCGCGGTTGTAAGTGTAGATTTTAACATTTTTGTATCCTCCGTTTAGGGTTTTGTTTATAAAGAGTTATTGCTTTCTGCTATTTCTTTAATCTAATAATTTTTTATTGATATTGTATCATAGGGAAATCTTAATACACAAAGTTAACTGAAAGGGGGTAGTAAATCAATAGCGAAAATCGTTAATCTTTATTACTAAAAAAGCCGGGCAATTTGTATTGACCGGCTTTTATTGGAATTTACATTGTTATTTAACAAGAACCATTTTCAGTGTCCTTGTAAAATTGGAGTTTTCTGAACTTACTGAAATTCTGTAAAAATATATTCCTGAAGCAAGGTTATTCCCATTAAAAGTAACCGTGTGATAATCAGCAGTTTGGAATCCATTTACGAGTTCTATAACAGCTTTTCCCGTAACATCATAAACTGTTAAATTTACATTTCCCGAAAATGGTATCTGGTAATCTATTTTGCTTACTGGATTTGAAGGATTCGGATAATTCTGACTTATTGAAAAGACATTAGGACTTACTATTGTGATATAATCAGCATTGGCCGGCGAGAAATATTCAAAATTTCCGTTGTAATCAATTTGTTTTAACCTGTATTTATAATTTCCTGCCTTCAGGTTATTATCACTGAATGAATAACTTTTTGGCTCATTAGTAGATCCGCTTCCCTGTACAAATGCTATTTTTTGCCAGTCACCGGATGTACTGCCTGAAATAATGCTTCGCTCTATATCAAACCCTGAATTATTCAGCTCACTGGTTGTGCTCCATGTAAGTGATGCTGACCTGCTGTTACCGTACAAATTAAATGAACCCATAGTAACAGGCAGGGGAGTACCTGCTAAATCGTTATGATAATCAATCTCATCAAGGAAAATGTTAGCAGCATTTCCGGTGCTGCTTTCCCCATTCAACATCCAGGAATCAATAGGTACATTATTTGCTAACTGCCCTTTTGAAAGATCATTCCCGACTAATACTCCATTAACCCAAAGGTCCCAAGTATTTGCAGCAATTGTTTCAGGATTTATGTATGTATAATTTTGTGTAGACGAAGAATTATTACCATAAATCTCTACAACATAGTTCACACCTTGTACAAAGGGTGAGCCAGAAATTGCAGTTGACCAAGCGCCACCACTCCTATAATTTGTTACAATTGAACCACTCGTTCCAAATGTGAAACGTAAGCCTGAAAAAACCATAGTTCCAGTAAAATTATTTGAATTTGAATAGTCAGCCCCATCTCCGGCAAAGAAATACCAAATACCTGAATTTGCAGTTGCAGAACCAGAACTTGAACCAAATCTTATGTTGAATCTTATGGTGAAAGATGTACCTGGGGAATAATCATAAATAGAAAATTTATTTACAGAACCTCCTGTTGGTGCCGAGATTCTAAGATATGTTTCACTTCCTAAGAGTTGTGGAAAATTTTCCAAATTGAAAGATCCACCACCTCCATTACTTACTTTAACTCTTGCTATACCAGATAACGGCGTAGGTAAAAAAGTAGTTGACGCTGTATTGCTAGTACTAAAGCTCCCCGTTCCCGTCCCAAAATCATAATGCCATGGCTGTGAGAAAATTGTCGAAGTTGTTATTATAAAAAACAGAATAAAGAGTGTAAACGCTTTTTTCATAGTATTCCCCGGTAAATTAAATTGTATGTTACAAAAATAACATCTTAAAGTTAAAGATGTATTAGAAAAATTTATACTTAATATATACTTGCTAAAACAATAAAATTAGGGGAGAACTGCATTAATTCAGTTAATCTAATTTATAGTTTTATTGTATGCTATTTACTAAACAAACTCCTAATTTTCAAGGTTTTTTGGCGATTTTTGCAAAAATACCATACAATAGCTATACATTCAGCATTCAGTTAAATTATTACTTAACTTAATAGTTGCAATTTGTTTATTCTGATATATGTTAACTATTTCTTGAATATTATATGTTGTAAGAACTTTAGGTATTTGAAAATACTGTTTGCTTAACCTTTATAGGGTATACAAATTGCTTCAATGGCATTCAGCTGCCGGCTGCGATGAAGGATTTGTTCAGTAGTAAGAATTTTTCTTTTATAATCCTGCAGTTAGTAAAATATCCTTTTAACTTACTTTTCGTAAGCAGTGAATTATTCTCCAGCAGTTCGATTGCTTCCTGTTTGCTTCCGCATTTTTTGAACCAGCCCATGTTAAACTTCGTAAGCATGTATATCTGCAAAGCACGCGGAAAGAACTGAAAGCAGGGGAATAAAAAATGCGGCTCAAAAGGAAAGTAGTACGAAGGGGTCTGTACAAAATATTTTTTACCTACCCTAGTTATCTCATCTGCCATTTTTTGTCTGCCGGTATGTAGCGGAATATGTTCAATTACAGAATTTGAAAATACTACGTCAAAGCTTTTATCAGCAAACTCAGATAGATCTGCAGCATCACCTTTTACGAATATAAAATTGCCCCTGCGGGCATTGGCAGGTTCATCTATATTTAATATTGTTATTTCATATTCCGCTCTGTCATCAAACCCCATTTGTTTCCAGAAATCCTCTGTACCGCCAACATCCAGTATTGTGAGAGGCAGCGGAATATCTTTTATAAATTCACTGAAATATCGGAACCTGTTTCTGCGGAATTTATTTGCAAGCGATGAGGGATCTGTATTATCTAAGATTTTTCTGAACACAGCTTATTTAACAACAACCATCTTTTTTATATCACTAAATGAACCGGAAGTAAGCCTGAAGAAATATACCCCGCTGGAATACCCCGAGGCATTCCAGTTTACGCTGTACTTTCCGGGCTTAAGGGCTGTGTTCACCAGCACTGTTATTATTCTGCCTGTGATATCATAAATGATAAGCTCTGTATTTGAATTAACGCCAGAGGGAATATCAAAATTAATATTGGTAACAGGGTTGAACGGGTTAGGGTAATTATTGTAAAGCATAAAATTATCTGGAATAATGGTGCTAATAGGTTCAATTCCTATAATCTGTGTTGTAAAACGCCAGGTAACAGACCATGGCCCGAATCCGCCAACGTTGAATCCCCGTACACGCCAGTAATATATCGAGCTTCCCGATAATACTCCGGCTGGAATGGTAAACTGCGAAGGTGTTATGGTTGAATCAAGCAGTGTTGAATTGAATAATGAATCTGTTGAGACAAGTAATTTATAACCTGAAGTACCGAAAACATCATTCCAGTCAAGCGTAACATTCAGCGGCTGATTAATTGCGCCGTTAGGGGGAGAAAGCAGAGTTGGTGCAGCAACCGGCGGTGAAATAACTGTGCGGAATTTCCATACCTGCGAATACGGACCCGTACCTGCGTTGTTAGAAGCATTTACACGCCAGAAATAAGTTGTGTTATTGCTCAAAACACCGCCAGGTACATTATACTGTGAAAAAGTTAAATCCCCCGCATTTATCAAATGCGGAATTGTAAAAGTTGAATCCGTTGAAAGCTGCACTCTGAATGTTGACGCGTACTGAACGCTATCCCAGTTTAATGTGGGAGTGGTTGAAATTTCTATTGCACCGTTCGGTGGATCAACAAGCTGAGGTGCAACCGGGGGAATTAGCAGTGTCATGAACCTGAAAGGTTCAGACCAGGGTCCTGTGCCAATTGGATTTGTTGTTCTTACACGCCAGAAATATGTTTGTACGTTTGTAAGTAATCCTGCTCTTACGGTCACCTGAGATACATTAAAGCCTGTTGTATCCCATAACTGGGATGTGAAGGTTGAATCAAGCGAGACCTGTACCTGGTAATTTGTTGCCGAAATATCTTCAACCCAGTCTAAAAGGGGAGTGAGGCTTACCCCCGTAGCAAAATTTGCCGGTGTAAGCAAAGTAGGCGCTGCGGGCATACCAAGCAATGTTGTGAAATTAAATATCGCTGACCACGGGCCCGTACCTGCAATATTAGTTGCGTTCACCCGCCAGTAATACCTTAAATTATTATTCAGCGGTGGAGTAATTAAATTCAAAAAAGAATGTATTATTCCCGAAGTCCATACCGGAGGATCAGTAAATGATGTATCAAGTGCAGCCTGCAGTGTGTATGAATCAGCCGGTGATGTACTGTCCCAGTCAAAAAAAGGAGTGAGCGAAATATTTGAAGCGCCGTTAACCGGAGTAATCAGTCCCGGGGCATTTGGCAAAGCTACAATTGTTCTGAAATTAAAATTAGCGGACCATGGACCTATTCCGCCTTCACTTTGACCGCGAACACGCCAGTAATAACGAATGTTATTGTTCAATTCCCCCGAAGGGACGTTCAGCATACTCAACATAACAAACGAAGTATCCAGCTCTGGTGAAGTATAATTTGTATCTGTATCAATTTGCACCTGGTAAGTTTTTGCTGTAGTTATGGAATCCCAGTCAAGAAGTGGCGTTAAGCTTACGTTCAGTGCCCCGTTCACAGGTAAAGTCAGATTTGGAGAGCCCGGTATCTGGAATCCGCCATTTGTTGTTTTTATAATGTTACCGCCATCCCCGGAAATAAAACCCGTCTGAATGTTCACAAAACTTACTCCGTACCAATCCTGGCCGGCTACAGGACTTACCTGTGATACCCAGCTAAGACCGCCGTTAGTTGTCCGAATGATAAAGTTACTGTGTGATGAACCTGTACCTGTGTTTGCATTTAAGAAACTGAAATTAGTTATTCTCCCGGTAATTCCGGAATTCAGTGTATTCCAGTTCAGTCCACCGTTTGTAGTTTTGATCAGTACACCGCCTTCACCCCCTGAGTAAATTATATTATCCGTAACAACCCCCAGGGCAAAAAGCGGCGCTGTTACCCCGGTGGAAAGGGTTTCCCAATTTGTGCCGGCGTTAGTTGTTTTTAAAATGGTGCCGGTAAATCCTGAAACGAACCCTGTAGAAGGATCAATAAAATAAATGTTATTCAGGTTTTGTGTTGTACCTGTATTCAATGAGCTCCAGGTTGAGCCGCCGTTAGTGGTTTTATCAATTTCTCCGCCGGTAGCACACAGGTAACCTGTATTAGCATCAATAAAAAATGTACCCCTGAAAAGCTTCACAGGTGCTCCCGGGTTTGACCAGCTGGTTCCGCCATTGGTAGTTTTGTAGAAAACTGCGTCGCCGCATATAAATCCGGTGTTCGAATTCAAAAACCGTACATCGTACAGGTTATCAGCCGGAACAGATTGTACCGTCCAGTTCAGTCCGCCATTGGTTGTTCTCCTTATTGTTCCCAAAAGCCCTATTGCAGTACCTGTATTAGCATCAATAAAGTATATATTCGTTAGTACATTTGTTGTCCCGCTGGTTTGTGTAAACCATTGGGAATAAATTCCCGCGGAAAAGATAACAACTGATAATATGGATAATATTAATTTCAACTATTTTAAAATTGCTAATTTCTGGATGGATGTTTCAGTCTTGCCGCTTCCTTCAAGTATCAGTTTATACAAATATATGCCATTTGCCATTGTTTCGCCATCACCATCTTTGCCATCCCAGAAGACCTGGTTAAACCCTACTCTTGCGGGGGCTTTTACATCCCTCACAAGCCTGCCGGCAACGGTATAAATCTTAATTATACATGATTGCGGAGCTTCTGATGCAAAAAGATCGAAAGTGAAATATGTATCACCCTGCATCGGGTTTGGATAGTTAAATAAATTGCGTACTGCAAAATCATAACTTACATATGCGTTATCAATGAGAGTATCCCTGTTGCCGTCCTTATCAGTGCCGTAGTATTGCAGTAAATGCATACCTGCTGAGAGCTCCGGCTTATATAACACGCTTGTTTTCAGATTGCCGTCATTAACTGCGGTGAAAGTTATCTCTGTATTCTGCTGCCCAGCATTAAAATAATTTATTCGTTTTCCGTCAAGTTTAATGTAAATTCCCGTTGTATCTGCAATACTGTATTCCAGCTTGCTTTCATCGTAGAACCTGAAAAGAATTTCCGGCTTTGCTGCGATAAGATCTCCGGGAAGTATTTTTATGCCGTCGTATGTAACATCTATTGAAGGGCCTGTGGAATCACCCAGTATAATAATATCTGTGAATGCGAAATTATTGAACGGGTAATAATCGTTCTGTTCATTAAGCATCGATACTTCAAAATTGATATCGAGCGTATCAACTGTTGACTGCGGATTCTTTAAACCCTGGGTGTTGAAAGTCACTTCTGATAAATAACTGCTATCCGGCATTAAAGGAGTATAAATGGTATCCTGTTTTAAGGTAACTAATCCGTTATAAACATTCGCTGTCCATTTATATACTATTGTACCTGCAGGTACGAAACCAATATTATGATTCCTAACACTTATGGTAACATTAGCGCCTTCATCAACAACTGTATCGCTGCGTATGAATGAATAATTATCAGGAATAATTTCTGCCGGCGGGGTGTATTTAAAGTACAATGACCTGAATTCGGGTGACTCTACTCCTGAAAGTGTATCAATTTCTATGCTTGCCCTCAGTCTGAGCTCGGGATAAATGAAGCTGTTTACAGTATCGAGATTTGAAAATGCATTTGAGCTTAGATTTGAATACAGCGCTACAGGAGTCCCGAAAATGTTTATTCCTGTTACATCAAAATTGACAAATGAACCTCCGGGCAAGAGCCTGTTCCAGGAAAAGTATTTCCAGCGGTGCGCGGGTCCCATTGAAAAATCTATGGTACCAAATGTATTTAAGAATGTTGAGTTCACTGTCGCAAATGAAGGGCAATAAAAATCCTGGCAGGAAGGATCTGGTGTATTGAATTCTTCAGCCCCGGGTATCGGGGAAGAATTCAGAATACCGATAAACGCCCAAGTGTAAAAAGAAGCGAATGAAGTAACTGAATCAACAAGCTGACTTCCGAACTGTTTGAATTTCAGTTTACAATCCGGTCTGAGGCTGTCGGAATTCGGTGACCAGGATGATAAAGCAACCATCAAATAATGTGTTGTATCAAAAGTATTTAAAAAGCTTAGAACTGAATCAGATGAAGTTGCAGAGTTCATGTAAAAATTCCTGAATTCAAGCAGTTTGCCCGTCAGCCTTCTGGCTTTAATAATATTTAAACCTGGGAAACTTCCTCCATCTATAAAGAACTGGTAACCGGGCATCGTAAAGTATGATGCCTGGTAACCATTGTTACCATGTGATTTTACCTGCAATACTCCTTCGCTGTTATTAAGCTTAAAACCGCTGCCTGTATAATAAACTCCTGAATATGAATTTGCCGGGAATTGTCCCAATAACCGGGGATACAATGTTACAATGGAATCGCTGTTAACAGATTTTGATGTAGTTTGCAAAATCGCAGGATTATAAACGAATTTATTTGTTTCTGACCATCCTGTACTATCACCATTTATGATAGCGTTTGTTCTCCAGTAATATACTTTGTTTGAATCAAGTACCGGAATTTTGTAACGGACTCTGTTCGATACCCCGCTGATACTGTTGTTGGAATAGTTTAGCAATAGTGAACCGAAAGATTGAGCTGTATCAACCTGCAAAATTACTTTTACATTGTTCGCTCTAAGGTCAATCTGCGGATTTAATCCAACGAACTCAACGGAATCTTCAGAAATCACTGAATTATCAATTGGTTTTAGCGGAGTGTATGAAATATTTCTAAGTGGCAGCGGCAGGACAATTACGTTGTTCGATGGGTCCTCATTCGGGTAAATGTTGTTATGGTCAAGGGTAGCTTTCAATGAATAATTCCCTATAGTATCAATGCTGAATGTATATGAAAGCGTATCATAATATTTAAAGTTAACAATATTTGTATCCTTATAACGGAATTGCTGACCATTCTTTAATATTTCAAATCTTACAGCACAGTTTGGAGCAAACAAACCGTAATTCTTGGGGAAAATTTTCCACGTTACTGTTTCGCCAACTAGTGGATACTGGTCTGTTATCCGGTAGTCAGTTTGACCGATAACAAATTCAGGACCAATTGGCAGAAGAAGTTTGGAAGCCGGGTCACCAAGCAGATTATAACAATTTATCATGTTTCTCACCTGGAAGTTCGATGAATCTTGTAACATTCTGTTGTTGGCAAACTGCACCAGTGAACCGAGTCTTCGGATCGTATCCTGTGAAAGGCCGATGAAAATATGTTTATTTATTTCATTTCCCGAACCTGAAAAGCTCCATCCTGTTGTACCCAGAAACCCAAGAGCTCCGCGGTTAGATGTATATACGAACTTTTCTCCAAAACTGCGGAAATTTGCTTCAGCGTTAATTCCGGTAAAGCATGTCATGCTCAGAACCAGTGGCAGACGGTTACCATTGGAAAGCGTCTGGGGGTCTTCAAGACCCAGCTCCCAGTTCTGGCTTGCCGCATGGCCGATAAAATTTACGATCAAACCGCCCCGGTTAATGGCATTCTTTATGGAATCAGCATAATTAAACGTAATGAACCCTGCTGAATCATTCCTGTATATTTTTTCAGCTATTCCTGATATCGGCGCAGGTGTGATATAATTATTTACCAGTTCATTTGACTGTGTCTGGTACTGAATCTGCTCTATGCGGTTAGGGCCCCCGGTTATCATATTAAAATTCTTCCACCAGCTGGCAGGCGGTTCGTTTTCATATGCAATTATCTTATTCACCATATCCTGCGCTTCCTGCTGGGTATAAGCAGGCAGCCTGCCGATCGCTGCCTGGTGAAAATAAGTAAAACCATTCATATTAAAATTTACGAAATATCCGTCACTTGGCGGATTTCCATAAACCGGAATAAGATTCCTGTAAAAGCTGTTTGTAAGCCTGTTATTTTTGGGGTCAAGCGAGCCTCTTCCAAGTAATGCAATATACCCGACTTTTGGAAGCTGCCAGTTATCATAAACGTGTTTTACAAATCTGCGTATTGCTACAGGATTTTCTATACCGTAATTGAAGATATCAATAATATCATCAACAGGTGCTTTAAAAGAACGGAAATTATCCCTGGTTTGCCTGTATGAACGAAGCTGCTCTGCCTGTGATTCAAAAAGCCTGTTATATATTACAATATAGTCGGCTCCGTTTGATGATGCAGTCAGATTCTGTACCTGCCTTGGCTGGCTGCGGAATGGCCGTTGTGTAATAACCTGGTTATATATTTCAAAATCACCGTTTTGCTTCCCCGTGAAAAATAACGTATCAGCTTCATTGCTGATACTTGTAATTTTTATATTGTTCTTTACATCGTAAATTGAAAATGGAGCTGATGAGTTAAATCCGGTTACCCTGAATACTGCGCTTGATGTATCGGTGGAATTCAGAGTAATTCTGCAATGGGAATTAGTAAACTTAAACTGTTTTGGATAGGTAAGTTCGATCAGATCAAAAAAAAGGCTTGGCGTAGCGTTTGGATTTGTAAATGTCGGAGTGTATGTTACTGAAACCGTATTCTGCTGGTTGTTAAAAAGACTGCTTTGGAAAGATACAGATGTATCAAATCTTTCATAGTCATTTCTTGCTAGTGTAATAATTGTTGAGGAATTTAGGGTAAGTACCAGTTTATGCTCATTAAAAGAAGTATCCCTTGAATTTGGATATGCGAACACACGGAAAGTACAGTTTGCCGGCAATGAATTGAGCAGCGGCAGAGAAAACACCCTGCTAATTGAATAACCGTATACTGCTGTCAGGTTACGCCAGTACCATCCTTCTCCGGAGATCTTTTCATTGTTAAAGAATCTGAAATCTGTGTTAGAATTAATTGTTTGCCCAAGACTGTATACTGAATCAGCTTCAAGGTGAATTTTTTCCAAAGAATAATTTTGCGGGTACTGATTAGTAACGGAATAAGTAGAGATCGTGTATCTTAAACCGTTTGTACCATCCCAGCCTATCCAGTAAACGCTGGTATCAGAATAAAGGTCATTGTATTCATCTGTAGAATAATCAAAAACAGTAGGTCCAAAGCTCGCAAGGTAGGTAGTTGTTAAGCCGCCATAATTTCTGTGACCGTAAAAATCAATAAAATCATTCGCGTCAAAAGAACCATCTTGTTCTCCTTCAAAATAAACCGGAATTTCGCTGCCTTTGTAGTAAACTTTAACCGTACGGGGATCTATGTTCGAGGTATTTATGCCGGAATTCGTAAATTCATTACGGGTGATCCTGTTAATTCCATCACCTGACACGTACATTTTCAGGTATGTTTTATTTGGTGTTATCCAGTTAAAGTTCTGGCTTAATACTGTTCCTGAAAGCAGTATAAATACTGCAATAAAGTAACGAAATTTTATGGCAATCATTCTGCCAATTTACGCATTTTTATACTAATAATTCTATATAAAAATAGTGGGTTTCCGATGATATACCTCCCGAAAAATTTGAACGGATTTGTAAAAAATCTCCACAGCCATTCAAAACCCAAAGCTCTTAAAAATACCGGACCCCGTTTTTTATTCCCGGCGAAGACCTTTATTCCTTCACCAACACAAATTATTACTTTACTGTTCAGATTGCCGCGGTATTTTGCTGTCCAGTTTTCCTGTAATGGGGTACCAAGACCTATAATTAGAATATCGGCCGAGTGGCTGTTGATATCATCTATCACTTCGTCATCAGAAAAGTTATACCCGTTATGAAAACCTGAGATTATTAAATCCGGATGATTTGTTGAAATCCTGCTGAGTGTTTCATTATCGTGTCCTAAAAAATAATAACTATATTTATTTTTTATTGAGTTGTTTATCAGCAGGGGATAGAAGTCACTGCCGGTAAATCTTTGATCCGAACCGAAAGGTGTATTCAGCATCCGGGCAGCGAGCCTTATTCCGGTTCCGTCCGGGTGGATCACATCAAATTTTTTAAGTGACTTTACCAGTTCAGGGTATCTAAATGATAAATTTATGCTGTTTGCATTAGCATATGCAATTGCAGTTTGTTTGTTGTTTTTAATATTTATATCTATTGCAGAAAGAAGATCGGAAAAACCTGTATCAGTTATTATAATGCCGTTTATATTCAGGGAATTACTTTGCATTATCAGCGCTGAACAAGTGACCTATAAAGTTGCTCAATTTTCGGAATGATAAATTCCTGTGTGTAATAGTTTACAACATCTCTGTGAAGGTTTTCTGCACAGTATTCAGCAAAATTTTTATCATTTTTAAATTTCATAATTTTCCCTGCCAGTTCCTGCTCGCTGCCCGCCTTAAATAACAGCCCGTTTACAGAATCTTTAATGAGTTCTCCAATACCGTCAACATCTGCACCTATAAACGGAACCCTGTGAAGCCCGGATTGAAGCATGAAGTTAGGGAAAGGATCGCGGGTAGAAGGAAGTACGCATATATCAGCTACAAGGAAATACCGCAGAAGGTTCTTTTGCGGTACGATAATTTCCACATTAAGATCTTTGCTTGCTATATACCTTCTGTAATTTAAATCATTGTTGCCTTCACCTACTAATATCAGACCAATGTTTTCCTTCTTTAGCAGGTTTAGTGCTTTTAACAGGGTTTCGAAATCCTTATCATTATGGAACCGGCCAATAGCCAGAATTAAGAAAAATTTACCGTGCTGCCTGAACCTTGGAGAAATAATTTCCAGATCATGTATTTCTTCTGTATCAGTAAAGTTATTTATCAGGGTTATTTTATCCTTATTCACAGAAAATTTATTTAAAAGCATTTTCTTCACGGAATTGCTGACAGCAATAATTTT
The DNA here is from genome assembly GCA_030835085.1 of Ignavibacteria bacterium. GTDB lineage: Bacteria > Bacteroidota > Ignavibacteria > Tepidaquicellales > OLB5 > OLB5. The sequence goes on from JAUQWQ010000143.1 coordinate 28,336, forward strand.
ATCTGAACGGTATTCTATGTTATATTTTCGGTTTACAATACTTAGTGATGTGAATACCGATGCAGGTTTATCCTTCTTAATAAGTTTTATTGCCTGCAATGCAAGAATCTCAGTCAGCCTGTGATGTGTATGCACTATGCTGATATCATTATCAATGATAAATTTCCGGATTTCTTTTATGTTCCTGGCAATTATAATGGGATTTTTTGATTTTAAACTTTTTATTTTAAGGAATTCTATTTTTTTCTCTTCAAGCCTTTCAAGAGAGTCACCCCCGTTTGTTATAACAAATACATTGTGCTTTTTACTGAGATATTTAGAAAGCAGGTAAACGTAATAAGACCTTCCGCAGGCATAATTAAAATCCGGGGTAATATGTAAAATATTATATTTCAACTGGTTAAAGTAATACTTTCTCAGTATAATTTCCTGAAACCAAGTTCTTCAGCAAGAAAACATTCTATCTTATCAGATAAGATCTTAAGTTTCATTCGAATTGGTTTATCTACATTATTGAATTCAGTGAATTCTATCAATATATCCTCATTTTTAAATCCTGTACGTATCCTTTCGCTGTTGTATCCTTCGATATAGAAAAAATGTCTTGGCGCAGTAGCTTTTATTTCAAATTCTGTTGCCGATATACTTTTGTAGTCAAGTTTAGCTCCAATAGAACTTTCCTGGAAAGCAGCTGTCTGAATTACATCATTGATCGTATCATTGATATTAAATTGTTTATTTTTCCAGAAGTTATACGCACCTGTCATTTTATCGAACATAAACGTTTGTTTATACCTGCCGGGATTACCGATCAGTACTATTTTTTTCCCGGGAGTGTGCGGGGCTTCTATCAGTTTATTTACATTCACGATTGCTTTATCGTATGATGTTTTCCAGTCAGTAACGGTTACAGCTGACCAGAAACACCATAATGCTGCAGCTGCTGTAAACGATACCCTAAGTACATTTTTATTAAGTTTCAGGCTAAGTCTTCTTTGCTCACTGTAAAGATAGAGTACAAATATTGTTAATATAACAAAAGGAAGAAGTATCATCTGAGGGCGGATGTAACCAACAATTGCATATGGTGTTATCATTACAAAAAAGAATACAAGCAGCTGCCCGATTATACGGTATATATCGGTTTTAACAGCTATCCATATCAGGTAAAAACCGGAACCGTATAAAATTAACAGGTATAGAAATATTATCTTATTATCGTTTCTAAGCAGGTAATTAATTGTGATAAAATCCATTGGGATAGACAGCGCTATCAATGACCTGGCGTAAACACCGGGTGCATTGCTCAACGGAAAAGCCTGGTAGAGTGTAGCTATTTCTGTCATGTTGTTTCCAAGTATAAGTATCCTGAAAACAAAATAGCTTATAAGCATCACAGTAAATATTATCAATAACGGGATAGTTTTTTTGATCCCTGTTTTTCCTTTTCTGAAATATTCAATAAAGAAAATAACGGCAGGGAAAGTTATGGCAAGCTCTTTGGTAAATAAAGCCATAAAAAATGTAAAAATTGAAATATAGAAGAACATTTTTTTACCTGAGTCACTGTATATCAGAAATACAAGTATGGATACTACATAAAAAAACCCGCATATAAGGTCAACCCTTGCAGCCATCCAGCAGATATTATTTATATTGTTAGGATATAACAATATTGTGAGCGAACAAATTAGCGATACAGACGCTCTTTTTGTAAGATAAAGCACTGTTAATCCTGCTGTAAATGAAATAAAATATAACAGCATCAGGTTCTGTATCCTGAACCATAAAAAATTATCAGGCGCAAATCCAAACAAAGTGCTCAGGTTAACGCTTTTTTCCAGCGATAAATAGTAAAATGGCCTGATGTGAAATGCATTGGTAAAGGGAAGGTGACCGGTAAGTTTCTGGTAAAATGTGGAATTTACCGCATCGTAGATATTCAGGTAGTCATCTGATAATAAACCAATACTGAAAAATCCAAGTATATGCAGCGCCGCTGCATATACAGCAAATATCCCCAGGGAATAATATATAAATTTTCGGGACTCTTTCAAATTACAATCAATGTAAAATTATTTCAATAATAGAGACAATTCCTTTTTAAAACTGCTCTTTTCTTTAAAGAAACTTTTTATCCGGTATTTTAAATGTGAATCTATAAACTTAAAGAAATATTTATCAGGTAAAAATGTAGTAAAATATGCAGTTAAATTCTTCAATGAAAAAGAATTCCTGAAATATCCCCGCGCGCTTTGCCTTGAGCCGTAGAAATAGTTTAGCCATGCGGCTACCGATGCCCAGTAGAAATGATCTCCTTTGGATTTTGAATCAACCATCCTGCGGAAAGCATTGGTATTCAGCATATCATACAGGTTACTTCTATTGCCTCGGGCTGTCCTTGAGTTCTCCCGCAGCCTCGTATAAACAAGGTATTCAGGCATATTCGCAAACCTGTACTCATCCCGTAACCTGTAGAGCAGCTCATAATCTTCATTACTGTTAAGTGATTCATTAAATTTGTATTTATCAAAGATACTTTTTCTGCATATCATCGCAGATTGATTTATCGGGTTATGTAAATTTAGATATTTATATATTTCGTTATGACTGAGCGGTTCATTCAGAAAAAAAAGGATTTTTGCGGGGTCAGAAAAATATATTGACCATGAAGAGAGTATATCAATTTCTCTGTTGTTTTCAAGGAACTGTACCTGAGCTCCAAGTCTTTGAGGGGGATTTAAATCATCAGCGTCAATCCTTGCGATCCATTCATATTTACACAATCCAATTCCGTAATTCAGGGCTGCAGAAGTGCCGTTATGTTCAACCTTTTTGTACTTTATTCTTTTATCAGCAAAACTCTTAATAACCTGTTCTGTTTCATCAGTTGAACCGTCATCTATTATTATGAACTCGAAATTTGTATATGTCTGATTCAATATGCTTTTTACAGCTGCAGAAATATACTTTCCGCAGTTATATGCTGGCATTAGTACTGAAATATTTTTTATTTTTTCAGACATTTATTATATAAAGCAATATGTTTTTGTATCATTACGGGTATTGAAAATTCTTTCTTTGTAAATTCATAAAAATTTTCTGAAAGAGGAGAGTATTTTCCGATATCAGATATAACTTCAGCCATTAAATTACACAGGTTTTCTGAGCTGTTTTCTTTATAAACCAATCCGTTCACACCATGTTTGATCACGTCTTCTGCTCCGGCAAAATCTGAGCTTATTACCAGTGTATTTGTTGCGCCTGCTTCTGTAATAATGGCAGGGAAACCTTCATTGGGAGTGCGTGAAGCATTTACAAGCACATGTGCAGTACTGAGGAATGTATACATATCATTCACTTTACCTGAAAACTTCACCTTGTTTCCGAGAGAACTATTCAGTTCTTTCAGTTCACTTTCAAGTTCACCTTCACCTGCAATATAGAAATCTGCTTTTTCTGTAAGTGATACCGGCAGTTTGTTTACAGCATGAATAAAAATATCTAGTCCTTTGCTGAAAGTAAACCTGGAAGCAGAGACTATTTTAATTTTACTGGCAGGAGATTTCAATGTTAAATATTCATTTACCGGAACACCGCACCTGATAAACGCAATATCATCTCTTTTCGCAATCTTGTTTTCCAGCAAGAATCTTTGTATATGTTCATTTATTGCAATATACTTATCAGCATTAAAATGTTTTAATCTGCCAATATCCTGCAGTATACCATGGTTTGTCTGAATTGCAGTCTTTCTGGCAAGCTGAGATGCCCTGCGTGCTATAGCTGCCCCAAAATGATAATGCGAATGCATTATGTCAATTTCATTTTTACGAATAAATCGCGTCAGGAAATTTATAGCGGAAATGAAACCCGAAAAGCTGCGGTTTATATGAAGAAATCTTTCATCTGAAATTATATTTACATCAATATCGCTGAAACGGTTTATACCGTTGCCGCCCCCGCAGATTATCCATAGCTTAACTTCACCGGTTGCTGCAAGCCCGCGTGTTAAATGCAGAATATGGTTGGTAACGCCGCATGTATATCTGAGTTCATTTACTAGAAACAGAATATTCATACCGCAATTTCCCGGTATAGTTCATAATACATCCTGTAAACATTATAATTGCTCAGTTCACCTGCTGTTTTTACTGCATTTTTGCGTAAATCTGTAATTTCAATATTATCCATTTTTGCAATCTCTTTCAATATGCCCGGCAGACCTGCCTCATTATAATGATCAAAAACGAATCCATTCACTCCGTTTTGAATATACCTGCTGATACCGGTTTGCGAAGTAATTACAGGAATTAATCCTGATGCCATTGCTTCGGCAGTTGAGGTGGAAAATGTATCATATTTATTTAAAGATAAGAAAACATCTTTATCTTCGTAAAACCCGGGAAGCTCACTTACAGTGAGCAATTGATTTTCAGTAAATGTTATATTTTCGGTTGAAGGCAGGCTGATTTTTATATCAGTTAATATAAAAAAATCAATTGGGATTTCAATTCTTTCTAATGATCTTTCAAGTAATTCTATTGCGGAATAATTCAGTTCATTTTTATAATGCATAACTGCTTTTAATCTGCCTGAAAAGTCAGGTTTTAATTTATTACTGAAAAATTCTGAGTTTACTCCGTTTGGAAGTAATACAGCTTTATTCTCCTCAATGCTATAATTATTCCCGGCAAGGTCTATCGTCATAACCGAAGGGAAAATAATTTTATCGGAATACTTCAGAAATATTTTTTCGCATAACATATCTTTGAACCTGTAGAAGGCAGGTAATTTTTTCAGTTCAGAGTTCTCATACCGGACTATTCCGTGTGAATTATACAATATCTTTACTCTAAATAACATTTTGTAAATATAAAAAATTACCGCAAATCGCTCAAATGTAATTAAATGAATAATATCCGGGTGTCTTCTGCGAAGCTCCGGAATTATCCTGAATATCCCGAGTGTAATTATCCTCCCGTCAAGTGCTTCAGTTCGGCCAAATAGTTTTTTGAAAATTGAATATTTCCTTCCGTCAAAGAAATACTGCAGAAATACTGAATTGTTATTCACATTGTGTTCTTCAAACACACTTTTGGCTGTCATCTCAGGTCCAGAAACAACTCCGCTTTCAGGATACCTGCCTGCGAACAAAACATTAATATTATCATTTGCCCTTTTCAATACCCTCAATTGTCTTCTTTAATCCCAGTCTGTGTTTTAAAAAATTTTTTACTCCGAAAAACCTTCCGTATTTTTTTGTGAATTTTATTTTTTCATTTGAAATCAAAACCACACTGAACTCACGCTGAGTCAGATCATAAAATGTTTTAATTTTATGATACCTGTATTTGGTAAAATCATTGTTATACCATACGCTCCTGTGCGCCTCAAAAGGATTAATTTCCGTGCCTTCCTGTTCCCAGTACCTGCCAATCGGTATATTGATAAGCACATATTTACCTCTTTGCAGTGCAAGTTCAATAAGCTTAATGCCATCTTCTTTGGTAAAATGCTCTATTACATCGCCAAAATTTATGAGGTCATATTTCTTTTCAGCAAACTGTAAATGCTTCAGAGCGTTTTCTGTATAGATCTCATTGTAAAAATAACTGTGATAATCTTTTATATATCCCGGAAATATTTCAATGCCGTCTATTACACACTGCCAGTTACCGTCATATCTGCCATTATCCCATATTTCAAGGAACTCCCTGAAAAGAATTCCCCACCTCCCGAAACCGACACCTACATCAAGAATAGAATCTGGATCAAGCTTTCGTACGAGCTCTATATTATATGAAATGTTCTGCCAGTTTGATGTTCCCATTAATCTTTGAGCTTGTTTATGTTTTCTTGGACTGCAAGTTAACCAATATTTTCTTCAGGTAGTACCACTCAAGGGCAAAAATAAAAAATTCAGTTATTACTGTTAATACTGCCGATGCTGTTATTCCGTATTTTGGGATAAGGAACGCATTCAGAACCACGTTCATTATCAGTGCGTATAGAGTAATAAACATTACTATCTTGAAATATCCCATTCCGTTGAGAATTATTCCAGTGAGGTTATTTAGACCCATAGCAATTATCCCAATTGAAAGAATACGCAGAATATTTACTGAATTTTCGAATTTGCCGGTATAAAAAGCAGTTATGATAAATTCAGCGAAAACAAATAAAATTACTGAACAAATGATACATATAATGCTTACCAGCATTGTATGTTCTTTAAGGAATTTCATAATGGCAGCCGGTTCCCTGTGCAGTTCGGCAACCCTTGTGAAACCGCTCACTAGCAAAAAGGAAAACGCAATTGATGATGATTTAAATAAACCGTATGCGATGCTGTAAAAAGCAGCTTCATCGAAACTGCGCAGTTTGGATATCAGAAGCAGATCGATCTTGTCGTACAGCAGGTTGAAAACAACTGCAATTCCCAGAGGTAATGAAATTGCCAGTATCTTCTGTATTCCTGAAAATGAAAAGTATTTCAATGATAGCCTGATCTCATTTTTGCACAGTATAATAACAGATATTACGAGATTGGAAGCGATGCCTGTAAACATAACCAGCAGAAGGCTCCTTTCTGTCATTGAAAATAAATATATTCCGGGGATAATTACTGCTAATACTATGATTCTCGGAAGAATGAATGACAGAAACTGCTTTTTATATTCGTTAATTCCCGATAACGTTTTATTATTTACAGTCACTAAAAAAGAAGAATACATCATCAGCGAAATTATGATAAACAAACTGTAAGGAATATCCGGATATATGATAAAAACCGCAGCCGAGCCCAGCGTGAAATACAGTACCATTAATAATGAACCAAACAGGAACACCCGGCTGTAAATCTCTGAAGCGGTAGAACGGTTTACAGCAATTTCACGCTGAATATAGATGGGCAGTCCAAGATCGAATACAGATATCAATACAATGCTTAAAGTTAAAAGGGTTACTATCTGCCCGTAAATTTCGGTTGAAAAATTCCGGGCCAATAGCAGCATAACGATAAATGAAAATATCTTATCACTTAAATTGAGCAAAAAGATATATTTACTTCCTGCCAGTAAGCTTTTATATTTACTTAAATTAATTGCCAAGTAAGTAAAATTAACGATGTTTTAATGATTAATAAAGAAGAAAATTACCCCTTAACAAACCCGTTTCAAAGTCTTTGGATATATTATAATTTTATATTATCTTAAATTAAATTAGTAAACCTAAATTATGAAAAGAATTCTTCATTCAATTGCTGTATTATTGATATATGTTGTTCCGTTGTTTTCAAACGGTACAGGCTGGCTTGCACTTGGCAGCGGAACAAACAGCTCAATAAAAGCAATGGTATCTTACCAGGGAAACCTGATAGCCGCAGGTACTTTCATTACCGCAGGAAATTTACCTGCAGGAAAAATTGCCTCTTGGAACGGTACTGCATGGAGTCCGCTGGCTGAAGGGTTAAACGGTGATGTAAATGCTCTGGCTGTATTTAATAATGAGCTGTATGCCGGGGGTCAGTTTACTGTTGCCGGAACACAAACAGTAAGCAATATCGCTAAATGGAATGGAAGTGCCTGGTCTTCAGTAGGTACCGGTATTGCGGGAAGTGTATTTTCTTTAACTGTATTTAATAATGAATTGGTTGCAGCCGGAAATTTCACAGAAGCCGGCGGTGCACCTGCTAATTATATAGCAAAGTGGAACGGAACTTCATGGCTGCCGTTTGGCAGCGGTTTTAATGCATTTATACGTGCTGTTACAACTCACAACGGTGAATTGATTGCCGGCGGATTTTTTACCTCATCAGGTTCAACCTCGCTTAACAGAATAGCAAAATGGAACGGGACAGAATGGATAAATATTGGCGATGGCTTTAATAACCAGGTTTACTCGCTGCATTCGGATGGTAGCTTTCTTCATGCTGGCGGAAGTTTCACTCTGTCCGGGTCAATACAGGTGAACCGAATTGCCAGATGGAACGGAACTATCTGGTCCGCTTTGGGAAGCGGGATGGATGGCGTAGTCGCATCATTATACAGTTACAACAACCTGCTTTATGCCGGCGGTAATTTTACAAATGCAGGCGGAATTGCCGCATCTAAGATAGCATACTGGAACGGAAGCTCATGGAATCCTTCGGGGCTGGGTTTTAATGCGCAGGTTTTGACATTTGCTGTTTCGGGTAATATGTTCTTTTGCGGCGGTGAGTTCAATACATACGGCGGTGATGTTTTAAGATTTGCCGCAGTTGCTGATACCGTTACCAGGATCTGGTCACAATTACAGGGTGGAATGAATAATTCTGTCCTTTCTACTGCAGTTTTTGAAGGAAGTCTTGTTGCAGGCGGCAGCTTTACTTTTGCAGGTAATGATTCTGCCAAACATATCGCTAAATGGAACGGGAGTGAATGGAGCTCCTTAAGTACAGGAATGAATGATGATGTTTATGCATTAACTGTATTTAATAACGAACTTATTGCTGCGGGAAATTTTACTGAAGCCGGGGGTCAGTCTGCAAACTATATCGCAAAATGGAATGGCAGCTCCTGGATATCTCTTGGAAGCGGAATGAATAATTTTGTGAATGCTTTGATAGTATATAATGGTGAGCTTTATGCAGGCGGGGCATTTACAAATGCCGGAGGAAACCCTTGTAACAGGATAGCCAAATGGAACGGTACAACATGGACTCCCCTTGGAACCGGTGTAAATAATGTTGTTACATCACTTGTAATTTTTAATAATGAGCTGATTGCCGGTGGTACGTTTTCTCTTGCCGGAGGGAATCAAGCCTTTAGAATAGCAAAATGGAATGGCACTGTTTGGTCACCATTAGGCAGCGGTATGAACAGTTCGGTTTTTTCTTTGGGAGTTTATAACAATGAACTTGTAGCCGGAGGAGCTTTTACTACTGCAGGCAGTATAAGTGCAAATAAGATCGCAAAATGGAACGGTACTTCATGGTCCGCGTTTACTTCAGAAATTTTCAACGGGAATAGTGTAACTATTAGCGCAATTGCTGTTAATAACGGAGAGTTATTTATTGGCGGATTTTTTACCGCTATTAATAATATTGGAATTAAAAATATTGCCAAATGGTCAGGTACCGCATGGGCAAGTACCGGTAACTTCAATAATGCTGTATATACTTTATGCGTGTATAACAGTGAATTAATAGCTGCAGGAAGTTTTACAGCTTCAAGTGCATCACCGCTGCAATATATAGCAAGGTACAGTTTCAAAGTGATCGGCATAGAACCTGTTACAGGTATTATTCCCAAAGGATACGCTCTTTACCCTAATTTCCCCAACCCTTTTAACCCGGCAACTGTAATCAGGTTTGCATTACCTGAAGCCTCAATTGTTAAAATAAATATTTATGATGCCGCAGGCAGGCTTGTGCGTGAACTTGTAAACCAACACCTTAATGCCGGCATATATCAGGAAAAATGGGATGCAGCCGAATATTCAAGCGGTATCTATTTTTATAATATCCAAACAGAAAAATTTCATTCTACCGGAAAAATGATCTTAATAAAATAATCTATTATGAAAACTAAATATTTGATACTTTTATGCTTGCTTTGTTATGGAATTTATTCACAAACATGGCAAATTATGCCGGGCTTGCCGGAAGCACAGGGTCGTTATGAAGATCTCTGGTTCATTAACGAAAATACAGGATGGGTCGTTCAGTGCGGCTCCCCGGATAAAATATTCAAAACTACTAACGGCGGACTTAATTTCACCGAACAGCTTGCTGTTGATGCAGACTGCCTGAGAAGCGTTGCTTTTAATAACGCGAATTTGGGATGGGCAGGCTCTTTAGGCGGACATTTGTACAGAACAACTAACGGCGGCACTAACTGGATGAGAGTTGATACCACAATTTTTCCTCCGCCTGTTGGGGTATGTGATATTTCTGTTGTTGGTGATCTCACCATGTACGGTTCTGGGAAATACAGCGGACCCACGAACATTATTAAAACTACCGATGGCGGGCTTACGTATGAAAATATCGATATGGGTGCATACAGTAATTACCAGGTGGGCATAAAGTTCATGAATGAAAATACCGGTTTTGTAGGCTGCCGAAGCAATATTGTAACAGAAGGCAGTGTTATGCTGTATACAACAGATGGCGGAAATTCATGGTCAAAAAGATATAAATCGTTTATTCAGAGTGAGCACGTTTGGAATATTTATTTTGTCAATTCATTGCTTGGATACGCTACTGTTGAAAGGTTTGCTGCCGGAAACGGCGCTGTTATTAAATCAACCGATGGCGGACTAAGCTGGACAAGGATTAATATCCCCGGCAGCGGTAACGACCTTGACCCGATAGGATTTATTAATGCGAGCACAGGATGGATAGCAAATCATATCGGTACCGGCCTTAGACAAACCACCGATGGCGGACAAACATGGACATTAATTAATGTTGGAAGCAGTATTCACGGAATATATATCGCAAGCGATAGTATTGCTTATGCGTCAGGGCACGAGTTCTATAAATACACAGGAACTGTTGTGGGGATTTCTGACCCGGGAGTTAACACAATTCCTTTTGTAAATACACTGGAACAGAATTATCCGAATCCTTTTAATCCGGTAACGAATATTTCATACAAACTAATACAAAGTACAAATGTTGTGCTGGATATTTATAATGCAAGCGGTGAGTTTGTAGAAGTACTTCTCCAGACGAGACAGGGTCCGGGCAGTTTTTCTGTTGCATGGGATGCTTCAGGTTATCCAAGCGGAGTTTATTTTTATTCATTAAGAACTGACCAGGGTAACTATTACGGCAAGGCTGTTCTGGTTAAATAACAAGCTGGGTCAGTCTTTTTTATCATATGGAATTCCATCTGCGGCTGGCGGATTTGCTTTACCGATGAATCCTGCCAGAACTATGATCGTAAGCACATAAGGCAGCAACTGTATGAATTGCGTTGGAATACCTGAATCCTGGAACTGAAGTGTAAAACTCTCTGCAAGTCCGAAGAGCAGGCATGCTGCTGCTGCACCTAACGGATTCCATTTGCCGATTATCATTGCTGCCAGCGCAATGTAACCCCTGCCGGCGGACATGCCGTCAGTAAAACTATGCTGATCCATTGCAAGCCATGCCCCGCCTAATCCCCCCAGCGCACCGCTGATAAGAACACCAATATATCTAATACTGTTAACATTAATGCCTAATGAATCAGCCGCTTCGGGATTTTCGCCAACTGCCCGCAATCTAAGTCCGAATTTAGTTTTATAAATTACGAAATATGTTACAGCAAGTATCAAAACACAGATCAGTAAAAACGGGTTGAAGGGCAGGTTCAATGTTTCAAGTCCCGGTATACGTTCTGAATTGCTGGAGCTGCCGAAAAGAATTTTACAGAAAAATTTTGTAAAGCCGAAGGCGAAAATATTCAGAGCAATGCCTGAAACTATCTGGTTAGCCTTAAAAGTAATTGTGATGATACTGTGTATCAGAGAAATTAATATTCCTGCAATTACTCCGCATAATATTCCAAACAATACGTTACCGGTATAGTAAGTCCCGGCCGCTGCGGCAAAAGCACCGCTAAGCAGAATACCTTCAAGGGCAATATTAACAACTCCGCCTTTTTCTGAATAAACCGCCCCAAGTGATGGCAGCAGGTAGGGGATAGTAATCCTCAGCGTTTGCAATACAAATGTTATTGTCAGCAGTTCCTGCAAATTCAGCTATGCCTTCTTTAATTTGATTTTCTTGTCAAAAATTTTAGTGAATGTTATGATCAGTAGTATAATTACGCCCTGCAATATTGTAACAATTTCTTTCGGTACAAGTGTATTGACAGTCAAGCCGCCGTATTCCAGTATCCCGAAAAATACTGCTATTACAACGATCGCAAAAGGATTATTCCGTGCTATAAGTGCAACTGCAATACCAACATACCCTGCATTTTCAGAAAAACCCAGCTCAAAGTAATGCTTATATCCATTTACAAAATTTAAGCCGCCAAGTCCAGCCAGCCCGCCTGTAATTGCCATTGCTGAGATAGTAAGTTTTTTTACATTCATCTTCGCATATTCAGCGGCGTTCGCATTGAATCCTAGTGTTTTTATCCTGTAGCCAAATGGCGTTTTCTGAATTAAGAAATAAATCACAAAACATGCCGCAAGTGCGATAATGAAACTCAGGTTGAACGGTGAGCCCTTGAACAGCCCTGTAATTATATCAAACCTGAGCAGTACAGCATTTGGAGAGATTTCCGGGGTATGAATTGTTGCGGGCACCATGTATACATTATTAACAAGATAGCTGACTACAGCAAGCGCAATAAAATTCAGCATAATTGTATTTATCACTTCATGTGAGCCAAACCTTGCTTTTAAATAACCAGCAATACCTGCCCAGAATGCTCCCGCCAAAAAACCTGCCAATACACAAAGCGGTATCAGTATTATCCATGGCAGAGAAACAAATGTAAAACCCGCCCATGCTGATGCGAATGCGCCAACTGTCAGCTGACCCTCTGCGCCGATGTTAAACAATCCCGCGCGGAATGCAAAAGCTACTGATAAGCCGGTTAGTATTAAAGGAGTTGCTTTGAACAACACCTGACCTATCCCGTATGTGTTGCCCAGAGTTTCACCAAATAGTTTTATGTAGACTTCAAACGGATCCTGCCCGATAACAGCTATCAGCACACCACCAATTACCAAAGAAAGGATTATTGAGATTACCGGTCCTGTTGTATAAATAATATATTTATTCAGTCTTACCAAATTATCTTCCTTTGACTCCCAGCATAAATTCGCCAATTTCCCGTTCATTTGTTTGCTTAGCGTCAAAAATTGCGGCGAATTTACCCTTAAACATTACAGCAATTCTATCGCACAACTTCAGCAGCTCACCAAGGTCAGATGAAACAAGCAGTATTGCTTTGCCCTTTAAGCTTTCTTCCAGTATCGTTTTATAGAGAAAGTTCGCAGCTTTTATATCCAGCCCGCGCGCGGGGTGACTTACTACAATAACATCAGTTTGTTTTGTCATCTCTCTTGCAGCTACTAACTTTTGCTGATTGCCGCCTGAGAGTTCCGCAATAAGAGCACTGTGATCCTGAGGCCTTATGTCATATTCTGCAATAATGTCATCGGTAAAGGAATCAATCGCGTTTTTCTTTAGCAGCAGACCCATAGAAAACCGGCTTTCATTTTCTCTCCCAAGCAGAATATTTTCTGAAAGGCTGTATTCAGCCACAATGCCGTGTTTATGCCTGTTTGCAGGAATGTGTGCTATTTCTGTTCTGCCTGTGATTTCATTACCATTGATCTTTATTCTTCCTGATTCAATTTTACGCAAACCGCATAAAGCTTCTATGAGTTCAGTCTGACCGTTGCCTTCAACTCCGGCAATACCCAGTATTTCACCTGCTGAAATTTGAAATGAAACATCTCTTACAGCGGGGAATGATCTTTCATTCTTTACATTCAAGCCAGTTACTTCAAGTAT